>JAACFJ010000051.1 GCA_009937505.1 Gammaproteobacteria bacterium
TTCACCCGCGCCATGCGCGGCGAAACTGATAAACTCACTGGTTGCCTCCGCGATATGGACACCCGATGTTACGTGAATCCACAAGCCTGCCCAACAAATCGTCGGTCGAGGATCGGGATACGCTGAAGCTCGTCTCCGACTACCAGCCGGCCGGGGACCAGGGCGCGGCGATTGCGGGCCTCGTCGAAGGACTCGAGGACGGGCTGGCCAGGCAGATACTGCTGGGGGTAACGGGCTCGGGTAAGACCTACACGGTGGCCAACGTCATTGAGCGGGTGCAGCGCCCGGCCATTATTCTCGCGCCGAACAAGACCCTTGCGGCACAGCTGTACGGGGAAATGAGGGAGTTCTTTCCACGCAATGCCGTCGAGTACTTCGTCTCCTATTACGACTATTACCAGCCGGAGGCCTACGTCCCGAGTTCGGACACCTACATCGAAAAGGACGCGTCGATCAACCAGCATATCGAGCAGATGCGGCTTTCGGCGACCAAAGCGCTGATCGAAAGGCGCGACGCGGTCATTGTCGCGACGGTATCCGCAATCTATGGCCTGGGCGATCCGGAAGCTTACTTCGGCATGGTTCTGCACCTGGTGCGTGGAGATCGTATCGACCAGCGAATGATCCTGCGCCGCATGGCCGAACTGCAGTACCAGCGCAATGAACTCGACTTCTCGCAGGGCACCTATCGCGTCCGCGGGGACATCATCGACATCTTCCCGGCAGAATCGGATCGCGATGCGGTGCGGATCGAACTGTTCGATGACGAAATCGAGTCGCTCTCGTACTTTGATCCGTTGACGGGCGAGGTGACACGGCGCGTGGCGCGCCTGACCATCTTTCCGAAGACCCACTACGTGACGCCGAGAGAGACCCTGCTGAAGGCCTGTGATGCCATCAAGGTCGAGCTAAAGGAACGTCTCGAATATCTCCGTAACCACGAAAAACTGCTGGAAGCTCAGAGGCTTGAACAGCGAACCTTATTTGATTTAGAGATGATACAGGAGCTCGGGTACTGCTCCGGCATCGAGAATTATTCACGTTACCTCTCGGGGCGCGGCACGGGAGAGCCACCACCGTGCCTGTTCGACTACCTGGCGGACGATGCCCTCCTGATCATCGACGAGAGTCACGTTACCGTGCCGCAACTCGGTGGCATGTACCGGGGAGACCGGTCCCGCAAGGAGACCCTGGTGGAGCACGGGTTTCGATTGCCATCGGCCCTGGACAACCGACCATTGCGGTTCGACGAGTTCGAACGGCTGTCGCCGCAGACGTTATACGTGTCCGCGACACCAGGCTCATACGAGACCGAGCACGCGGACAATGTCGTGGAGCAGCTCGTGCGCCCGACGGGCCTCGTGGACCCCGAGGTCGTTGTGAGACCGGCAAAGACACAGGTCGACGATGTGCTGTCCGAGATCGGCAAGCGTGTCGCGGCTGGCGAGCGCGTGCTGATAACGACGCTGACCAAGCGGATGGCCGAGGACCTGACGGACTACCTCGGTGAGCACCAGGTTCGTGTGCGCTACCTGCATTCCGATATCGGCACGGTGGAAAGGACCGAGATCATCCGGGATCTGCGGCTCGGAGCGTTCGATGTGCTGGTCGGCATCAACCTGCTGCGCGAGGGGCTCGATATGCCGGAGGTCTCACTGGTGGCGATCCTCGATGCCGACAAGGAAGGCTTCCTGCGCTCGGACCGTTCGCTGATCCAGACGATCGGCCGTGCTGCGAGAAACCTGCACGGCACGGCGATCCTGTATGCCGACAGAGTGACTGGATCGATGCGGCGCGCCATCGATGAGACCAATCGGCGCCGCAAGCGGCAGCTCGAACACAACGAGGTGCACGGAATAACGCCGGCAAGCATCGTCAAGCAGGTCGCCGACATCATGGAGGCCGCATATCCGGCGCCGAAGGGGGCGCGGCGGCGCGCGGCCGAGGACAAAACGCCGTACGCATCGATGTCGCCGGAGCAACTGATGAAGAAAGCGGCGAAGCTAGAAAAACAGATGCTGCGGCATGCCCGGGACCTGGAATTCGAGGAAGCTGCCCGGCTCAGGGACCAAATTCGCCGCATTCGGCAGGAGGGGCTCGGCCTCCCGGACTTGAAGGCGGGTTGAGGGTCTTGCGCCGCAGCAGGGGCTTCAGTATCTTATGCCGCCCGCGGCGGCGGGTGCAGGGCCGAACGGGCGATTAGCTCGGGGGAAACACAAACAATCCGCTGTGTGAACCGTTGGCACATGCGGCGCAGGCTGGTTCGAACGAGGGCAGGATCCGCGGTAGGATTATTGGCAAACAGGGCGATTAGCTCAGGGGTAGAGCGCCACGTTGACATCGTGGAGGTCGCAGGTTCGAAACCCGCATCGCCCACCACTCAAAAAGGGGACAGTGACTTTAAGTGCCAGGCGCGGGCCTAAAGTCCCGTTTTCGCCTGGCACTTAAAGTCACTGTCCCTTTTTAGCAACAAAATGCCTGATTCCTTTGAGAAAATCGGAGTTCTCCCGGTTGTTTATTGCACGCCGGGTATATAGAATCGCGTTCCCGTACATCTGCCCGATGGCAGATGGTCGGTTTTACCTGTTGGTTTGAGGAGGACACCGGGATCGCAGTCACAAAACGCGTTAGGCGAAACGAGGAAATCGATGCCGCCGAAGTCAGAGTTATTGACTCGGAGGGTGAACAGAAAGGGGTCATGTCGGTGCCAGCAGCTATCGAACTGGCCCGGAACGAGAGCCTCGATCTTGTCGAGGTTGCGCCAACGGCGGATCCACCAGTATGTCGGATCATGGACTTTGGCAAATACTTGTTCGAGCAGAACAAGAAAGCCCAGTCGGCCAGACGCAAACAAAAACAGGTACACGTAAAGGAAATCAAGTTTCGTCCAGGTACGGAGGAAGGTGATTACCAGGTCAAATTGCGCAAGCTCATGGAATTTCTCGAGCAAGGCGATAAGACCAAGATCACTTTGAGATTCAGAGGCCGGGAAATGGCGCACCAGGAACTGGGTGCGAATTTGCTGGCTCGAGTCAGGGATGATCTGGAAGAGTACGGTGTTGTCGAGCAGATGCCGCAGATGGAAGGGCGGCAAATGATTATGGTGATGTCACCGAAGAAGAAGTAAGTGTTGCCCAGGGGCGTAAGCCCCGGGCTGTCCCCGCCTGCAGCGGCCGGATGTTCGAAATAATGTCCGGTGCGTGGTATGGCTAACAAAGTGGAGACGACAAGATGTCGAAGATGAAGACCAACCGGGGCGCGGCCAAGCGCTTCCGGCGGACGGGCAAGGGTGGCTACAAGCGCGCTCAGTCCCATCTCAATCACATTCTTACCAAGAAACCGGCCAAGCGTAAGCGTCATCTCGGCTCGACCGAGCAGATCGCAGATGCCGATGTGAAGAGCGTGCGCCGCATGCTCCCTTACAGCTAAGAGGAGATTGAGAGATGGCACGAGTAAAGCGTGGCGTTACCGCCAAAGCACGCCATAAGAAAGTCCTCGGGGAAGCCAAGGGCTACTACGGCGCTCGCAGTAAACTCTACAAGACCGCCAAGCAGGCGGTTATCAAGGCCGGGCAATATGCGTACCGCGACCGGCGGCAGCGCAAGCGCCAGTTTCGCGCGTTGTGGATCACCCGCATCAATGCGGCCGCGCGTCTGCACGGCCTTTCCTACAGCCGGCTGATCAACGGTCTGAATCTGGCCAATATCGAAGTCGACCGTAAAGTGCTCGCAGACATCGCGGTGCACGATCCGGAGGGCTTCGGAGCAATTGCCGAACAGGCAAAAGCGGCCCTCACGCAGAACATCTGAAACCAGACCATAGGGGCGGACAAGCGGCCCGGGATCTGACACGATGCAGGCACTGAGTGAGCTGGTTGATGCAGCCGCAACTGAAATCGATGCGGCGGGCGACCTGGCTGCGCTGGACGCGGTACGGGTCTCCTACCTTGGCAAGAAAGGCGAACTGACGGCGCGGCTCAAGTCGCTGAGCCAGCTGCCGGCCGAGGAGCGGCCGGCTGCCGGCCAGGAGATAAACCGGGCGAAGCAGGAAGTCATGGGGCGCATAAACGCGCGTCGTGAAGCACTCGAATCGGTCGCGCTCGAGGAACGGCTTGCCAAAGACGCCGTCGACGTGACGCTGCCGGGTCGCGGCTACTCGATCGGCGGCCGTCATCCCGTTTCGAGGACGATGTCCCGGATCGTGAGGATCTTCCAGAACGCGGGGTTCGGTGTTCGCTCGGGTCCCGAGATCGAGGACGATTTTCACAACTTCACTGCGCTGAATATCCCCGAGAATCATCCGGCGCGGGCCATGCACGACACGTTCTATTTCCCTGGCGGAAAGCTGCTGCGCACGCACACGTCGCCCGTACAGATCCGCTCCATGGTCGAAGAAGGCGCCCCCATACGCATCATCGCGCCGGGGCGCGTTTACCGTTGCGATTCGGATCAGACGCACACGCCGATGTTCCACCAGGTGGAGGGCCTTGTCGTCGACCGTGGCATCAGCTTCGCGAACCTGAAAGCCGTTCTGCACCAGTTCGTCGAAGCGTATTTCGAACGCAAGGCCGAATTGCGGTTCCGGCCGTCCTATTTTCCGTTCACGGAACCGTCGGCCGAGGTGGACGTGCTGTGGGAGGAGGGCAAATGGCTCGAGATCCTGGGCTGCGGAATGGTGCACCCGAACGTCCTGGAGGCGGCCGGTGTGGATCCCGAAGAGTTCACAGGTTACGCCTTTGGCATGGGCATCGAACGCCTCGCAATGTTGCGTTATGGCGTTACGGATTTGCGCACGTTTTTTGAAAACGATCTGCGCTTCCTCAAGCAGTTCAGGTAGACGCGATGAAGATAGTCGAATCCTGGCTGCGTGAATGGGTCGATCCAGCCCTCGACACGAATGCACTCGAGCATCAGCTGACGATGCTGGGGCTGGAGGTCGACGGCGTGGACGAACAGGGTGACGGCCTCGATGGCGTGATTGTCGCGCAGGTTCTGGAGGTCGAAAAGCATCCCGATGCTGACCGCCTCAGTGTCTGCAAAGTGAGTGCCGGCGGCGAGGAAACGGTTGACGTCGTGTGCGGTGCCCCGAACGTGATAGCCGGGATGAAGAGCCCACTGGCGGTGCCGGGGATTACTCTCCCCAACGGGCTCAAGCTGCGCAAGAGCAAGATACGAGGTGTGGTGTCGAACGGCATGCTCTGTTCGGCAGTGGAACTCGGGCTGGGCGAGGAGTCCGACGGAATCATTGCGCTGCCTGACGACGCCCCGGCCGGCATGCCGCTGACCGAATATCTCGGGTTGCCGGATACGGTATTCGACCTCGACCTGACGCCGAACCGTGGCGATTGCTTCAGCGTGCTGGGTGTAGCCAGGGACATTTCGGCGCTGACGGGAAGCCCTCTCAAGTCGCCAGACATTGCGCCGGTCGCGGCCTCGACAGAGGATACGCTGCCGGTCGAAATTCCATTGCCCGAGGGCTGCCCGAGCTTTGCCGGCCGGCTGATCCGGAACATCGATCCGGCAGCCAGGTCGCCGCTGTGGCTTGTCGAGCGGCTGCGGCGCTCCGGTCTGCGCGGCATTTCGCCGGTCGTCGATATCACCAACTACGTAATGCTCGAGCTGGGACAACCGCTGCATGCCTACGATGCGGCACGCGTGCAGGGTGCGATTCGGCCGCGGCTGGCCAAACAGGGCGAGAAGGTAACGCTGCTCGACGAAAAGGAAGTCATTGTCAACGACGATACGCTGGTGATCGCCGACGACAGCGGCGCCATCGGCCTGGCCGGCATCATGGGTGGATTGAGCACCGCGGTCAGTGACCAGACGACCGACGTATTTTTTGAAGCGGCATTCTGGCCGCAGGCATTCATGGCCGGCCGTGCGCGGTCCTACGGCATGCACACCGATGCTTCCCTGAGATTCGAGCGCGGCGTCGATTTCGGCGGGCAGGGTCGTGCTGTCGAACGCGCGACCGAATTGCTGCTCGAGATCGCAGGCGGTGAAGCAGGACCGCTCGTGCACCATGTCGCGGAGTCGCATTTACCGAAACGCGATCCGATCTCACTTAGACGGTCGCGCGTGTCTCTGCTGCTCGGACTCGACGTCGAGGACGAGGTTGTCTCGGGTGTCCTGGAAGGTCTCGGGTTGACCGTCAGGGCGAATGAGCACGGCTGGGACGTCGTAGCGCCGAGCTACCGATTTGACATTACTTCGGAAGTGGACCTGATCGAGGAGATTGTCCGCATTCACGGCTACGATTCCGTGCCCGAAACGACAGAAATTGCAGCGTCGCCCCTGCGGGCGGTAACCGAGTCCGTGGTCGACCTTGACCTCGTCTCGGCGACCCTCGTTGCCAGGGATTACGAAGAGGCGATCACCTACAGTTTTATCGACGAACGCAGCAATGCCGCTTTCGCGGTTAATGGTTCCGACCTGATTTTGAGCAACCCGATTTCGTCAGAGATGTCGGTCATGCGTTCATCGCTGCTGCCCGGACTGGTGTCCAGTGCGTCGGCGAATACTGCGAGGCAACAGGAGCGTGTGCGACTTTTCGAAATAGGCAAGTCGTTTCACGGTACGCTGGAAATGCCCGAGGAGGTTGTAAGAGTCGCTGCCGTGGCCTGCGGTGCGGCGGTGCCTGAGCAGTGGGACATTGCTACGCAATCGGTTGATTTTTATGATATTAAATCAGACCTCGTGGCGATACTGGAGCTTGCAGGCGATACAACGGATATTGGCTTCCGGTCGATCGAGCACCCCGCGTTGCAGCCGGGCCAGTCGGCCGCAATTGTTCGCGGCGGTCATGAGATCGGCATCATTGGCAAGCTACATCCACGGGTTGCAAAGAACCTTGATTTGAAACGCGATGCCTACGTATTCGAACTGGATGCGCTGCAGGCACTCATATCCAAGGCGCCGATTGCGCAACCGGTGTCGAGATTCCCGGTCATACGTCGCGACATCGCCGTCATCGTACGGGAGGATATTTCCGGCGACGATCTCGTTCAGGCGGTTGCGGCGGCAGCCCCGGAAATAATGCGAGATGTCAGGATTTTTGACATTTACAAGGGCCCGGGAATAGAAGCTGGGCTAAAAAGCGTCGCAATAAGCTTGATTTTGCAGGAAACATCGCGCACCCTTACTGACGATGATGCGGACGCCGCTCAAGCCGCGGCAGTGCAAAAATTGCGCCACACGTTCGGCGCAGAATTGAGAGACTAGCAACAATGGCACTGACAAAAGCAGACATGGCGGAGTCGCTGTTCAACGAGCTTGGTTTAAACAAGCGCGAAGCACGCGAACTTGTCGACATGTACTTTGAAGAGTTGCGCGCGTCATTGGCAGTTGGGGAGCAGGTCAAGCTTTCCGGTTTTGGAAACTTTGACCTACGCGATAAAAAAGAACGTCCCGGCAGAAATCCCAAGACGGGGGAAGAGATTCCAATCTCGGCTCGCCGTGTAGTGACATTTCGCCCGGGACAAAAACTAAAAGCACGCGTCGAAGCCTATGCTGGAACCGGGGAATAACGACGAACTACCACCAATTCCTGGCAAGCGTTACTTCACAATTGGCGAAGTAAGCGACTTGTGTGCGGTGAAGCCGCACGTACTCAGGTATTGGGAGCAGGAGTTCCCACAATTGAAGCCCGTCAAGCGGCGGGGTAACCGTCGCTACTATCAGCGGCAGGATGTGCTTATTATCCGGCAGATCCGTAGCCTGCTGTATGACGAGGGCTTCACCATCGGCGGTGCGAGACAGCGACTGATGGGTGATCAGGCCAAGTCCGATGTCTCGCAAAGTCAGCAGATTATCAAACAGTTACGCATAGAACTTGAACAAGTTCTTAAGATCTTGCGGCGCTGATACCAGGCTTCCTATACGGTGGTCGGGCAAGTATCATTGCCCGCCTTCACACATTCACGTAATTCGGTCGGGGCGTAGCGCAGCCTGGTAGCGCACCACAATGGGGTTGTGGGGGTCGGGAGTTCGAATCTCCCCGCCCCGACCAGTCACAAAAAAATGGCCGCCCTCACTGGTACAGGGGCGGCCGTTTTTTTTTGGCTGGGCGGTATCGATACGAATTCGAAGCGGGTTCGCACCGAGGGCGACACCGTTTTTATGCGGACTGCCTTGCCTCGGGAAGCTTGCGATCCTCGATACCCAGCAGAATTGGCTGCGTATTCTCGCGGTAGATATTCACCTTCGCGTTGTAGGCAACGCGTGAAAGTCCGTGCTTGTCCTTGATCGTCAGCCTGCGGATGCTGAATTGGCCACCGCCCATGTTCTCGCCGGTAAGGTAGCACTTGATTGCGGTCACGCGCTCACCGGAAAACTCGAGGCCGCTCAGCTTGGAAAGATTACCTTGCGCGCGCTGCAGGAAGGTTACTGCGTCGATATTCGCTTGCGTCTGCGTCGGATCCGGTTTGGGGGCAGAATGATGCGCAACAAACTCACCGACCAGTATCTGCCCGGGCAGCGCAGCTTCGATCATGCGAGCGAGTTCGATAGTGACGTCACCCACAATGAAGTCGTGCATCGTTGGGTTGAGCCCCTCGGCCTGGTGGAATTCGTAACAGCTGCCAACATGAAAACAGGCGCGCAGCCTGGGTACCGCTTTCGATGCGGCCTTACTGCGCGCGATTGCATTGTCCGCCAACACGATGTGCATGAAATGGTAGAGATTGACGTTGGCTTCCAGGCCATCGTCACGATTCCAGACATAGAAGCCGTCGCCGCTCGACGAACGCGCAAAATTGATGCCGACATCCTGTTCCAGCATTTTCGCATGCGCAGAGTTCAGCGAATACGAGAGGCTATTTAGCTGGGTCATTTGCTCGAACGGCGTCAAGAGACCAAAGCCGACAATGTCGAACAGCGTAACGGCCCGGCTCGCGACAAAGTTGATGCCGTAACGCCGAATCATCTTCTCGATTATCTGGGTCTCGACCGGGTGGCCGGAGAGCGGTTGCCGTAGCTGCACATAGACGGGTTTGACATCGAGCAAGCGCGCGACTTTCTGCATTTGTTCGTAATTGAGTTGCCGATCGCCGGAAATCAGTTCCGTTATGAAAGCGGGGGATACGCGGGGCGGTGTCGAGCCCTGCTGTGACGAGGTGTACTCCGCGATCGCATAATGCGGGACGACCAGGATGAGAATGCCTTCATCGAGCGGCGCCCAGCTGAGGATGTTGTTCTGGCCCAGCGACCAGTGCTGGTGGAGGCTGCGCTCGAGATGCACGAGGTTACTGCGCTGACGCAGGCCCATTTCCTGCGCAAGGCCTGCCAGCTGATCCAGGTACGGCGAATAGTCGGCAATACGCCGAATACCGGATTGAGACAAATCGTCTAGTTCCATTTATATGCCCGAAGCGACTTCCGCGCGACTGTTTTATTCACTAGAGTTCGCGTGTCACCGTGGTACCGACGTGCAGGATTGGGCCAGCGACCTTTTGACTCCCCAAGGCGGCTGACATTGACTGACCGGGTACCATGGAATCAAATTAAAGCAGTCTCGGATGCAGCGCAAGTTCTATCTGAAAGCAATTGAAGGAACAGGACTTTCAGTTCACCGAAGGACACGATGAAACAGCGGTTTGACATAATGCGCAATGCTTGCGCACGCGCGCACTCATGACAGTGTCAGGGCCCTCTATTGACGACGTCCGCGGGCTCAGAGAGGCGTTGGGGGAGAGCATCCGGAGCACGCCATTGTTGCGCTGCGCCGGCATTGAGCTGGCGCTGGACAACGGCACGCGTGTCTGGGGCAAGCTCGAGTTTCTGCAACGGACCGGCACCTTCAAAGCACGCGGCGCGCTTGCCAACCTTCACGCCTTGTCGCGGGAGCAGCTCGATAAGGGTGTCACCGCCGTCAGTGCGGGTAATCACGCCATCGCGACTGCTTTTGCGGCGCAGGCTCTCGGCAGCACTGCAAAAGTAGTAATGATTGGAACAGCGAATCCGTATCGAATAAAGGCCTGCAAATCCTATGGGGCGGAGGTCATCCTGGTTGACGATGTTCACGAGGCGTTCGAAGTTGCCAGGTCAATCGAACGAGAGGAAGGCCGTTTTTTTGTGCACCCTTTCGAGGGTCCGGAGGTGGCGAAGGGAACAGGCACGGTCGGACTCGAAATATGCGAGCAACTGGACGAGTTCGACGCGCTGATCGTACCGATTGGCGGCGGAGGCCTGATGGCCGGCATCGCCAATGCCGTTAAACAGCTGCGCCCGTCCGTCGAGATCATCGGAGTCGAACCGCGTGGCGCAAACACGATGCAGAGGAGCTTCGACGCCGGGGAGCCGTGCGCTATCGACCGGGTCCGTACGATTGCGGACAGTCTCGGGGCACCCTATGCCATGCCATATTCGTTCGAGCTTTGCCGGACCAACGTCGATCGCCTGGTGGAAGTCGACGACCTGGAACTACGGAAATCGATGGG
Source organism: Gammaproteobacteria bacterium (assembly GCA_009937505.1). Lineage (GTDB taxonomy): Bacteria > Pseudomonadota > Gammaproteobacteria > Steroidobacterales > Woeseiaceae > UBA1847. The sequence continues at coordinate 10,436 of JAACFJ010000051.1, forward strand.
ATTCCTGTTCCAGCGGATGAAATTCGCCGTTGAGCCGGCCTGTGCGGCGTCGACGGCAACCCTGACAGGACCGCTGCGCCGGGAACTGGCGGGGAAGCGCGTGGTGCTGGTCTTCTGCGGCAGCAATATCGACTGGGCCACCTTTGCGGAGCAGGTCATTGTCGAAGACTGACTCATTTTTCGCGGAACTCGCCGACGTCGTCGGCGACAAGGCCTGCGTCACAGAGGAACAGGCGCTCGAACCGCACGTAACAGAATGGCGGAACGTCCTGCACGGACGAGCGCTTGCCATGGTGTCACCGGGTACCACCGCGGAGGTCGCTGACATCGTCAGGTTATGCTCGCGCGCCGGCATCGCTATTGTGCCGCAGGGCGGCAATACCGGCCTGTGCGGCGGAGCAATTCCGGACGAATCCGGGCAACAACTGATCCTGTCGCTTGCGCGCCTGAACAGGATTCGCTCAATCGACGCGCAGGACTTTTCGATGGTTGCGGAGGCGGGCTGTGTCCTGGCCACCCTGCAGGATGAAGCGCGCGCCGTCGATCGCTATTTCCCGCTGAGTCTCAGTGCGGAAGGAAGCTGTCAGATTGGTGGCAACCTCGCGACGAATGCGGGGGGTATAAATGTCATTCGATACGGCACGGCGAGGCAACAGGTCCTCGGCCTCGAAGTGGTGTTGGCGGACGGCAGCATCATCGACGGCTTGCGTTCGCTCCACAAGGACACGGCGGGATACGATCTCAAGCAGCTGTTCATAGGCAGCGAGGGAACACTCGGAATAATTACCGCTGCCACCCTCAGGCTGTACCCCGATCCGGGCGAAACCACCACGTTGCTGATGACCTTGCCGGATGCGGGTAGCGCGGTAACTCTGCTGGCAGGAATGCGAGCCGGGCTCGGCGACCGCATCGAATCGTTTGAACTCATCTCCAGATACGCGCTGCAACTGGTCGAATGTCATATTGGCGGCGCGGCACTGCCATGCGAGCTTTCCGGTGACTGGTTCGTGCTTGCCGAGGTGGCCGTCGGTGAGGAATCGGCGGCTCTAGGGCAATTTCTCGAGGGCGCGGTCGAGGCCGGTCAACTGGCGGATGCCGTGATCGCCAAGAACCTCGCCGAGGCGGAAACGTTCTGGCGCGCCCGTCACGCGATCTCGGAGGCGCAAAAATACGAAGGTCCGAGCATCAAGCATGATATCTCGGTTCCGGTCGGCCGCATGCGGGAGTTCCTGGTGCGCTGTGCGGAGAGCCTGCGCGGGCAGGAACCTTCGGCAAGACCGGTGATTTTCGGCCACGTCGGCGATGGTAACCTCCACTACAACCTGTCCGTTCCGGAGGACCTGGCCAGCGACGCGAAACGGGTCGGGCAGGTGACGACGACCATATACGATCTCGTGGCGGAACTCGGTGGTAGTTTCAGTGCGGAACATGGGGTCGGTGTCACCAAGAGGACCTACCTCGAGCAGTACCGCGGTGGGACGGAACTCGAGCTGATGCGGCGGCTGAAGCATGCGCTGGACCCGCAGGCTCTTTTGAATCCGGGCAAGGTAATTTGACGACCAGTTCCGCGTGTATGATTGACTCAGGAGATAGACTTGGAGAAATGTGCGTTTTGCTAACGAGTTTTTTCGTTGTTGATGGACCATGAGTGCCGAATCCGACAATTTGCGCGCGACCTTTTCTGATCAGCTGGCGAGCTTCGAGGACCGGCTGGCCGGCAAAGAGAACGATGTGCAGATGCTGGCCGAGATCAGGGAGGCTATCGGCCGCCTGCTCGAAGCAAGCGGCGGCAGTGAGGCAGAGATTCGCCGGGTTCTGGAGGAGCGTTTGGATTCCGGCGCACTGAAGAAGGAGACTTACCAGCTCGTCAAGTCGATGCTGGATCGCTATGTCACGGAGCAGGTACCGACGAGCAACACTGAGGCCTCGCGGCCGCAGATGGATCAGTCAGCTTCCGCGAGTGCTATTGACGAGCCGGCGAACGACGATCCTTTCAGCAGTACCGATGTGATTGCAACCGACTTTTTCGAACCTGAAAATCCCGATGATCAGGTGCAGGTGGGATCGGTTCTTCGCGACCGGTTCGTGCTGCAGGAGCGGGTATCCGGTGGCAGCATGGGCGTCGTCTACAAGGCGCTCGACCGACGCCTGGCGGAAGCGGGCTCACAGGAGCCGTGGGTAGCTATCAAGGTCTTGACGCCGCAGTTGGCGAGGAACGGGAAGGCGCTCCGAGCTCTGCAGCAGGAAGCGGCCAAGAGCCGTTGCCTCACGCATTCGAACATCGTTCGGTTTATCGATTTTGATCGCGACGATGACCTTTACTACATCGTCCTGGAGTGGCTGGATGGCCGGACCCTTGCGGACATCCTGGATTCTCCTGACAGCCGGAAGATCGACCAGGAGACCTCGTTCCGCATCGTGCGCCAGGTCGGCAAAGCGCTCGAATATGCACATCGTTGCGGCATCGTTCATGCAGACGTAAAACCCGGCAATATCATGATTTTGCCGAGCGGCGACGCAAAGTTATTCGATTTCGGCGTGGCCAGGGTTCAGCAGCGGCAACGTGATGACGCCGATGATTTTGACCCGGCGGTGCTCGGCGCATTGACGCCTGCATACTCGAGCATGCAGGTGCTGACCGGCGAGGATCCAGTGCCGTCCGACGACGTATTCTCGCTTGCCTGCCTGTTGTACCGCCTCGTGGCCGGCTACCGCGTTTTCGGCCCACGAAATGCGGCTGAGGCCGCCGCAGCCGGCATGTCGGCGCAGCGGCTTACCGGCGTCAGTGGCGAACAATGGTCTGCGATCAAGAAGGCCCTGTCGTATGCGCGTGTCACACGCTTCGATTCCATGGCCGCTTTCCTGGCAGCGCTCGGCTACCGGCCGACGGACAGCACCGTTGCACCGGACGTTACAACCCACGTCGAGTTCGAGGACAGCGGTGGCTCATTGAAATGGGTCATCGCGCTGGTGGCACTGTTATCGCTGCTCGGCGTAGCCGGTTACCAGTTCGGGATCGTCGACGAATTAATTCGGAAGTTCGATCCAGGGTCCGCAACGACCCGTTCGATTCCGCCACCGCCCGCGGATGAGATCCGGCCGGCAGTTGCGGGAAACAGGGGTGTCGAAGGATCGTCAGCGGGCTACGCCGGAGTGAGTCCCGCGAGCCCGCTCAATGAAGCCGAGAGTCCGGTAACGTCGGCAGAAGGGGAGTTGGCGGCGGCAGCACCGGCCGGGAACCTTCGGAGTGCGACGCCCGAGACTGCGGCCGTGGATTTGGCGAACTCGCCCGACGCAGTCCCCGAAACCGCCATCGAACTTATCGATCTCACCGAACTGGCCACGCCGGACCTGGAGATAATCATCAATCCGGGGTCATTCAGGACACAATCGAGTTCGTTGACCTTGCGTGAAGACAACCGCGGGGTGATCGTGGATATTGTCCGGCGCGGGCCACTCGATGAGCCGCTCACGTTGCGGCTGGAGGAAGTCGGCTTCAGCGGCAATCGTTCGCCCTGGCGTTCCGGCCAGTTCGAGATATCCAACGGCGGCTACGTCGAGTTTCCAAGAGACGAGGAGCGCGCCCGGGTTACGCTGGTGATGGCGTCCGATACACGCCGCGAAGCCGACCAGGTTTCGACTTTAAGGGTGCGCGAAGTCGAATCGGCGGCCATTGCGCTGGCTACTGTCGAACTGGTTCTCGAAGACGATGATCAGCGGCGCTTCGAAGCAGAACTCCCGGCGAATACCGTCGCTTTCGCCGTAAGCCAGGTCTCCGTGCGGGAACGCGATCCGGCCGTGCAGATCGACCTTGTCCGTTTCAACCCGGACGAGACGCGCCTTGTCGTAAATACCGAGGTCCTCGACATTACCGCGAGCGCCCGTGAAGACTTCTTCCCACCGGGCCACGGCATAGTGGTATTCGGGGCCGGTCAGCGCTCGGCAAGGCTTCTTATTCCGTTGGTGCAGGACGCCGAGGCCGAAGGTGACGAGGCCTTTGTCGTGGAACTCACGACCGAAAATCCGACCCAGGAAGAGGGCGTCCACAACCGTGTTGCGGTAATCATTCGTGACGACGACTAGGGCCCGCTAACCCGGGTTTTGCGCCTTGCGGTGCTTCGCGCCCCGCTCATTCATTGCTAGACTGCGACACCGGCCCCCCGGGGGATCCTGGACCTGCAGAGCGCACCGTATGAGCGAGAAAGAATTGCGACGTTATTCACGCGTCGTTGTTGACGGCAATGAACAGGCCCCCAGCCGCGCCATGCTGCGTGCAGTAGGGTTCACGGAAGACGATTTCCAGCGGCCGCAGATCGGCATTGCATCAACCTGGAGCATGGTTACGCCATGCAATATGCATATAGACGGGCTCGCCCGGGAGGCGTCACAGGCGGCGGACGCGGCGGGCGGCAAAGGTGTCGTTTTTAATACGATCACCGTTTCGGACGGCATTTCCATGGGTACACCGGGCATGCGCTACTCGCTTGTCTCGCGCGAGATAATCGCGGACTCGATCGAGGCGGTCGTTGCAGCCGAAGGCTTCGACGGCCTGGTGGCCATCGGCGGCTGTGACAAGAACATGCCAGCCTGCGTAATGGCCATGGCGCGCCTCAACCGGCCGGCGGTGTTCGTCTATGGCGGCACGATCAGGCCAGGTGCACATCGTCGCGACATCGTATCCGTCTTCGAGGCGGTCGGAGCACTCTCCGGCGGCAAGATCAGCGATGACGAGTTGCTCGACGTCGAGCAGACCGCCATACCGGGTCCTGGTGCCTGCGGCGGTATGTACACGGCGAACACGATGGCGTCAGCGATAGAGGCGCTCGGAATGAGCCTCGCGAACAGTTCTGCCCAGGAAGCCGTATCGGAGCAGAAAATTGAAGACTGCAGGCGCGCCAGTGCGGCCGTCATGAACCTCCTCGAGAACGACATCAAGCCGCTCGATATCATGACCCGCGAAGCGTTCGAAAATGCCATCACTGTCGTTATCGCCCTCGGTGGATCGACGAACGCGGTACTGCACCTGATCGCAATGGCTCGTGAGGCAGACGTGGAACTCGGGCTCGACGATTTCACGCGCATCGGCGCCAAAGTGCCGGTACTCGCTGACGTGAAACCCAGCGGCCGATACCTGATGGCCGAGCTGATCGCGATCGGCGGGATCCAGCCGCTGATGAAACGACTGCTGCAGCGCGGCCTCCTGCACGGCGACTGCATGACCGTAAGCGGCAAGACGCTGGCCGAGAATCTGGCTAACGTTGAAGACTACCCGGAAGGTCAGGAGATCGTGCGTAACTTCGACAACCCGATCAAAACCGACAGCCATCTTGCGATCCTGTACGGCAACGTGGCCCCGGAAGGTGCCGTCGCGAAAATCAGCGGCAAAGAGGGCCTGCGTTTTGAAGGCATGGCGCGTGTCTTTCATGCCGAGGAGGAGGCATTGCAGGCCATACTGGACAATTCAATCAAGAGCGGGGACGTGATCGTTATCCGTTACGAGGGGCCGAAGGGCGGGCCGGGGATGCGGGAAATGCTCTCGCCAACCTCGGCGATCATGGGCAAGGGCCTTGGCGCCGAGGTAGCGCTGATCACGGACGGCCGTTTTTCGGGTGGCAGCCACGGCTTTGTGGTCGGGCATATTGCGCCGGAAGCGGCTCTGGGCGGGCCTATTGCACTCCTTGAAGACGGCGATACCATCCTGATTGACGCGCAAACGAAGCAAATTAATGTCGGTATCGACGAGCAGGAAATGGCCCGCCGCCGGAAACGGTGGCAGCGGCCTCCGTCGGCTGTGCAGCGTGGAGCCCTTGCAAAATATCGCGCCGAGGTCTCGTCGGCCTCGGAGGGCGCCGTGACGATCCCGCCCGAGTGGGACGAGTAGCGATGGTCTACTTGACCTTTGCGGCGAGGTTCGCTGTACTTCATCGATGAATTTTTCCGACGCCCGCGTAAAGTGCCGACGCGTTCTCTTAGCGAACGCGCAAGAACTCATAAAACAAATGGCGCGCCAGAGGTGCGCGGGCGCCAATGGCGGCAGTACCGGCTAACGATAAAGTCCGGACGCTGTCAACGAGCCCGCGAGGATTTCCTGGCGGGTTTTTTTTGTCAAGCAGGGTTTGAAGCCAGCGGCGCTCTGGGGGCGCCACCAAAAATAGCGGCTTCCGACTGGGTGGTGATGAAATTCGGCGGCACCAGCGTTTCGTCGGGAACGTGTTGGGAGACCATCGCGCAGCTGGTGCGCAACAGGCTGGCGGATGGGCTGCAACCGGTGGTGGTGCACTCTGCATTGCAGGGAGTATCGAACGCGCTGGCTGCACTGCTGGAGTCCGCGGCATCGGGTCGGTCGACGGAGGGCCTCGGCGAAATTCGTCAGCGCCACTACGATGTCGCGCGGGAACTCGAGCTCGATGGCCCTGGGTTACTTGACGACTACCTTCACGAACTTGATCAGCTGATCGCAGGCATTCGGCTCGTACGCGAGGTAAGCGTGCGGGTGCGGGTACGCATCATGGCTCTCGGCGAACTGATGTCGACGTGCCTCGGAGCGGCTTACCTGAACAGTGTCGGCGTGCCCACTGAATGGATGGACGCCCGGGAAATCCTCATCAGCGCGAGCCGTGCAAACCGCGGTCGCAGCCGCAGCTACCTTTCCGCAGCCTGTGAGCATGGGCCGGATCCCGACCTCCAGGAACGGATGGCCGGGATGGGCAAGGTCATCCTGACGCAGGGCTTCATTGCCCGCAATTCGCAGGGTGAGACCGTGCTTCTCGGGCGGGGTGGCTCCGATACGTCGGCGGCTTATATGGCCGTAAAACTGCAGGCGCGCCGGCTCGAAATCTGGACCGACGTTCCGGGTATGTTCACGGCGAATCCGCGGGTCGTGCCCTCTGCGCGGCTGCTGGTGGCGTTGCACTACGATGAGGCACAGGAACTGGCATCCGCCGGAAGCACTGTGCTGCATCCCCGCTGCCTGTTGCCGCTGCGGTCGTCCAGCATCCCGTTGTTCATTCGTTGCACCAACCATCCCGAACTGGACGGCACGGTAGTCTCCTCGGTCACCGAAGAGGTCGAACCGCAGGTCAAGGGCATATGCATGCGCAACGGATTAACGCTGGTCTCAATGGACAGCGTGGGAATGTGGCACGAAGTCGGGTTCCTGGCGCGCGCATTCACGGTGTTCAGCGACAATGGCGTTTCGGTCGACCTGGTGTCGACGTCCGAGACCAACGTCACGGTCTCGATCGACACACCGGATGGGGACCCAGACGAAGATATTTTGCAGGGGCTGGTTGCCGACCTGGAGTCCTTGTGTCGCGTCAGACTGATTACCCGCTGCTCCGCGGTCAGCCTGGTAGGCCGCAAGATTCGAACCTTCCTGTCGCGGCTCGCACCTGCGCTCGAGGTGTTCGAGGAAGAGCGTATCCACCTGATGTCGCAGGCAGCGAACGACCTTAACCTGAGCTTCGTCATCGACGAACAACAGGGCCCCAAGCTCGTTCGCAAGCTGCATTCCTCCATTATTCGCAAGACCGGCGGCAGTCCCGCATTCGGTCCCAGCTGGGAACAGCTGTTCCGCGCCGAAACTGTCATCGCACATTCGCCCGACGCATGGTGGATGAGCAAACGCGCGCAACTTCTCGACATCGCGACCGAACGACTCAACGCGTACGTTTACGACACGGACAGCGTTCGAAGTGCGGCGCGGGTGATGCTCGGGCTCGACAATGTCGACCGGGTACTGTACGCAGTGAAGGCGAATTTCAATGCTGACATTATCCGCCTGCTCGATAGCGAGGGTTGCGACTTCGAATGCGTGTCCCCGGGAGAAATCGAGTGGCTGCAGGAGATCATTCCGGATCTCGACCTCGACCGTATCCTGTTTACGCCCAACTTTGCGCCGCGTGAAGAATACGCGTGGGCATTTGACAAGGGGCTCCTGGTTACGCTCGACAACCTGTATCCGCTGCAGGCCTGGCCCGAGCTATTCGAGGGTCGCAGGATCTTCGTGCGCATGGATCCCGGGCAGGGAAGAGGTCACCATGAGCATGTAAAGACGGCTGGCGTTCATTCGAAGTTCGGAGTGCCGCTGTTCGAAGTCGACGAGCTGCAGAGGCTCACCCAGGAGGTCGGCGCGGACGTTGTCGGTATTCACGCACATAGCGGCAGCGGGGTGCAGGAGCCCGAGGCCTGGAGAAGCGTCGCGGTCCAGCTTGTCGGGATCGCACAACGATTCCCGAAAGTCACAGCCATCGACCTGGGTGGCGGCCTCGGCGTTGCGGAGAAGCCCGGCGACCGGCCGTTCGACCTGCAGCGGCTTGATGCATTGCTGGCCGAGGTGCGTGCAAGTTACCCGCAGTATGCTATCTGGCTCGAGCCGGGCCGCTATCTCGTCGCCCGCGCCGGGGTCTTGCTGACGCATGTAACGCAGGTAAAGGGCAAGGGTGACATGCGCTATATCGGCGTGGGCACCGGTATGAATTCCCTGATTCGCCCCGCGCTTTACGGTTCGTATCACGAGATCGTCAACCTGTCGCGAGCAGCCGAAACACCCAGTGAAACGGCAACCATCGTCGGCCCGATCTGCGAAACCGGCGACCGCCTCGGCACCGACCGACTGCTGCCACCGTCGAGCGAGGGTGACGTCATCCTGATCGCCAACGCGGGCGCGTATGGCTACGTTATGAGTTCGCAATACAACCGCCGCGAGGTTGCGCCGGAAGTCGTAATCTGAGCCGAGGCGGTCGGCAATGCAACTCTATTGGTCACCGCAGACCCGCTCCACACGTGCACTGTGGATGCTCGAGGAAACCGGAATCCCGTATGAGCGAGAGCTGATCGAAATTCAGGATCCCGAGCGCAACAACCCGGCCGGGTTTCTCGAAGCGAGCCCCATGGGCAAAGTTCCCGCCCTCGTAGACGGGGATGTAAAGATGTCGGAGTCGGCCGCCATTTGCCTGTAGCTCGCTGACCGATACGCTGACGCGGGACCTTGCTTCGACAATCGCTCCTACCGGCTGTCCGAATGGCGTTCCCGCAGCCGCTCGACAACCTGGCCGAGATCGAGATCCTGCGTTTGCAGCAGCACAAGCAGGTGATAGACCAGATCGGCCGCTTCGTCGATGATTTCTTCCCGATTGTCGCCGACCGATGCAAGCGCCAGTTCCACGCCCTCTTCGCCGACCTTCTGTGCAATGCGCTGGCGGCCGCTGGCAACGAGATTTGCCGTGTAGCTTTTGCTGCGCGGATTGTCGAGCCGATCGCGAATGACGGCCTCCAGGGTCACCAGGAAAGTAAGGTCACTATTGCTCACGTTGGTCTCCGGCTGGCCTTACCTCGATCCCTTCGGAACCGAGATACGCCTTGAGGTCGCGGATGTCGATTTCAGCACTGTGAAAGACGCTTGCGGCAAGCGCGCCGTCCACGTCGGCAAACCGAAAGACATCACGAAAGTGTTCGATTGCGCCAGCGCCGCCGGAGGCAATCAACGGCACGGCGCAAACATCCCGCACGGTTCGTAATTGCTCGTTGTCATAGCCCTGTCTCACGCCGTCCTGGTTCATGCAGTTGAGAACGACTTCGCCCGCGCCGCGGTCCAACGCCTCTTGAATCCAGTGTGTCGTCAGACGCTCTGCGGCTGATGTTTTATCCGGGTCGCCTGTGTACTGGTAGACATGGTAGTCACCGTCCTGCTCGCAACTGTCGACCCCGAGCACGACGCACTGCGTGCCGAATCGCCTGGCGAGGCGAGTAATCAGGTCGGGGTCTTCGAGTGCAGGGGTATTGATCGAGATCTTGTCGGCGCCCTTGTTAAGGACATCCTCCGCATCCGCGATGCTACGGATCCCACCTGCGACGCAGAACGGGATGTCGATTACCGCGGCGACCCGCCTGACCCAAGCACGGTCGACCGAGCGGCCGTCAGGGCTGGCCGTGATGTCGTAGAACACGAGTTCATCCGCTCCCTCGTTGCGATAACGCTGTGCCAGCTCCACGATCTCGCCAACGACCCGGTGATTGCGGAACTGCACGCCCTTGACGACCACGCCGTCACGCACGTCAAGGCAGGGAATTATGCGCTTCGCAGGAATGAGTCCACCTCCGCGGCGCTGATCTTGCCGTCCAGCATGGCCTTGCCCGTGATCGCCGCGGGTGCACCGATCTCTTTCAGCCTCCGGATGTCGCCGATGTCACGAACTCCGCCGGATGCCTGCAGGCGAATGTCCGGGTAGCGCCGCAGTATTTCCGTGTAGAGCTCGACGTTCGGGCCCGACATCGCGCCATCCCGGCTGATATCCGTACACAGCAGGTGTTTTGCACCAAGCGTTGAATAGCGATCAAGCAGGTCCCAAAGGCTGAGGCCGGTTGACTGTGTCCAGCCGTGAGTTGCGAGAACCGGGCCTTCTTCGCCGATGGTGACGTCCAGTGCGAGCACGATGCTGTCAGCGCCAAAATCATCGATCCACGCAGCAACACGCTCCGGTTCCGCCACCGCGACGCTACCGACTACGCAGCGGGTAACGCCGTTCTCGAGCCAGTATTTGACGCGATCACCGTCGCGTATGCCGCCACCGAGCTGCACGACCAATGGCGAGTCCGCACACAGCTGGCGAACGACGCGTGCATTCTGCTGCGAACCGGTACGGGCGCCGTCGAGATCCACTATGTGAAGATCGTCGACACTTAGAGCCGCATAGGCGCGAGCGACCTCGAGCGGTTGGTCGCTGTAATGCGTGACCCTGTCGAAGTCACCTTTGTACAGGCGGACGCATTTGCCCTCGTGCAGATCGATGGCCGGAATGATCTTCACGGTGTCAACTCCAGGAAATTCCGCAACAGGCGCGCACCGTCCGCGGAGGAGCGTTCGGGGTGGAACTGTGCTGCAACGAAATTACCCCGCCCGATGACCGCGGAAAAAGCATCTGCGTGGCGCGCCGTCGCGAGCGTAAACTCCGACGCGGGCAGGGCATAGCTGTGAACGAAGTAGAAGTAACTGCCGTCCCCGATGCCCTCGAGTACCGCAGTGTCCGCCGTCCTGGTGACGGGACACCAGCCCATATTCGGCACCGGGAATCCCTCGGCGACCTGCAGGCGGCGCGCGACGCCGGGAATGATGCCGAGACAATCGACGTCTTCCTCCTCGGAGGCATCCGCAAGCAACTGCATGCCGAGGCATATTCCGAGCACGGGTTGCCGAAGATCCCTGATCACATCAACGAGACCGCCGTCGCGCAACCGCTGCATTGCATCGGCAGCGGCGCCAACGCCGGGCAGGATCACCTTGTCCGCGCTTCGTATCACGTCCGGCGAGTTGGTCAGGCTGGCGCCGTAACCCAGGCGCTCGAGCGCGAACTGCAGGGAAGCGATGTTGGCACCGCCACTGTCGATGATCGCAACGGACCGGGCCATATCAGCTCAACGTGCCCTTGGTCGTCGGCAATTCGCCGCCTTCCTGCCGAATCGCCTGTCGCAGGCTGCGGCCCACGCCTTTGAAACAGGCCTCGACCATGTGGTGCGTATTGTCACCCCTGACGGATACGTGCAACGCCGCCCCGAGCGACTCGGCCAGCGAACGGAAAAAGTGGGACACCATCTCCGTCGACATCTCGCCGACCGCATCGCGGGGGAAGGGCGCATCGAAGACAAAACTGGCGCGTCCGGAGAGGTCCAATGCGACGCTGGCGATACTCTCGTCCATTGGCAGGAGAAAGCCGTACCTTGCGATGCCGCGCTTGTCGCCGAGCGCGTCTCGCAGCGCGTTGCCCAGCACGATTGCCACGTCTTCGACGGTATGATGCTCGTCGACATGCAGGTCGCCTTCACAACTCAGCATCAGGCTGAAACCGCCGTGCTTGGCAACTTGTTCCAGCATGTGATCGAAGAAACCGATTCCGGTACTCACGTCGATCCGGCCTTCGGTATCGAGATTGACGCGCGCGCGAATTGTCGTTTCCCGGGTCTTCCTTTCGATCTCGGCGCTGCGATCCTCCGCGCAGAGTGCTGCAACGATTCCCGGCCAACTGGTCTCGTACGAGGCATCCGGATCGACCAGTAAGCCTCGCAGACCGAGTTTTTCGGCCAGTTCCAGATCGGTGCTGCGATCACCTATGACGGCGGACTTCGCGTTGTCCAGGTTGTTTCCGGCGAGGAATCGTGTGAGCAATCCCGTGCGCGGTTTGCGACAGTCGCAGCCATCGCTCTCGAAGTGCGGGCAGACGAAGGTTTCATCGAAGCTGATACCCTGGGATTCAAACAAAGCGACAACGTGCTCATGGCACGCTTCGAAATGCTCGAGGGGAAAGGACTCCGTACCCAGCCCGTCCTGGTTGCTGACCATCACGAACCGGTAGCCGTTGTCTGCCAGTTCGAGCAGGGCAGGGATGACGCCACGCACGAGCCGAATCTTGTCGAGCGCATCGACCTGGTTGTCGTGCGGTTCTTCGATGAGCGTTCCGTCACGATCGATAAAAAGTACTTTGGTCGTCATGACTTGCCCCTGTCGATCTCGGCAAACAATTCGAGCAGGCGATCGTTTTCTGCTTCGCTGCCGACGGTTACCCGGACGCAATTCGGCAGGCTGTCGCCGAAATCGCGAAGCAGGATACCGTTGTCCCGAGCTCGCCGTATGACGGCGTCGCCCTTGTCCACCCGCAGCAGGAAAAAATTGGCGGCACTCGGCCAGACGGTCTCGACGAAGTGGAATGACGTCATCGCCGTCATCAGGCGCTCGCGCTCTGCCATGATTTCAGCAATGCGGCCCTGCGCTTCGTCGATGACCGAACTGCGCAGCGCGTCTTCGACACATTCGACCACGGGCGTGGACATGGCGTACGGCGCCTGGATCGCGTTCAGTATCCGGATCACCTCTACAGGTCCCATGACGGTTCCGCAGCGGGCCCCGGCGAATGCCAGCGCTTTCGACAGGGTGCGCAGGACCACGAGGTTCGGATGCCGGTCGAGCAGCTCGACCGCGGAGGGTTCACCGGAAAATTCGATATAGGCCTCATCGACGACAATCGCAGAGCGGTCGCCGCGCCTCGCGAGGAGATCGAGCAATGCCGGCCGCGATACGAGGGTGCCGGTCGGATTGTTGGGCGAGCAGATGAATATCAGCCTCGTCTTTTCGTCGCACGCCTCGAGGACCGCGTCCACATCGATCTCGAAGTCATCTTCCGGCAGGGTCTCCACGGTCCGTTGCGCCGCTCCCTGCACGGTGGCGTAGTGGCCGTACATGGAAAAGGTAGGTGTCGTTGTCACGATATTGTCGATGCCTTCGCGGCAAAATGCGCGAATAAGCAGGTCGATCGCTTCGCTGGTGCCACGCGTGACGAGCAGCCGCGACGGATCGCAGGCGAAATAGGCGCCGAGCGCTTGTGCAAGGGAGCCGGGGCGAATCTCGGGATAGCGGTTCAGAGGGCGACGGAACCGGTCCGCGCAGCTGCTCCACGGGGCCTCGTTGGCGTTGAGCCTGATCGTACTCTCGACCTGCTGTGCCGCCCGGTACGGCTGCAGCGCCCGCAATTCCGCTCTGGCCAGTTCGGCGATGCTCATGATTCCGCTCGCAGTCGCCGAGTTACGGCGGAAGCGTGGGCGTCCAGGCCTTCGAGACCTGCCAGCGTGACCACGGTCCCGGATAACCCGGCAAGCCCGTCCCGGGTGAGTTCCTGGACGGTCATGCCGCGCATGAACTGGTCGAGGCTCAGACCGCTGTAGCTGCGTGCGTAGCCGTAGGTCGGAAGCACGTGGTTGGTGCCGCTGCAATAATCACCGACTGACTCGGGCGTCCATTGTCCCACGAACACCGAGCCGGCGTTCCTGATCGCGGGCAATAGCGCACGCGCATCGTTGCACTGGAGGATCAGGTGTTCGGGCGCATATCGGTTGCTTACCTCGACCGCCATTTCGAGATCGTCAACGATTACCATGCGTGCATGCTGCAGAGAACCGCGTGCAATTTCGGCACGGGACAGCGACTGGAGTTGCTGCGCCAGCTGCTCCTCTACGGCATCAGCCAGGCGGCCGCTGGTTGTCACGAGCACGACTTGAGAATCGACGCCATGTTCAGCCTGCGAAAGCAGGTCCGAAGCCACGAACTCCGCCGACGCCGACCCGTCGGCGATCACCATCACTTCGGAGGGCCCGGCCGGCATGTCGATCGCCGCACCGTCCGGGTCTGAGGACACGACGGACTTTGCGCACGTGACCCAGGCATTCCCTGGCCCGAAAATCTTGTCGACTTTATCGACGCTGGCCGTGCCATACGCCATTGCCGCTATCGCCTGGGCGCCGCCGATCTTGAAGATATCCGTGATGCCGGCACGAGCTGCTGCGACAACCACGGCAGGATCGGCCCGGCCGTCGGGCCGGGGAGGCGTACAAACGATTCGCGTCACGCAGCCTGCGATAATTGCAGGAACAGCGAGCATGACAGCTGCCGAGGGCAAGGGGGCGGTGCCGGCGGGCACGTAAAGGCCAACCGCATCGATCGGTCGGCTTACCCGTTCGCAGCGCACGCCCGGCATCGTTTCGACGACCACGTCGGGCGGCCGCTGCGCCTCGTGAAAACAACGCACGTTGGCGATCGCGACATCGATGGCATCGATCGCCGCCGGGGACAGCGACGCGCTCGCGGCATCCATTTCCTCGCCGGTTACGCGCAACTCAGCAAGGTCGGCCCCGTCGAGTCGCGCGGTGAGAGTTCGAAGGGCTTCATCGCCGCCATTCTTGACGTCTGCGACGATTCCCACTACTGCCTCACGAATCGCGGCGTCGTCGTCGACCGCAGGGCGGCGCAGAAAAGAGCGCCGCGCAGCGCTATCGAGGGCGTTCCATTGAGCACGTTCAACAGTCATCGATCAATCCAGCATCTTTTCGACCGGTAAAACGAGCAACGAGCTCGCCCCCGCCGCCTTCAGGTTCTCCAGCGTCTCCCAGAAGACGTTCTCGCGGCATACCGCATGCACAGCCACCCTGTCGTTCGTGCCCTCCAGAGGAATCACGGTGGGCGCTTCGCTGCCGGGCAACAGCCGTCGAATCTCGCCCAGGGCCTTGCGAGGTGCATGCAGCATGATGTACTTGCTTTCGTGAACCTGGAGAACGCCGTCGAGGCGCTGCAGGATCCGGCTCACCAGTTCCTGCTTGTCGTCGGGAAGGGGCGCTCGGGTCTGGATGATCACCGCCTCACTGTCGAGCAACAGCTCCACCTCGATCAGACCGTTGGCCTGCAGCGTGTTACCCGTGGATACCAGGTCGCAGATGAAGTCGGCCTTGCCGAGCTTGGGCGCGATCTCGACGGCACCGGAGAAGTACTCGATCTTTGCATTGACATCGTTACGTTCTAGAAATTCTCTTAGTAAAGAGACGTAACTTGTTGCAATTACTTTATTTTGTAGTGACTCAATGCCTGAGTACGGGGTTCCGTCCGGCGCCGCAATCGATAGCCGGCAGTGCCCGAAGTCGAGGTCGAACACGCGATCGAACAGGGTCTCCCGCCCTTCGTATTCACGGCCGAGTCGCTTCTCCTCGACGACGTTGAGGCCCACGATCCCGAGATCGCAGATGTCGTCCGCGACGAGTCCCGGAATATCGTCGTCGCGCACGTGCAGCAGGTCGATCGGCATGTTCTCACCGAAGCAGAACAGCTGGTCCTTGCTCTGCGTGAACTTGAGTCCGCAACGCTCGAGCAGGTGCAGCGAATGGTCCGTCAGCCTGCCTGTCTTTTGCACCGCAATCTTGATGCGCTGCTTGCTGGTGTCCATGGGGGGCTTCCTCAGTGTGAATGCGTGCCGTCACTGGCACTGGTACGGTCGAGCGCGGTCCGGTAGCCGCCGAAACCATCGCTCAGGAAGCGCGCCACCCGCCCGATAGTCGTAACGCTGACGCCGGTGAGATCGTGGATTCGCCGGTAGGGAAGACCCTGCTGCAGCAGTTCGACAACGTGCCAGCGATCCACCAGGGCCTGGAGTTCTGCAGGGGTACACAAATCGCGCAGGAAGTTGCCGCATTCCTCGGTGGTCTCCAGGCTGACGATTGCGCGAAACAGTGCCTCTTCGTCGCGAGCCTGCTGGACGTCGCTGTTCTGGCGGTTGGGCTTCATAATTGTACCAATGTATTAATGCGTTAATACGCTAATACATTGCCGTGTTTCATGCAAGTGTTTTGTAGCGCAAGACCGGCGATGGCACGTAAGTTACTGTTGAAACGAACGAATTTACGACCAAAGTCCTATCGAATCGCTTGACGGCCTGGCGCCACCAACCCTACACTCGAGCCTTACTCATCGAGACCGGCAGAGGGAAAGGCCCTTTGAAGCCGGGGCAACCTTCAGGACTAACCATCCTGAAAAGGTGCCAACTCCTGCGGAGGCGAGGCCTCCGAGAGATGAGTGTCGGTGCAGCATGCTGGCGCAGTCGATCAGCTGAAGGGCACGACACCCTCCCTTGCGGGCTCCGCAGGGTTCCGATGAGAAGTTTTGACATTGGAACGTTCAGCGGAGACCGAAAATGACTTCACAAGCATCCAAGGCAACGCGTGCAGTGCGCACGGCTATCGAGTCGGACACGCAGCACGGCGCTGTCGTGCCACCACTGCACCTGTCGTCGAACTACGCGTTCGCCGGTTTCGGGGAAAAGCGGCATTACGACTACACCCGTTCGGGCAACCCCACCCGGGATGCGCTCGGCGAAGCGCTGACTACGCTCGAGGAAGGGGCGGGTGCGGTAGTGACGGCATCGGGCATGGCCGCACTGAACGTCATGGTGCAGTTGCTGGATCCGGGAGACCTGCTCATCGTACCGCACGACTGCTATGGCGGGACCTATCGTCTTTACGAGGCCCTGGGACGCAAAGGACACTTCGAGGTCCTGTTCATCGACCAGACGGATGACCAGGCGCTCGCAGACGCCTGCGCACGCAGGCCGAAACTTATCCTGACGGAAACGCCTTCGAATCCACTGCTGAGAATCGTTGATATAGCGAAGGTTGCGGCACTGGCCAGGGAGTGTGGCGCACTTTACGCCGTCGACAACACGTTTCTCTCGCCGGCGCTGCAGCAGCCAATCACCCTCGGCGCCGATATCGTCATTCACTCGACGACCAAATACATCAATGGGCATAGCGATGTGGTCGGGGGAGCCCTCGTCGCGGCAACGCCGGAACTTGCCGAGGAACTCACCTGGTGGGCTAACTGTATCGGCGCGACCGGGGCTCCGTTCGACAGCTTCCTGACCCTGCGTGGCCTGCGCACTCTCCAGGTTCGGATGCGCCAGCACGAGGAAACGGCGAGCCTGCTCGCCCGGGTACTCGATGAACAGGGCACGGTCCGGCGCGTCAATTATCCCGGACTCGAAACGCACCCCGGGCATGCTATCGCCCGGCGCCAGCAAAGCGGCTTCGGTGGAATGATCAGTTTCGAGCTCGATGGCGGTGAGGACGCTGTGCGCGCATTTGTCGACCGGTTGCGCTACTTTTCGCTGGCGGAGTCGCTCGGGGGCGTCGAGAGCCTCGTGTGCCATCCGCCCTCGATGACCCATGCGCCGGTCAGCGACGAGGCGCTAGCGGCAGCCGGCATCGGCCAGGGTCTCATCCGGCTCTCGGTCGGACTCGAGGCGGGCGAGGACCTCGTCGACGACGTATTGAAAGCGCTGGATGCGGCGAAGGCAGCACTGGCGCCGGAACCGGTGGCGGTTTTCGCCTAGTCGCCCGGATTTGAACGGAGACCAGTCTTGAATAATTGCATTTGGCGAAGTGTGTCCCTGCCAGTCCTGCTGGGCTGTTTCCTGGCGGCCAATAGTGCGACAGCAGACGGGACGCGGGCACGCGACCTGGGCATTCCCTTCGTGGGACAGCCCGGCCGGTTGAATGCCATAACGGACGTCGCCGGCGTCGAGGTTGGCCAGGTAACGCTGATCGACGGCGACGGCAGGCTTATCGTCGGCCAGGGTCCGGTGCGCACCGGGGTAACTGTCGTTCATCCCCGTGGCAAGGAATCGACCGAAGGAGTGTTCGCAGGCTGGTTTACGCTCAACGCATCGGGCGAGATGACGGGCACCACCTGGCTCCAGGAGCGCGGACTGATCGAGGGCCCCATCGCCATAACCAACACCCACAGTGTCGGTGTGGTTCGAGACGCTGCCGTGGAATGGATGGTTCGGAAAGGCTGGACCGCCGACTGGCACGCCCCGGTCGTGGCCGAGACCTATGACGGCGGCCTGAACGACATTAACGGTTTCCACGTCACCCCCGCCCACGCCCTCGAGGCCATGGGCACCGCCGGACCCGGGCCAGTCGAAGAAGGCGCCGTGGGTGGCGGCACGGGCATGGTATGCAACGGCTTCAAGGGTGGCATCGGCACGGCGTCACGGCGGTTCGAAGTAGGAGATCGTGAATACGTGCTCGGTGCGCTGGTGCAGTGCAATTACAACTGGGACGGAGATGACCTGAGGCTCGGCGGGCGCATCGTTGAGCAACTGCTGCCCGTCGGCGAGCACTGTTTTACAGATAACGCCATCGAGCGCCACAACGACTGGTACCCGTACTGTGACAGCAGGAGGCAAGCGACGTCTTCCCGGGCGACGCGGGATGGCTCGATCATCGTGATTATTGCCACAGACGCCCCGTTGCTTCCGCATCAGCTTGCGCGCGTCGCCAAGCGGCCTTCGCTCGCACTCGGGCGTCTCGGCGCCGTGAGCACCGCCGGATCCGGGGATATCTTTGTCGCCTTTTCGACGGCCAATCCGGGCCGCATCGATGAATCGGATTTTTCGGACGTGTCGGTCTATCCGAATAACGCGCTGACCGCGGTCTTCACGGCCACCGTGCATGCCACCGAAGAGGCTATCGTCAACGCAATGGCGGCCGCAGACACGATGACCGGTGCAGCCGGATTCCGGGTCAGGGAAATGCCAGAAGATGAGGTCAGGGCGCTATTCCGGGAAGCTGCCGACTGAGGGGTCGGGCTCGTCTAGCTCAACTTGCCGAGAATTGCTTCGGTCATCGCGGAAGTGGTGAGCTTCTGCTCGTCTGCCGTTGCAATATCCGCGGTACGGGCCCCGTCCGCGATGACGCTCGCGATTGCCTGCTCGACCGCATCGGCTTCCTCCTCGAGCCCGAGACTGTGGCGCAACAGCATGGCCACGCTGGCGATCGTTCCGCAGGGATTGGCAATGCCTCTACCTGCGATATCCGGCGCCGAGCCGTGAATTGGCTCGTACAGGCCGCGCCTGGTCTCACCGAGGGAGGCCGACGGCAGCATGCCGAGCGAACCAGCCAGCATCGAGGCCTCATCGGTGAGAATATCGCCGAACATGTTTTCCGTGACAATGACGTCGAAGTCGGCGGGGCGGCTCAGCAAATGCATGGCCGCTGCATCGACGAGCAGGGTTTCTAGGTCGATGTCGGGAAACTCGGCCGCAATCAGCCGGTTCGTCACATCGCGCCAGAGCCTCGACGTTTC
>JAACFJ010000164.1 GCA_009937505.1 Gammaproteobacteria bacterium
GGTGCCGCTGGCACGCGCCGGCGACCCGGCCGATATCGCCGGCTGCGTCCTCTACCTCGTGCGCGATGCGACCTATGTTACGGGTCAGATCGTGAGGGTCGACGGTGGGCGTTCCATCGGCTGGTGACGCGTCAGAAGGCTCTCAGGAACTCACGTGCAGGTGGCCCGCGCCTGTCGACCTGCGGCAAGGCCTCACTGCCACCAATCCTGGCTGCCTGAGCCTGCGGCGGCCCCTCAACAACCGGGCACGCGCCGGTGGCAAGATAGGTTTCTGCCGCTATCAGATTCGGGTCGTTGACAGCGCCGACAGGAATAGACAGATCATCGCCTGCGGCGCAGTCGACCGGAAGTCCATCGAAATAGCGGCCAACGTCATCGGCGTTCACCGTCTCGAAAGCCACCACCCTGAGCAGGTCTCCACAAAACTCGAGACCGACCTGGCCGACGGGCTTGCCAAAAGTGTCAGAGCCTACGAGTACGGTTTCGACATGAGGCTCCATGCCGTTTATGACCAGCTCGGAAGCCGATGCGGTGCCGCTGGCCGTAATGGCGACCAGCCGCGAAAGGCTCATCGAATTCATGAGGCGGCCAAAGAATTCGATGCTGTCATTTTCCGCGGAACGGTTGGCATTGAACAGCGTCTTGGAGAAGATCAGGTTCTCCGCAACCTCGCCGCCTAAGTAATCGCCAAGCAGATTGGACGTGCTGACCAGCCCACCACCGTTGTAGCGCAGGTCGATAATGACGTCATTGACACCGGCTTCGTTGAACTCATCGAACACGGCTTCCATTGCCGGCTCGGCCGGCAGGATGAAACTTGCGAGTTCAAGGTAGCCGATGTTGCGGCCGCCGCCCGCATCGATGATTCGCCGTTGCGGCACGGGGTCGATCGTGACTGTGCCCCGGGTAACCGATACCTCGAACTCGGATCCGTCGAGACGTCGCATCTCGAATGTGACAGGTGAGGTTTCGAGCAGTGCGGAAACGCCTTCGGCGGCTACGATATCAGCAATCGTCCGCCCATTGAGGCTCAGGATCTCATGTCCCCGCTCCAGCCCCCCTGCTCCGGCCGGGCCATTTGCAAAGACCTTCGCCAGCTGAATGCGGTCCGCGGCGATATATCTCAGAACGATCCCGTAGCCTTCGAACTCGCCCTGCGAGAAGCGCGCATCGTCTGCCGCCGCGGTCGTGATAAAACTGAACGATGTATCGACGGGCAAGCCGTCACTGCCGATCGGGCTGAATGTCTTCAGGAACTCGAGCAAATCCCCGGGCGTCGCAAACTGGCTGGTATCCACCTCGGCAGGAAGAAGGTCGTTCCAGAAATACCACTCGCGCATTGAATCGAGCACGAATTGTTTCTGGCCTTCGATCGAACATTCGGCGACAGCTCCATCATCACCTGACGAACACGCCGCTAGCAAAACCGTGATCAATATTGTGATCATCCTGCGCATTGACTCTCCATTGGCCCGAAGGCTCTCGCAATATGCGGAAATGTTACCGAATTAATCTGCCCGGCGAGTGCGAATTCGTCGTCGATTTAGAACACAAACTGCCACGAATTATCCCTGGATTTTACAGAATAACGTCTACCGGTTTCAGAGGATGACTATCGCCATCAAATCTGCGCCAGTGATCCCCGATCGTCTGCCCGGTAACCGGGTGCACAAGACCCGGCGCGATGTCGGCCAGCGGCCGCAGTACGAAGCTGTTTTCGAGGATGTCCCGTCGAGGTAGCCGCAACGGCGGCTCCGGATCGACCCTGTCACCGTACAGCAACAGGTCGATGTCCAATGGCCGGGAACTGTATCTGTCCGGTCCGCGCTTGCGTCCCGCCATCTCGTGAATGCGCTCGATCTGTTCGATGACTTCGAGCGGTTCCGACACTGTTGAAAGCCTCACGACCAGATTCAGGAAATCAGGCCCATCGAAACCCAGCGCGGCGTTCATGTAAACGGGCGACACGGTTAGGTCGCCGAACAGGATACGCAGTTCCGCGACCGCGATTCGCAGGTTCTTCTCGGCGTCGATATTGCTGCCAAGACCGAGGTAGACGGTAGCCACGTGTCACTCCTGGCGCGGTTTTTCGCCACGCTCGATAAGCACACCGACGTCCCTGGCTCCCCGGATGGCGCCCGGCTTGTTTACCCTGACCCGGACGTTCGGCGAGGGTCTCGACCAGTTGAAACTCAGACTCTCCTACGAAGCCCTGCACGCGCTTCGCCACGAGTTTGTAATTCAGCGTGTCCTCAACCTCATCGGTCTCCGCCGCCTTGCGGATGTCCGCCGCCATATCCAGATCGATCTCGACGGTCTGGCGAATCTTGCGTTCCCATTCCCAGATGCCGATCACGGCGTCGACTTTCAGGTTGTGGAGAAAAATGATGTCCATACGAGGTCGCTTTTCAGTCTGTGGTTGCGGGCGCCGCGAGCGAGTCCAGCGGCCAGCGCGCCTGCGCACGAATTTCGCCGATCGGGCGCGCATCTGCAAGGCGCAATGCACCGGCCACGGCGATCATCGCCCCATTGTCCGTGCAGTAGGCCATTCGAGGATAATAGACCTCGCCGGGAAAGCGGTCCGCAATCTCCTGGCGCAACAGTCTATTCGCGCCAACGCCGCCGGCGACAACAATTCGGGAAAGGCCGGCGCTTTTCGCGGCACGAACCGCTTTTTTCACCAGCGTATCCACCGCAGCACGCTGAAACGATGCCGCAATATCGGCCCTGCAGCTGTCGAGATCTCCCCGTTCGGTCGCTTTGCGGACCTCGATCATCACGGCCGTCTTCAGGCCGCTGAAGCTGAAATCGTGTCCGGGACGATTCAGCATCGGCCGGGGAAAGTCGAAGGCGCTATCGTTGCCGTGCTCCGCGAGCGCCGCGAGCGCAGGTCCGCCCGGATAACCAAGACCCAGCAGCTTGGCCGTCTTATCGAATGCCTCGCCGACCGCATCGTCCAGGGTGGTTCCGAGCAGGTCGTACTCACCGAGTGCGCGCACCGATATCAGCATCGAATGTCCTCCCGACACCAGTAGTGCGAGGAACGGAAACGCGGGCGGCTCGTCCTCGAGCATCGGCGCGAGGAGGTGGCCTTCCATGTGGTGTACCGGGATGACCGGGCAGTCCCAGGCCAGCCCGAGCCCTGCCGCCATGCCGCCACCGACCATGAGCGCGCCGACGAGGCCGGGGCCCGCCGTGTAGGCGATCGCATCGGGGCGCTCGATACCCGCCTCCGACAAAACCTGCCTGATCAGCGGCAACAGGCGCCGGACATGGTCACGAGAGGCTATTTCCGGCACCACGCCACCGTACACGGCGTGCAGGTCCACCTGGCTGTGCAGCGCATCCGCGAGCAGGCCGTGTTCCGTGGAATAAAGCGCGACGCCGGTTTCGTCACAGCTGGTTTCGATGCCGAGTATGTTCATGGCGGCGAATAGTAAGGCATATTTGCAAGTCCCGCCGCATCCGCCGGGTCTTGCGCCGCCTCGCGGCGGGGGTTAAAATGCGCGGCTCTCCCGGTTTGACCCGGGATTATTTATGCCCAGAAGGAAGGCCTGATTTAAATGCCAAGTGTTCGCGTAAAAGAGAACGAATATTTCGATGCCGCGCTGCGCCGCTTCAAGCGTGCTTGCGAGAAGGCGGGAGTGCTGACGGAGCTTCGCCGCCGCGAGTTCTATGAGAAGCCGACGCAGGAGCGCAAGCGCAAGAAGGCCGCCGCCGTGAAGCGGCACCTGAAGCGCCTCTCCCGCGAAGAATCGAAGCGCAAGCGTCTCTACTGATCTTCCGCTGCCGCCCCTAGGTTCGAGGCCCTCTCGACCCATGTCTCTGAAAGACAGCATTACCGAGGACATGAAGTCCGCGTTGAAAGCCGGCGACAAGGACCGGCTGAAAGTGCTGCGTCTGATCCTGGCCGCAATCAAGCAGGTCGAAATCGACACCCGCAAGGACCTCGATGATGCCGCGGTACTGGGTGTGTTCGACAAGATGGTCAAGCAACGCCGCGATTCGGTCGAACAATTCACGAAGGGTGGCCGCGACGATCTCGCAGCCATCGAGCAGGCGGAAATCGCGGTCCTGGAGTCCTACCTGCCGGCGAAGATGGACGATGCCGAACTCGACGCGCTCATCGACGAAGTGATCACGGCGACCGGTGCGGAAAGCATCCGCGACATGGGCAAGGTCATGGGCGCCATCAAGGCGAAAGCCGCCGGCCGCGCCGACATGGGCATCGTCGGCAGCCGGGTCAAGGCACGGCTCGGGGCCTGAAAACCCGGCAACAAACCGCTGGCGAATCAGCGTGGATTCGCTATGCTAGTGTCAACGGGCGTTGACCCGGACGCCAATAATAAGAACAGGCTCTGTCAAGACCCGAGGCCGCGGAGCGCACGTTTAATTCACTATGGCTGGACTGATTCCCCAGGATTTCATTGACGACCTGGTCGCACGGGCCGATATCGTCGAGGTCATCGGCCGCCGCGTGCAACTGAAAAAAGCCGGTCGCGAATTCAAGGCCTGCTGCCCGTTCCACGACGAGAAGACACCGTCTTTCACCGTGAGCCCATCGAAGGGCTTCTATCACTGCTTTGGTTGCGGCGCCCACGGCACGGCGGTCGGCTTCCTCATGGAATTCGACCACATGAGTTTCGTCGAGGCGATCGAGAATCTCGCGAATTCGATGGGCGTGGAGGTGCCGCGGAACGAGTCGGATCGCCCCGCGCGTCGTTACGATGAACTCTTCGACCTGATGTCGCGCGTCGAGCGCTTCTGGCAACAGGGCCTCAGGGAGAATCCGCAAGCCGTCGAGTACCTGAAGCAGCGCGGCATCGACGGCAGCACAGCCAAGCGATTCGGCCTCGGCTACGCCGTCGACGCCTGGAGCGCGGTCCTCGACAAGTTCGGCACTTCGCCGGAGGCTATCGACCGCCTGCTCGCTGCAGGCCTCGTAATCCGCAAGGACAACGGCGGGCACTATGACCGGTTTCGCGACCGCATCATGTTTCCCATTCGTGACGTCCGTGGACGCTGCATCGCTTTCGGCGGCCGCGCGATGGGTGGCGGGGAGCCGAAGTACCTCAATTCCCCGGAAACGGTGCTGTTTCACAAGGGCCGTGAACTCTACGGCCTGCATGAGGCGCGACAAGCACTGCGGCAGATCGATCGTTTCGTTGTCGTCGAAGGCTACATGGACGTCGTAGCACTCGCGCGCCACGGCATCGACTTCTCGGTCGCGACGCTGGGGACCGCGACGACTGCGGATCACCTCAACCGGCTGTTCCGGCTTACCGAGAACATCGATTTTTGTTTCGACGGGGATCGCGCGGGCAAGCAAGCCGCGTGGCGCGCCCTCGAGACAGCCCTGCCCCACATCCGGGAAGGCCGCCAGGCGCGCTTCGTTTTCCTGCCCGACGGGCAGGACCCGGATTCCTACGTAAACGCACACGGCGCCGATGCATTCATTAGAGCGCTCGACGACGGTCTCGCTCTGTCCGACTACCTGATCGCCGAACTCGCACAGCAGGTCGACCTCGACACGGTCGACGGGCGCGCACGGCTGGCGGAACTTGCCAAACCACTGGTCGCCCGAATTCCCCAGGGGGTCTACCGGGAACTCCTGATCGAATCACTGGCACAGACGGTGGGACTTACCGCGGGCAAACTGGAAAAGGTACTCGGCCGCACGCAGGCCGCCGGGCACGACCAGTCGGTCCGCAGGCGGCCGCGGCGGGGGCCGTCCCTGACGGGCTCGGCCGGTAAGCCTTCCGTAGTGAGACGGGCGATCACGCTGTTGCTGAACCATCCCGAAGCTGCGGCCGGACTGGATGTGGAAAAAATTGCCGGCCTGAGCCGCCCGGGCATCGATTTGCTGCGCGACCTGATTGAAACCGCGCAGCAGGAACCCAATATCACGACTGCGGGTCTGCTGGAGCGGTGGCGCCATGACGAACAGGGGCGCCACCTGGGCAAGCTGGCCGCGGTCGAGGTCCCCGGTGACGAGGAATTCGACCCTGCCGCAGAGCTCGCCGACTGCCTCGGGCAGCTGGCGCTGGCCGGGCGCCGGGAAAGAATTGATTTTCTCATTGAAAAACAAAGAGTTAACGCTCTGGATGAGTCCGAGATGACGGAACTCAGACAGCTCCGCTGAGGCCTTCTGACGAGGGCGGGCCGGAAACAATTTCACCAGACATTTATAGAATAGATCGAGTCAAACCAGTACAATTGGTCGTTTGCATTTTTTACATGGAGGGCGTTTCCTCTTGAGCGAGAAACGTGCAGCAATTGGCACCAGCAAGCAGGCTCAGCAGCTGAAGGAACTCATTGCGCGCGGCAAGGAACAGGGCTTCCTGACCTACGCCGAAGTCAATGATCACCTGCCGAATGACATCATCGATCCCGAGCAGATCGAAGACATTGTCAACATGATTAACGACATGGGCATCACGGTGCACGAAAAGGCGCCGGATGACGAGTCGTTGCTGC
>JAACFJ010000165.1 GCA_009937505.1 Gammaproteobacteria bacterium
GCTGATTTCGGCCCCGTGGCCCCGGCCGGATTCAAACTTGGGCAAAGGGCATGAAATCGTATCAGGCTGAGAGGACCGGCATGCGAACGGTCCCTGGCTTGTGTTGGCTTTCTGGGGGCTTCGGGACAACAAGCGGATCGGTATGGCAGGACACAGTAAATGGGCGAATATCCAGCATCGCAAAGGCGCTCAGGACAAGAAGCGTGGAAAACTCTTCACGAAACTGATTCGTGAGATCACGGTGGCGGCGAAGATGGGCGGCAGCGATCCGGACGCAAATCCGCGTCTGCGGCTCGCAATCGATAAGGCCAAGGCCCAGAGCATGCCCAAAGACAACATCGAGCGGGCCGCCAAGCGAGGCGCCGGCGAGATCGACGGCGCCGACTACCAGGAGATGCGCTATGAGGGTTATGGTCCGGGAGGCACGGCCGTCATGGTCGACTGTCTGACTGATAATAAGAACCGGACCGTTGCCGAGATTCGCCATGCCTTTGCCAAGTTTGGCGGCAACCTGGGCGCCGACGGTTCGGTCAACTACCTGTTCAATCATGTCGGCCAGTTGCTGTATCCCGAGGATGCTGACGAGGATGCGATCATGGACGCGGCGATCGAGGCTGGCGCCGAGGACGTTGTCGTCGATGACGAAGGATCAATCGAGCTGCTGACGGAACCTGCTGAATTTGAAAGAGTGCGTGACTCCATGCGCGAGGCGGGCTTTGAGCCGGAATCGGCGCAGCTCACGATGCGTGCCTCGACGAGTTCAGAACTCGACGTGAACGCTGCCGCGTCGATGGTGAAACTGCTCGAGACGCTGGAGGATCTCGACGACGTACAGGAGGTCTACAGCAACGCGGACATCAGCGATGATGTGCTTGCGCAGCTCTGAGAGTCGAATTGGCCAACACACGACGCATCCTCGGTATTGATCCGGGCTCCCGGAAGACCGGCTTCGGCGTGCTCGATTTCGCGGGCGACGAGCCGACCTACGTGGCCAGCGGCATAGTGAGCAGTGCCGACGGCAGCTTTCCCGACCGCCTCAGGCAGATCTTTACCGCGGTCAGCGAGATCGTTGCGCAGTACCGCCCCGACGTGGTGGCGATCGAGAGCGTCTTCATGCACAAGAACGCGGGCAGCGCGCTGAAACTGGGCCACGCCCGCTCGGCGGCATTGTGCGCAACCTTCGGTTTCGAGATGGACATCTACGAGTATGCGCCGCGCGAGATCAAGCAGGCGATTGTCGGCACCGGTGCGGCGACCAAGGAGCAGGTGCAGCACATGGTGATCTCCCTCCTGAGCCTGGACGCTGCGCCGTCCCTGGATGCGGCGGATGCGCTGGCCGCGGCGCTGTGTCACGGTCATCAGCATCGAATACGCGCGACACTCGCGATGCGCGAGGCCAGGGTGCTGCCGCGATGATCGCTTCGCTCCGCGGCCGGCTGACGCTCAAGCAGGCGCCATCGATCATCATCGAATGTCACGGTGTCGGTTACGAAGTCGAGACGCCGATGTCGACGTTTCTCGAGCTCCCGCCGACCGGCGACGAGCTGTTCCTGTTCACGCACATGGTGGTTCGCGAGGACGCCCAGACGCTTTACGGCTTTGCCACCGAGGAGGAGCGGGGGCTGTTCCGGATGCTGCTGAAGATCAGCGGCGTCGGCGCGAAGATGGGCCTCGCCGTGCTGTCGTCGATGAGTGTCGATGGATTCAGGCGTTGCGTCGAATACGAAGATGCCGCTTCGCTGGTCAAGGTGCCCGGCATCGGCAGGAAAACCGCGGAGCGCCTGATTATCGAGATGCGTGACCGCATTGACACAACAACCGCACAATCGGGTGCTACAAAGGTCGACGTTGAAGCCGGGGCGAAGTCGGAAGCCGTGGATGCGTTGATATCGCTCGGTTACAAGCCGCGCGAAGTGCAAAAACTGATCGGCGAACTCGACGTTGACGGCAAGTCCGCAGAGGATATCATCCGGCTCGCATTGCGACAGGTGGCGCTTTAGAACATGACCGGTATCGAACATGACCGACTCACAAGCGGCGAGTCGAAGCCCGAGGACAAGCGCTTCGACCGCGCGATCAGGCCGAAGCTTCTCGACGAGTACGTCGGCCAGCCGGGCGTGAAGCAGCAAATGGGCATCTTCATCGAAGCGGCGCGCAAGCGCGGCGAGGCCCTCGACCACGTATTGATCTTCGGCCCCCCGGGGCTCGGCAAGACGACGCTTGCGCATATCGTCGCCAATGAAATGCAGGTGAACTTGCGGCATACGTCCGGGCCGGTGCTCGAACGCCCCGGTGACCTGGCCGCGATCCTCACCAACCTGGAACCCAATGATGTGCTGTTCGTGGACGAGATCCATCGCCTGAGCCCGGTCGTCGAAGAGGTCCTGTACCCGGCGATGGAAGATTTCCAGCTCGACATCATGATCGGCGAGGGGCCGGCAGCGCGTTCGATAAAGCTCGACCTGCAGCCATTCACGCTGGTCGGCGCGACGACGCGAGCTGGCTTGCTCACATCGCCGCTACGCGATCGGTTCGGCATCGTGCAGCGACTCGAGTTCTATTCCGTGGACGAGCTGGACTCCATCGCGCGACGCTCGGCCGAGATTCTGCAGCTCCCGATCGAGGATGAAGGCGCGCGCCAGATTGCGCGCCGTGCGCGCGGCACCCCGCGCATCGCGAACCGCCTGTTGCGCCGGGTACGCGACTTTGCCGAGGTCGAGGCGGACGGCGTCGTCACCGGGCCGGTGGCGAGAAGCGCCATGGATATGTTGCAGGTCGATCCGCACGGTTTCGATGCCATGGATCGACGCCTGCTGCGAACGATCATCGAGAAGTTCGACGGCGGTCCCGTGGGCATCGACAGCCTCGCCGCCGCCATCGGGGAGGAGCGCGGCACGATAGAGGACGTGCTGGAGCCGTTCCTGATCCAGCAGGGATTCATGATGCGCACCGCGCGTGGCCGCGTTGCGACCAAGAACGCCTACCTGCATTTCGGTTTGACACCGCCGGCTTCCGAGGCCCCGCCCGAGTTGCCGTTGTTTGACAGGAAATGAACCGGCCATGGCGGACGTGACAGACACGAAACCTTTTCAGTGGCCCGTGCGCGTTTACTACGAAGACACGGACGCGCAGGGCGTCGTGTATTACGCGAACTACTTTCGCTTCATGGAGCGTGCCCGCACCGAGTGGCTGCGCGCCCTGGGCGTCAACCAGGAACGGATGCTGAATGAAGACCGGCGCATGTTCGTCGTGACCAGCACGAAACTGGACTTCATCGTGCCAGCGAGATTCAACGACGAGCTGATCATCACGGCCCGGCTATCGAGCCTGAGTCGCGCCACTTTCGACATCGAACAAATTACTTACCGCGACGGTCTCGACGGCACGATCTGCTGCCGGGGGGGCGTGCGCGCCGCATTTCTGAATGCCGATACGCTGAAGCCACAGCGCGTGCCGGCGTCGCTATTCGAGGTTAATCCATCATGACAAGCGACCTTTCGGTCATCGGCCTGCTGCTGCAGGCGAGTATTCCCGTCAAGATCGTAATGATCCTGCTGATTCTCGCGTCCCTGGTTTCGTGGACCATCATCTTCACGAAACGCCGCTTGATCCGGCGCACGCGGGCGGCTTCCGACGACTTCGAAGCGTCGTTCTGGTCGGGCGGTGACCTGAACACGCTTTACCAGAGCGCGGCCCGGGGCAAGGGCGGCGCGATCGGCATGGCGAGCATCTTCGAAGGGGGGTTCAGGGAATTCAACCGCGGCCTGCAGGGTGGCCAGGTCAATCCCGACAAGCTCATCGAGGAGTGCCGCCGTGCAATGCACGTGTCGCAGATGCGCGAGGTGGACCGGCTCGAGCAGGGCCTCGCTCCGCTGGCGACGATCGGTTCGACGAGTCCTTACGTGGGCCTCTTCGGCACGGTCTGGGGCATCATGAATGCCTTCATGGAAATCGGCAACATGCAGTCCGCGACCCTGGCCACGGTAGCGCCGCCGATTGCCGAGGCACTGATTGCCACCGCCATGGGCCTGTTTGCGGCGATTCCGGCCGTGATCGCCTACAACCACTATGCCGACAAGGTCGTGCGGCTCGAATACCGCTACGACGGTTTCATGGAGGAGTTCTCGAGCATCCTGCACCGTCACGCGCGAGCCAAGCGAGGAACCTGACATGCCGACGCCGCTGCAGAAACGCAAGCTCATGGGCGAGATCAACGTCGTGCCGTACATCGACGTGATGCTCGTATTGTTGGTCATTTTCATGGTGACGGCGCCGCTGCTGACGCAGGGTATCGAGGTCGACCTGCCGAAAGCCGCGGCGCAGCCGATCCAGGATGCGCCGAATACGCCGCCCCTGGTACTCAGCGTCGACAAGGAGGGCAATC
>JAACFJ010000166.1 GCA_009937505.1 Gammaproteobacteria bacterium
CCCGGGTTCCCGGTACGCGGCACCTATGTCGTCGAGGACGACGTCGTGCGCCTTGTAACGGATGTAGGCGAGCTCGCCGGCGAAATGCACCTGGTCCGCAGACCCGACCAGGTGTACCTGCTGACCGGCGCGGAATTTGAATCGTGGCAGCGCGACAAGGCAGTACCGACCTGCGCGCTCCTGCTCGGCCCGGGCGAATAAACTCGACTGCACAGAACTCTTGCAGTGCCGCTTTGTCGAAAATTTGAGAACTGCGACACACTTTGAAGGGCGATGTCGCCGCGAAGCGACGGATAATTCCTTGTCGCCCTCGAAGGTGTCTGATTAGCTAACAGTTGGTCGGTTTCAGCAATCCCGAGAGCATTATGTCAGGCGTCAGATGGTTAGCCTTTTGGGCAATATTGAGTTTTTCGACGGCGACGTCTGCCGGGCAGCATGCCGGAATTTCCCTGTCACACCACGAGTCGCTGCAACGCCTGAGCATCAGGGGTGCCGGCATCGACGGCAGCCAGAAAATCGGCGTGGCGGGGCCCGTTGACCTCAGCTTCGACGCGTTGGGGCGCAGCTTCGAACTGGAGCTGACACCCAACAGTCCCCTACCGCGGGCGGCTCCGCGGCATCGACGATTCCTGGGCCCGCATCGTCATTTCGAAAGGGATCCCGGCAGGCCTGATCTGGGACGGCAACGAGCTATACGCCATCGGACGGCCGGGCGACAACCTCGCGAACACGGATACTTCGATCATCTATCGCCTCGCTGACGCGTATGTCGCTGCGGGGTCGATGACCTGCGGTGCGGGTGGCGAGCTGACCAGCGGAAGCGCCGTATATAATTCGCTGGTATCGGAGTTGAACGCGGCATCCGCACAGGGTGAAGGCGCCGTGTCCGAAATCGACATCGGTATCGTCGCCGACGCCGAGTTTTTCGACCTGCACGCGGGCGACCCGAGCCTGGCGATCATCGATCGAATGAGCCTCGTCGACGGCTATTTCAGCGAACAGGTTGGTATCCAGATCAACTGGCCACTCGTGCAGGTTTTCTCGAATTCTTCCAGCCCTTCCTACCCGTTTTCCACGACGGTTAACGCGAGCGCACTGCTTGGCGAACTCGGCACCTACCGAGATGGGGAAGCCAACCAGAACGTGAACGGCCTTACCCATCTCTGGACGGGCAAGGATGTCGAAGGCGGTGACCCTGCAAGCAACTCGACGGTGGGTATCGCTTACACGGGCGGCGTCGGACAGGGTGGAGGCGAGGTGCTTTGCAGCAACAGTTTCGGCGCGGGCCTCAGCGAGGGCCGTCGTGATGCGACCTTCGACAGCCTGATAGCCGCGCACGAAATCGGCCACAACTTCGGCGCACCGCACGACGGTGCTCCCGAGTCGGCGTGCTCGGACGTCATCGGTGATTACATCATGGCGACGAGCCTCAACGGCAGCAACCGGTTCTCGCAGTGCAGTCTCGACCAGATGGCCGACGACATCGCACAGGCGGAAATACGGGGCTGCATTGCTCCCTTGCCGAGCATTGACATGGGTGTCGGGATAGAAGATCCGAACCCGCAACAGCTTCTCGGCAATGCGGCCACGATCTCGTTCGATCTCGTAAATGCCGGGACACTTCCGGCCACCAACGTGCTTGCCGATTTCACGATACCCACCAACGTTTCACTTATTTCGGCTGCCGCGTCTTTGGGTAGCTGTATCGATGGCGGTGGCGTCGTCAATTGCACGATTGGCGAAGTCGCCGGCAGGGCAACCGTGAGCGTGGTATTGACTTCAGATACCACAGAATGCCGACCTCTCAGACAACGAGAGCAGCGTCACGCTGACGGTGCAGCCGGCAGTCAACCTCGCGGTCACGCCGCCGACCACGCGGCAGCTCGGCATCGATCAGAGCACCGGGCTGACGGCGTTACTCGAGAACACTTCTATCCTCGACGCGACGGACGTTACGCTGAGTATCGCGCTGTCGCCGGGGCTGCGCGCGGATAGCGCGAGCTGGCCGCTGGGTAACTGCACCGTGAGCAACACCCAGATCGATTGTGAAGGCGCAACCTTCGCGGCACAGTCAAACACGACCTTGAGCCTCGGTTTGACCGCGACCAGCGAAGGCACGAAGACAATCAACTTCTCCCTGTCGTCCACGGAAGCCGAAGCGAACCCGGCGAACAACTCGGCGAACGCAACAGTCAACGTCAGCGCGCCGCAGGAAGACAGCGGTGGCGGAAGTACCGGGCTGTGGCTGCTGTCTCTTCTCGGGCTCCTGGCAATCAGGCGCCGCAAGTTCGCCTAGATAAAGCTCTCGCCGTAGTCCATCGGCGGCAGATCGAAATACGTCGCCAGGCTCTGCCCGATATCCGCGAACGTCTTGCGCTTGCCGAGCGATCCGGCGGCGAGTTCGTTGCCGAAAGCCAGCACCGGGATATGCTCGCGCGTGTGATCCGATCCTTCCCATGACGGGTCGCAGCCGTGGTCGGCGGTGATGACCAGGAAATCGTCCGGGCGCATGGACTCGAGTAACTCCGGTAGTCGCCCGTCGAAATACTCCAGCGCCGCCGCGTAGCCCGCGACATCCCGGCGATGACCGTAGAGCATGTCGAAATCGACGAAGTTCGTGAACACGATTGACCGGTCGTCCGCCTCCGCCATGATCTCGAGCGTCGCGTCGAACAATGCCGCATTGCCGCTCGCCTTCACCTTTCTACTAATACCCCGGCTCGCATAGATATCCGCGATCTTGCCGATGCTGATGACGTCTCCGCCGGCCGCCACGAGCTTGTCGAGGACCGTCGGCGAATGCGGCGGCGTCGTAAGGTCGCGCCGGTTGCCGGTTCGAACGTAGCTGTCGGGACCGTCGCCGACGAAAGGCCGCGCGATGACGCGGCCGATGTTGTAGTCATCGACCAGCTCGCGGGCTATATCGCAGACATCGTAAAGCCGCTGCAGCCCGAACGCCTCTTCGTGGGCCGCGATCTGGAATACGCTGTCCGCGGACGTATACACGATCGGTTTGCCCGTCCGGATGTGCTCGTCGCCGAGCTCGGCGATGATCGTCGTGCCGGACGCGTGGCAGTTGCCCAGAACGCCGGGCAAGCCGGCGCGTTCCACGAGCTCGTCGATTAGCCCCCGCGGAAAAGTGTCGGTCCTGTCGGTGAAATAACCCCAGTCGAACAGCACGGGAACGCCGGCGATCTCCCAGTGGCCGCTGGGCGTGTCCTTGCCGCTCGAGAGCTCCTCGGCATAGCCGTAGGCGCCGACGATCTCGCCGCCGGTGGTCACGCCCTCGGGATAGTCTCCCGTGCTCTCCCGGCTCGCCTCGAAGAGCCCCAGCCTGGCAAGGTTCGGCAGCCGCAGCGGTCCGTCGGCCGACCTGGCTCGCTCCCTGGCGATGCTGCCGAGCGTGTCCGCTCCCGTATCACCGAACTTGCCGGCATCGGCTGTGGCGCCGATGCCGAACGAGTCCATCACCAGTATGATCGCACGTCCCATTCCGGCAACTTTATCATCAGCCGGCTGCCATGGTTGCAATTCGCGGCCGAATTCAGAAATCGATCCTCACGTCACCGCGCATGACCTCCTCCGCCTTCTTGAGATCGGCCTGCAGGTCTTCCAGCTCCCGGGCCAGCGGCCCCGTCAGCGTTGCCGCCTCGACATCGAGATCGAGGACAGGGATTTCGATCGGCGGCATCGTGTTGTCGGCCACGGTCCGGGACACCGCTGCGGGCTCGTCCACGTCGACGACGTTCAGAACCGCGATCACCGCAAGCGTTGCTGCAACACCCGTCAGGCTGCTGGCCAGCCAAAAGGACACCGGGCGGCGCCGGGGCTTCCGTTGTCGCCGCACCGTCTCGGGCTCGATCGCGGCGAGCGACGCCTGGATGCGGCTATCGAGTTGCGCGGAGATTTCCGCATCAATGGTCGCTGCGTCTTCGCGCAGCCTTTTGGCGAGTTTATCCATAAGCTTCACTTCCGGCGTTGCCGGCCGTACCGTTCATTTCGACCTCCAGCGCGCGTCGGCCCCGGAGAAGATTGACCTTGGTCCACGATGACGATCGCTCGAGAACGCTTGCGATATCGCGCACCGACATATCCTCGACGTAGCGCAGCCACATCGCCGCAAACACCTCGTCCGACAGGACGCGCTTGGCGCTGCGCCATAAATTGTCGCGCTCCGAATCTGCGATGCAGTGCGCAAGCGGATCGGCGCCTGGATCCGCGGGGTCGCCGAGTTCGGCCAGGTTTTCCTTTCTGAGCTTTCCTGCATTGCGGATAGCGATACGGTAGAGCCAGGTGCTGAAACGCCACTGCGGATTGTAGGATCCGATATAGCGATAGGCGTTGATCAGCGTGTCCTGCAGCGCGTCTTCCGCATCCGCATGGCTCGAGCATCTCGTCAGCAGGAAGCGCAACAGGCCCTCGCGGTAACCGTGCACGAGTTCGGTAAACGCGTCCACGGAACCGCCCTTCGCGGCATCGATGAGTTTCAGTTCATCGCTCACGATGCGAGTCTGCGCTCCCGCCGGTCCGCTAGTCGTCCAGGGCCACGATGACGCTCTCGGGATCGAGCGCCAGCCTGATGTTCAGCGATGAGCCGTCCACGTCGACTTTCGTGCCTTTCAGGAACTCCGCAATCTCCGGGTCCATGTCTTCGCTGAACATGGCGAGGCTGATGAGTCCCCGCACGATGCTGGCGAGCGACTCCGCCATCTCCGGCTGCGTCGCAATCAGCTGAGTTTCGATCGCTATCTTGCCGGCAGCATCCGCGACCATGACCGCGAGCTGCTCGGTGTTCTTCAGGATGTTGGACTGCCAGCCGCCCTCACCCCTGTCCTCGACCTGGTCGGCCTGGATGCCGGCCTGGATGAGGCTTTTTTCCGCGGTGAGCACGATCAACGTGCCGCGACCCGACTTGCGTGTCGGCAGCTTGCCCTTGCTGTCGAGCATGCTTTCCATCTGCTCGCGCGACGATGTGGCGAGGATGCGGTTCTTCAGGGCGAAGGTGAAGTAGGCGCCGTCTTCGAATGAATCGACCTCGATTTTATTGTTCGGGTCGTGATTGTCGCCTTTGGCGTAATAGAACGTTAGGCCCTTGTGCTTCAGCGTGTCGAACTCATCGGCCCCCGCAGCCATCGCGAGCAGCTTGTCCCTGGTTTCCTGGCTGATGTTGCCTTCGATCGACACCACCGCACCACTCTCGATGGCAGAAAATGCGGTGATCTTGTCGGCCTCTTTGTCGAGGTCGATGCCGGCATCCTCGCGAACGTCGGCGAAGACCTCGCGTTGCAGCCAGTCGTAAAGTGGCTTGCCCGCCGCGGAGCCTCGCATCTCGTCGAAGTCGGCGTGGAAATACCAGGTCGACGTTGCCGGAAGACCGGACGCGGTCAATTCGCCCAGCGCGAGGCCTGGCAGGGCCAGCAGCAGCACGAGAATCAAGTGTTTGGAAAAGCGCATGGCGTGAATCCTCTGATTA
The DNA here is from genome assembly GCA_009937505.1 of Gammaproteobacteria bacterium. Classification (GTDB taxonomy): domain Bacteria; phylum Pseudomonadota; class Gammaproteobacteria; order Steroidobacterales; family Woeseiaceae; genus UBA1847. The sequence goes on from JAACFJ010000166.1 coordinate 5,474, forward strand.
ACCATCTGCAGGCTTATAGCGCGCGGCCGCGAATTTGGTTACAAAATACGGGTTCCGGGGCTTACTTGCCGGTGATTCGGCTCACGACGATGGTAGCCACGGCCGCCACGATGAAGCCCGGGATGGCCTCGTACAGCCCATACGCTCCCGCCTTGAAGTATTGCACCCAGACGACGCTGGTCAGGAATCCGCCCAGCATGCCGGCGACGATACCGGCCCCCGTGGTGCGCTTGTCGTAAAGCAACGCCAGCACCACGGGACCGAACGCGGCGCCCAGGCCGGACCACGAGAACAGCACGAACCAGAAGATCAGCTTGTTCTCGGCCATGTACAAGGCAACGAACACGGCGATCACGCCAATAATCACGGTGACGACCTTGCCGTACCCGGCCAGCGTGGCGTCGCTTTTCGGGCTGCCCAGCATCTTCTGCATCGTATCCCGCACGATCGAGGACGACGCCAGCAGCAGCAGCGAATCGACCGTCGACATGATCGCCGAGAGCACGATAACGAAGAGCACACCCGTCAGGAGCGGCGGAAACAGCTCGCTCGCCAGCGTCGGGAAGA
>JAACFJ010000003.1 GCA_009937505.1 Gammaproteobacteria bacterium
TTGATTGTTATTTGAACCCGCGTACCGGTGGCGCCGGTTGCCCTTGTGCGATGTTCAGCCTAAGCGTCAAAAAAAGTCTATCACAGGCCGGCCCAAACCAAGCCAAAAAATCGGCCCTACCGGACCGCAAGAACCCCCGATATAGCATCTGCCACGCCAGAATCAAGGGCATCGAAGGGTTTCAAGCCGTTTTCGGACCGTAACCACGTGATCTGCCGCTTTGCGAGCTGCCGCGTGGCGGCCAGCGCCCGGCTCCGTGCCTCGTCGAACGAACACTCCCCGGCGAGGTGCGCCCAGAATTGCCGGTAGCCGACGGCACGCATTGCCGGGCTTTCGCGGTGCAAGCCCGGGCGCCGCATGAGACGCCGGACTTCATCCACGAAACCGGTGTCCAGCATGCGTTCGAGGCGCAGCGCAATGCGCTCGTGCAACAGCGACCGTGGCTCGACCTGGAGCGCCAGTTTCTCGAAGCGAATCGCCGCCGCGGCAGTCCCCACAGTCGTGGACTCCTGCCATGCCGACAGGGCGCGACCGCTCAGCCGGTATACCTCGAGCGCGCGCTGGATGCGCTGGCTGTCGTTCGGGTTGATCCGCTGCGCAGCCACCGGATCGAGCCGCCGCAATTCTTCATGGAGCGCCGGCCAACCCCGCTCCTCTGCCTCTGCATCGATCGCCGCGCGGACCTCCGCATCGGCGGGGGGCATCTCGGCCATGCCCGCGGTCAGCGAGCGAAAGTACATCATCGTCCCGCCCACCAGCAGTGGCGTCCGGCCGGACTCGAAAATTGCCTTCATCTCCTCCATCGCATCGCGCACGAAGTCGCCCGCGGAGTAGCTGTCCTCGGGGTCGCGAATATCGATGAGGCGATGCGGCGTCTTACGCAGCGTGGCCTGGTCCGGTTTGGCCGTCCCGATGTCCATGCCCCGGTAGACCAGCGCGGAGTCGACGCTGATCACCGCCAGGGGAAATCGCCGGCACAGTTCGATCGCCACCTCGGTCTTACCGGACGCGGTCGGGCCCATGAGACAGATTGCAGTTTGGATTGCTATATGAGGTGCCTTTACTGGCCGCGCAGGAACAGCCGGTCCAGCTCTGCCATCGAGATCGCTGTCCACGTCGGCCGTCCATGGTTGCACTGGTCGGCGCGCTCCGTCGTCTCCATTTCCCGCAGCAGCGCATTCATCTCCTCCAGCGACAATCTGCGGTTGGCGCGCACCGAATGATGACACGCCATCGTCGCAAGGAACTCGTCGCTTGCGTCCTCGAGACGGCTGCTGCTACCTGCCTCCCCGATATCCGACAATAAATCGCGCAACAGCGACTCGACGTCGGAGTCCTTGAGTAACGCCGGCACTTCGCGAACCACGAGCGTCGATGGCCCGCCGCGATCCACTGACAACCCGAGCGCCTCGAGATCCTGCGATGCCTGCTCGACCAGGTCTGCTTCGTTCTCCGCGACCGCAAGAGTCACCGGAACCAGCAACGGCTGCCGCACGATGACGCGATCATCGAAGCTCTTTTTCAGCTTTTCGTAGGTGATGCGCTCGTGCGCGGCGTGCATGTCGACCACGATCAGCCCGTCGCTGTTTTCCGCAAGAATGTAGACGCCCGCGAGCTGCGCAATGGCAAAACCCAGCGGCGGCACATCGCCCGGATCGGTGTCGACCCGCAATGCCGCAGAAGCACCGCCAAGGGCGCCGTAACCCGTGAGTGCTTCCCGAACGTTTGCGGGACCGCCCCGCTCGACACCGGGCAACGGCATCGGCCGCTGCGCGGCCTCCGGATAGCGGACGATGGATGCAGGGGCCGGCGCATGACCGCCAGGCCGAGTATCGCGAAGCGCGGCCTCCAGGGTTTGCGAGACAATACCGTGCACACGCCGCCCATCGCGGAAGCGAACTTCATGCTTCGCGGGGTGCGCATTCGCGTCCACGCCGGCGGGGTCCATGGCGAGATTGAGCACGTAGGCCGGAAAGCGGCCGTGGAACAGGACGTCCCGATACGCGTGCCGGGCGGCGTGCGTCAGGGTCCTGTCGCTGATGCTGCGGCCGTTGACGAACCAGTATTGCTGGTCCGGCTGGCTCCGGTTGTAGGTCGGCAGCGCAATCCAGCCCTGCAACGCGATGCCGTCGGTCTCGTGCTCGAGATGGATCGACTGGTCGGCGAATGCCTCCCCACACAGTTTGGCTAAACGCGCCAGCTGCTGTTCCCTGCTGATTGCTGCGGGCAATTTCAGCACCGTGCGCCGGTTGTGCGTCAGCGTGAACGCAACACCCGGCCGCGACAGAGCGAGGCGCCGCAGCCATTTCTCGATATGCCCGAACTCCGTCCGTTCGGTTCGCAGGAAACGGCGTCTTGCCGGCGTGTTGTAGAACAGGTCGTGTACCTCGACCGTGGTGCCGCGCGCGTGGGCCGCGGGACGCGGACTACTGATCTCCCCGCCGTCGGCCTCGACCTGCGTCGCAACGTCATCCGCCGCGGTAAGCGACGTCAGTACCAGGCGCGCCACCGAGGCAATACTCGGCAAAGCCTCACCCCGAAAACCCAGCGATACGACGGCCTCCAGGTCTTCCAGGCTCGAGATCTTGCTGGTCGCGTGCCTGGCAAGCGCCAAAGACAGTTCGTCCCTGTCGATGCCGCTACCGTTGTCGCGCACCCGGATCAGCTTCGCCCCGCCCGCAGCTATGTCGACATGGATATCGTCGGAGCCGGCGTCGAGACTGTTTTCGACGAGCTCCTTGACGACGGAGGCCGGCCGCTCGACGACCTCGCCGGCAGCGATCTGGTTGATGAGGTGGCCGGGCAGTTGCTGGATTGACATGGGGGATGACGGGTCCTCAAACCCGTCATTTTTTCAAATCGCGGTGGAAATGTCTCGGCCTGCTGGCGTCAGGTACCCGCGTACAGCGGAATACTCAGCGTCTGGCCGACCCGGATGCTGTCGCTTGACAGCTTGTTAGCCGCACGAATCGCGGCAGCACTGACGTTATAGCGCTCTGCAATTTCCGACAACGTGTCGCCGCGCGCAATGACGTGCCGCACCTGCTTGGAAGGCACACGGCGCATTTCCATGGCGATACGCGTATCGGGCGGCGGATTCGCGTAGAAATAACTACGGACGCCCGCAAGAATCGCGTCGGCGAGCCGCCCCTGGTGGCGCTTGTCGCGCAATTTCTTTTCTTCGGAGGGATTCGAGATAAAAGCGGTCTCTACGAGTATCGAGGGCATGTCCGGCGACTTCAGCACGAGGAACCCGGCTTGCTGAACCTTGCGGCGGTGCACCTTGCCAAGGCGAGCCAGCTCACCGATGACGTTGGAGCCGACGTCCAGGCTTGCGCTCAACGCCGCGCTCTGCGACAGGTCGAGCAGAACCGAGGCAAGCACCTCGTCCTTGTCTTCGAGGGAGACATCGCCGATGCGCACGGACGCATTCTCGCGCTCGGCAAGCTGCCGGGCTGCCTCATCGCTCGCGCCCTTGAGTGACAGCGCATACACGGAAGCCCCGTAGGCGCGGCGATCGTCGACCGCGTCAGCGTGCACCGATATGAACAGGTCCGCCTTGTTACGCCGCGCGATCTCCATACGCCGGCGGTGATCGACGTAGTAGTCACCGCTTCGCACCAGCACCGCCTTCATGCCCGGTTCCGAGTTGATGCGGGCAGCGAGGGTGCGGGAAATCTGCAGCGCCACGTCTTTCTCGCGAGTCTTGCCACGGCCTACGGCGCCCGGATCGTGACCACCATGTCCCGGGTCGATAGCAACGACGACGTCGCGCCCGGGCTGGTAGGACTCCGATGCCGTCTTGACCGTGTGCGGGCTGCCGCTGCGCTGCAGGTCGATAACCAGGCGATCGCCGAATTTGTTGTTGGGGCCTGCGGTGAAGCTCCGCGAGCGAACGGCTTCGTTGAGGTCGAGGACGACGCGCAACTGGCCGTTGGCGCGCACTGCACTGCGGATCGAGCGTACAGATCCCGCCCCCTTGGGCATTGCCTGCAGCGATTCCGAGAGACGGCTCGATTTAAGGTCCACGACGAGGCGATCCGGCCCGCGCAGAGTGAAGATGTTGTGCGCGGCCGGGCGGCTAAGGTCCAGGACGACGCGCGTCTTGCCGCTTTCAGACCAGACCCGGATATTTTCCACGGTGGTTGCGGCCTGCGCTGCGGTGCAGAGCAGGATCAGAGCGCCGCTGATCAGAAAACGCGAAAATCGCATCGCGAGGCAACCACCCAAGCCTTGGAGTTATGTCGCGTCAGTATACGAAATTCGCAGCGAATTCCAAGAATATTCTTTTCAAAATTAGCAGGATAAAGAGGATTATTAATTTACTGGCTCAGTTGCCGTGGCCGTATCGAGCCGGGCAACGATCCGCTTGCCGTCCGGGCTGAGACCGACGATGCTCGCCCTGCGGCCGGGCTCTTCGTATTCGAACTCGACGCTGATATCCGCTCTTGCCGCGATGCCAGGCGCCCGATCGGGCCATTCGACAATTCGGAAACCCTCGTCGAGCTCGGTCCAGCCCAGGTAGCGCAACTCGTCCTCGCTTGAAACCCTATATAAATCAACGTGATAAACCATCCCGCCCGGCAAGTCGTACGGCTCTACGAGCGTATAGGTGGGGCTCGGCACCGCGCCCGAATGGCCGAGCGAACGAATCAGCGCGCGCGCAAACGTGGATTTGCCGGCGCCCAGGTCGCCCCGCAGCAGTAGCGTCAGCCCGGCAGTACGTGGCGGCAGTGCAGCGGCAAGCCGCGTGGCCAGCGCTTCAGTGGCGCTCTCGTCCGGGAGAAACACGCTCATGGATTTATGACGCGCCTGAGTTCGGCAATCAGGTCCGAGGCGATAGTGCCGCGCTCTCCGGACCGGGCTGCGTAGTCACCTGCGCGCGCATGCGCCTCGACACCGACGACCGCTGACGCCTCCTTGCCCAGCCCTTGAGCCAGCAAGGCAGCGACGACACCCGTCAGGACATCGCCCATCCCCGGGCTCGCCATGCCCGGGTTGCCGGACGTGCAAAGCCAGGGAACCTGCTTTTTTGACGTTACAAGGGTATTCGCGCCTTTCAGTACCACGACGCCACCGTATTTTTCCTGCAGCGCGTTCAGGGCGGCTCGCCGGTCACCCTGCACGGCTGACGTCGTTTTGCCAAGCAGCCGACCTGCCTCGCCGGGATGCGGGGTGATGATTCGTCGTTTACTCTTCGCCGGCGTCTCCGCAAGCAGGTTCAGCGCATCCGCATCCCACACGCACGGCAACTCGAGCGCGCTGACGGCCGCAAAGAGCTGCCGCGCCCAATCCGAGGTCCCCAGGCCGGGGCCGAACGCGACAGCCGTCGCCCTTTCGAGCAGCGGCGCCAGGGAATCGGCGTCAGGGATACCGTGACTCATCAGTTCGGGACGGGAGCCTACGATGACCGTTGCATGCGAGGGGTGCATGGCAACGCTTACCAGGCCCGCTCCCGCGCGGAGTGCCGCCTCGCCGGCCAGCCTGACCGCGCCCGGCATGCCTTCGCCCCCGCCGATGATCAGCACGTGGCCGAAATCACCCTTGTGAGCACTACGCGGCCGCCGCTTGAGGCAGCGGCGCAAAATGCGACTCGATATTCGCCGGCTCATGGCCTGATCGTGCGGGCGGCAATGTTCCGGCACGTCGAGACCGTCGAATACGATCACACCACTGAGCTCCGCCCCTTCTCCCGCGAACAGCCCGGCCTTCAGGCCGACGAAAGTCACCGTGAGGTCAGCCTGGACTGCCGTACCCATCACCTCCCCGGTATCGCCGTGGACACCGGCCGGGATATCGAGCGCCATTACGCGGGCCCGATGTGCGTTCATGGCCGACACGGCTTTGGCGAATTCGCCGGTGACATCGCGTTCGAGACCGCTACCCAACAGAGCGTCCACGATCAGACCGGCCTCGTCGTCCAGAGCGCCCTCCCACGGCATGACGACGCCGCCCTCCGCGGCAAAATCGCCATAGGCGGTCGCCGCGTCACCCGTCAGCGACTCCGGGTCCACGAGCGCCAGCGCGGATACGACGATTCCATCCTGGGCGGCCAGTCTTGCCACCACGTAGCCGTCGCCGGCATTGTTACCGGCGCCGCAGACGACCTGCCAGCGTGTCTCGTCGGGAAACTGCTCGCGAGCAGCACGAACCGCAGCGGCGCCGGCCCGCGTCATCAGGGTGTAACCCGGAATGCCCTCGTCTTCGATCGCAGACCGATCGATCTCGCGGACCGTCGCAACAGAATAGATTTCATTGGGTAAGGTTCGCATCGGCACGATTATACTGGCAGCGATGATTGAAAGCCGGCAAAGAATCGACGAACCCGCAAGGCTCTTGGCCGACATCCGCACATGGGCTCTCGACCTCGGGTTCCAGCAGATCGGCGTAAGCGATATCGACCTCGAACGAGCCGAATCACGCCTGCGAGAGTGGCTGAGCGCCGGTTACCACGGCCGTATGGACTACATGTCGAGGCACGGCACCAAGCGCAGCCGCCCTCAGGAACTCGTGCCGGGCACGCTGCGCATCATCACCGCGCGCATGGACTACCTGCCGCAATCGCAGGCCGAAGCAATTGCGATGCTCGATGATGAACGGCAAGCCTATGTATCTCGCTACGCGCTCGGCCGCGACTACCACAAGCTCTTGCGCAGCCGCCTGCGCGCACTTGCTCGCCGCATCGAAGAAAGCGTCGGAAGTTTCGGCTACCGGGTATTCGTAGACAGCGCCCCGGTACTCGAAAAAGCGATTGCAGAAAAAGCCGGCCTCGGCTGGATCGGCAAGCACACGAACCTGATAAACCGCGACGCCGGATCGTGGTTCTTTCTCGGCGAACTCTATACGGATCTGCCGTTGCCCATTGACGCCGCCGAGGACTCGCACTGTGGCACATGCAGCGCATGCATCGACGTCTGCCCAACCGGCGCCATCGTCGCACCCTACAAGCTGGATGCCCGGCGCTGTATTTCCTACCTGACGATCGAGCTCAAGGAATCGATTCCGGCAGAGTTCCGAAAGGCGATTGGCAATCGCATCTACGGCTGTGACGACTGTCAGCTATTCTGTCCGTGGAACAAGTTCGCGCGATTGAGTGATGAATCCGACTTCGCACCGCGACACCAACTCGATACTGCGGATCTGGTGGAACTGTTCGCCTGGGACGAAGCGACGTGGCTCACGAATACCGAAGGCAGCGCCATCCGGCGCATCGGCTATGAGCGATGGCTGCGTAACGTCGCGGTTGCCCTCGGTAATGCGGCTTCGACGCCGGAGGTTATCGCCGTACTGAACAAAAGGCGTGACTCAGACTCAAAACTCGTGGCTGAGCACGTCGAATGGGCGTTGGCTCAGCATGACAAACAGCAATAACAACCAGGGGGAAAACATGTTCGAGGCGCCCGCGTCAGAATATCTCGTACCGTTCGACGGTTCGTTTCGGGTCAGCAAGGCGAGCACGTCGGCATTGACCGAACGCCATCCGCACAGGGGCAAACATCGCAAGCGTGCGACCGACGCACTGAAGCAGCTGCAACGCGTGCTGGCGGCGGGTGACCGTCATTCAGTACTGCTGGTATTCCAGGCAATGGATGCCGCCGGCAAGGACAGCACGATCAGGGCCGTCATGCAGGGCGTCGACCCGTCCGGCTGCCAGGTATTCAGCTTCAAGAAGCCGTCAAGTCAGGAGCTCGACCACGATTTCCTCTGGCGAACGACGAAGTGCCTGCCGGAGCGCGGGCGCATAGGAATTTTTAATCGCAGTCACTACGAGGAAGTGCTCGTCGTTCGTGTGCACCCGCGAATACTCGCATCACAGAAGATACCGGGCGAGCTGAATCTCGAGACAATCTGGAACGAGCGGCTGCGCTCCATCCGCGAGCACGAAGAGCATCTGGCGCGCAACGGCACCGTGATCATCAAATTCTGGCTCAACGTTTCCCGCGAGGAACAGAAACGGCGCTTCCTGGCACGACTCGATGACCCGAGCAAGAACTGGAAATTCGAACCCCGTGACGTAATCGAACGACAGCACTGGGACGACTACATGCATGCCTACGAGGAGGCGCTCAACGCAACCTCGCGGCCGTGGGCTCCCTGGTACGCAATACCCGCCGACAGCAAGTCCTACATGCGGGCGCGTGTCGCGGAAACAATCATCAACGCGCTGGAGAGTATCGGGCTGCGTTACCCGGAACCGAACGAGGAGGATCGGGTCGCTTTTGCCGCCGCGCGAGAGGAGCTCGAGAACGGCCAATAGCTGCACCTTTACGACGTTGGCTCACCATAATGTGGTCCAGTCGGCGTTTTTCAGGGACGAAATCCGCGACAATTTGCGCATGGAGCAGGCGTTAGCAATCAACTCGGACTACAAACGCTCGTTACTGCAGGCACTGGAGCTTTTTCACGGCGTGCGTCCGCACGACGTCCAGGATCTGTTGCAGCGATGCGACCGGCGCGACCTTGCGGCAGGCGAATTGTTGTTGTCGCCGGGCGCGAAAAACGAGCACGTCTTCATCGTGCTTTCCGGAGGTCTGAACGTTCACGTAGGCTCGCCGGGCGGGCCCGTTGTTGCCACGATGGAGACCGGCGCCTGTGTGGGTGAAATGTCGATCATCGAGGACAGGGATCCTTCCGCTTACGTCATCGGCGCGGAAGATACCCACCTGCTCGTCATCCACCAGTCCGTGCTCTGGCAGATGGTGGATGCTTCACACGAGTTCGCCAAGAACCTGCTCGTGGTCCTGTCGGAGCGCGTTCGCAGCCATAACAAGGTGATTGCAGACAGTTACGGCGAGTTGCGCAAGATCGAGCGTCACGCCACAACGGATGCCCTGACGGGATTGGGCAATCGGCACTCGATGGAAGATTCGTTTCCTCGCGAGATCCGGCGATGTGTAACTAACGACGAACCCGTGTCGCTGATCATGGTTGATGTCGACAACTTCAAGGACTTCAACGACCGGTTCGGCCATATCGCCGGGGACCGCGCGCTCTCGGCGGTTTCGCGCATACTGCGCAAATACTTTCGGCCGCGCGACGTGCTGGTGCGTTACGGCGGCGACGAATTTGCCGTACTGCTGCCGCAGGTAGACGTGGAATCCGCGCTGGTGATCGCCGACCGGGTTCGCTGCTCGGTCAGCGGCGACACCGGAGACGGTAGCGATTCGCTGATCCAGATTCCCGTCCGCATTTCCATGGGGGTCGCCGAACTGCCGCCTCACGGTAACCTGGATAACCTTATCAGGGCAGCGGACGCTGCACTGTATCGCGCCAAGCACGCAGGCCGCGACAGGGTCTCCTTCTAGCTAGATAGTTATTACAATATTGTCGATCAGGCGCGCCTTGCCGAGATGCGCGGCCGCCAGCACCACGATTTCGTCGCAGTCTCTGTCGGGCGGCTCGAGATTCTCGGCACGGCGTATCGCGACGTAGTCCGGCACGAATCCAGCGGCTTCGAGCCCGGCCCACGCGTCGTTCTCGAGTTGATCGAAATCCCGCTTGCCGTTCTGAAGTTCCTTACAGATCTTTTCCAACGACGCATGCAGCTGCGGCGCAATCGCCCGCTCCGACTCGCTCAGGTACTGGTTGCGCGAACTCATGGCGAGGCCGTCTGCTTCGCGCATGGTGGGCGCAGTGATAACCCTGATCGGCAGGCTGAGGTCGGCCGTCATGTGGCGAATCACCAGTTGCTGCTGGTAATCCTTTTGTCCGAACACGGCGACGTCCGGCTGAACGAGCGCGAACAGACGTGCGACGACCGTCGTTACGCCGTCAAAGTGGCCGGGCCGCGACGCGCCGCAGAAATTCCTGGTCAGTCCGGGCACGGACACCACGGTGGCTTTGTCGATACCGAACGGATATACGGTGGCGACATCGGGCGTAAACAGCACGTCGGCCTCGAGTTTCTTCAGCCGCTGCGTGTCTCGCTTCAGGGTTCGCGGGTAGTCGTCGAAGTCCTCATCTTCACCGAATTGTGTGGGGTTCACGAACACGGTTACCACGACGCGTTCGGCATGCTGCCTGGCGAGGTCGACAAGGCTCAGGTGGCCTGCGTGGAGATTACCCATGGTCGGTACGAGGGCGACATGGTCCCCGTGGTGGCGCCAGCTCTCGTGCAGCTCGCGCAACTCGTCCCTCGTACTAACTATTTGCATCGGCTCGTCCAAACGTCAGGAGAAGCAGTGCTCGGGGGCCGGGTAGCTGCGGTCCTTCACGGCCGTAACGTAGGAGCGAATGGCATCGAGCGGCGACGAATGCCCGACCTGGAAATTCTTGACGAAACGCGGCGTCTTGCCCTGTGTGATATCGAGAATGTCGTATAGCACCAGGATCTGGCCATCGACATCGGGTCCGGCCCCGATCCCGATAACGGGCACGTCGAGCACGTCCCGAATGGACTGCCCCAGTTCGCTGGGCACGCATTCCAGCAAAACGATATCGGCGCCTGCATCCTGGAGTTTTTTCGCCGTCCGCTGCATGTCCTTCGCCTTGTCTGCCTCCCTTCCCTGCACACGAAACCCGCCGATCTTGTGCACGGACTGGGGCTTCAGCCCGAGGTGCGCGCAGACAGGAATATCGTGGCGCGCTAGATGCTCGACGATTTCGATCTGGCCTTCGCCACCTTCCAGCTTGATCATCATCGCGCCGCCTTCCTGCATCATGCGGACCGAATTCTCGAGCGCCTGATCGGGATTCGCATAACTCATGAACGGCATGTCGGCGACAAGAAACGCACGTCGTAACCCTCGCGCAACGGCGCGGGAGTGATACACGATGTCATTCACAGTCACCGGGACCGTCGTATCGTGGCCCTGGATAACCATACCCAGCGAGTCGCCCACGAGCACAAGATCCACGCCTGCAGCATCCACGAGAACGGCGAAGCTCGCGTCGTAGGCGGTCAGGCACGCAATCGGTTCGCCCTCGTCCTTCATCTTGCGCAACGTAGAGACATTGACGGGCGGTTCCGACATGCCCCTTTGCTCAAGCTGGGTATACATTAGCGAATCTCCGTGAAAAGCTCGGGGCGGACGCAGTCAGGCCAGTGCAGCCGCCGTCGGATTGAAGAAATGGCGCCCGCCGGTCGTACGTTCGATCTGGCGAAATAGCTGCTGGTAATCCGCGTCATTGTTGACAGGATCGATCTGCGACGCATTCACAATGAGAAGTGGTCCGTCGTTATACGCGTGAAAGAAGCGTGCGTAAATATCCGCGAGCTGTTCGAGGTATGTACGGTCGATCATCCCTTCGAAGCCAACGCCACGACGGACGATGCGTTCGAAAAGGACGTCGACGGACGCCTGCAGATAAATGACGAGATCAGGCACCGGAGCCTCGACCGCCAATTGGTCGGCGATTTGCTCGTAGAGTGCGAACTCGTCTGCGTCGAGGTTGAGCTCGGCGAACAGGCGATCCTTGGCGAACAGGTAGTCGCAAATACGGACCGTGGCGAACATGTCCGTCTGCCGAAGCTGCTCGATCTGGCGCGCTCTGGAAAACAGGAAAAACATCTGGGTCGGTAAGGCTGCCGACCTGCCTTCCGTATAGAAACGCTCGAGAAAGGGATTCTCGAAGGCCTCCTCCAGTATCAATTCGCCGGAGAGACTCTTCGCGAGTCGTTTCGCCAGCGCAGTCTTGCCTGCACCGATGGGACCCTCGACGACGATATAGCGGGGGCTGCCAGCACCTTGGGTGGAACTGCGGGTCGACACAATGTCATTCCTGTCAGGCAATTCTTGAAATCCGCGGCTCGCTTCTGTTTACCGGCAGGTCGCGGACGCGGCCGAGCCCCGGTATCTCGAAGTCGGGCGCGATTTCACGTAACGGCAACAATACAAAATTTCGCGAAGCGATGCCCGGATGGGGAACGGCGAGGCCAGGCTCGTCGATCGAGAGGCCGCCGTAAGCAAGGAGGTCGAGGTCCAGCACGCGGGGACCCCAGTGGGCTTCACCCCGCTCACGACCCCGCGAGCGCTCGATCGCCTGCAGTTGTTCGAGCAGCGTGCGAGCGTCCAGGCCTGTCATTACAAGAGCCGCGGCATTGACATAGTCAGGCTGCTCGATTCCACCCAGCGGCGCCGACCGGTAGAGAGAGGATGTCGCTAACACCCGCGTCTCGTCTATCGCGTCGAGCATGTCGAGCGCAGTGTCAATCTGGTGCGCGGGACCGTCGAGGTTGCTGCCGAGGCCAACGAGGGCCTCTGCGCCCCCTTCACTCACGACGATTGTCCCGCCTTCGGACGGCGCTTGCGGCGACCGCTCCGCCGCCTCGCGCGCGGGTTCCGATGGATCTGGAAGGCCTCTGCACGGTCGTCCGGCGACCGCTCTTGCACGTCGGTCCAGAATCGGGCGAGTTCGTGGTCGAATTGACCGACTTCGGCCAACAGCATCATGAAATCATAGGCGGCGCGAAAGCGCCGGTGATTCAGCAGGTTCATCGCCCGCTTGCCGCGCGTTGCGGTAAATCGCGGCTGCAAGGCGATCATTTCACGCATCGGCACCGTAAAACGGCGCGGGATGGACACCCGTCTCTGCTGTTGTCCCGCGAGTTCGTAGGATGCCAGGCTCAACGCCTGGGATTCGGACATCTTCTCTTCCGAGCGTCGTATGGCAGCAAGCCGTCTGGCTGGCGCCCAGAAGAACACGCCGAGGAGAAACATCGGCGTCACCGACTTGCCCGCATCAACTCGTTTGTCCGTATTCCTGAGTGCCGCCCGCACGAAGTCGGCGAATGCCTCGTCCCCGGCAAATTCCTGATCGACGGCCGGGAACAACTGCGCGAACAATCCGTACTCCCGCAGCATGTCAAAGGTCCGCTCGGCGTGACCGGCCTGAAACAGTTTGAGGAACTCGTCGAAGAGTCGTGCAGCCGGAACGTTGGCAAGCAACTCCACGTTGTTGCGTATGGCCTTGCTAACGGACTCGTCGACCGTGAATTCGAGCTTCGCCGCAAACCGCACGGCACGCAGCATGCGCACCGGGTCCTCGCGGAGTCGCTGATCGGCATCGCCGATCAGGACGATATGTTTCTGCTTGACGTCCTCGGCGCCGCCGACGAAGTCCCAGATGCTGTGGTCCGCGATGTTGTAGTAGAGCGCATTGCACGTGAAATCACGGCGCCAGACATCTTCTTCGATGCTGCCGTACACATTGTCGCGGATGATTCGGCCTTCGTCGTCGTGCGCGTGATCATCGTCCGCGTGATTGGCGGCAGCCCGAAACGTCGCAACCTCGATGATCTCCCGGCCGAAGCGCACGTGCGCGAGCCTGAAGCGCCGCCCGATGAGGCGGCAATTCGAGAACAAGGCGCGTACCTCATCCGGGGTTGCGTCCGTGGCAACGTCGAAGTCCTTGGGATGCAACCCCACCAGTGCGTCGCGTACACAACCGCCGACCAGGAACGCCTGATAACCGGATTTATGTAATCGGTACAGTACCTTAAGCGCACTCTTGGAGACTTCGTCCCGGGACACGCCGTGGGCTGAGCGGGGGATGATTTTGGGACCTTTCGATGCAGGTTTCCCGCTGTTTTTCAAATGATTTCCGCTTGAGGATTAAGTATGCGGCCGTATAATAGCAGCCCCTGCCCAACCGGGGCAGACAAAAACGCGTTCTCCGCTCCCTTCGTCTAGCGGTTTAGGACGCCGCCCTCTCACGGCGGTAACAGGGGTTCGAATCCCCTAGGGAGTGCCAATCAAATGAATGGGCCCGCCTTGTGCGGGCCTATTTATTTGATTTGCTCTGCCTATGGAGGAAGCGGTTCACTGGTTCGAGCCGAGGCCGGCGCAGCCGGCCGACAGACGCACGAGCACAGCGAGTGCGCCCGAAGGGCAAGCCGCGAAGCGGCGAGTCAATCCCCTAGGGAGTGCCAATGAAGTCAATTACTTCATCGTACCCTGGCGAATTCAACGCGCCCGGAAACCGAGTACAAACAATACCCGCAAGCGCTGCAGCAAATTCAACCGTCTTCGAGTCGTCCCATCCGTGCAGGAACCCGAACACGATACCGGCCCTGAAGGAGTCTCCAGCGGCGCTTGTGTCGATGGCATTGACCGAATATGCGGGCTTCTTGCCAATGACCGTGCCCGGTCTGCCATACCAGACCTCTTTCTCGCCAAACGTAAATACGACCAGGCCATCAGTCGCGTTCAGATAGGCTTGAAACAGATCCTCGAGCCGATGATCAGCATATTTCCATTGAATGTAGTTGTCCGATATGACCACGGCAGAGGCATACTCGAGGAGCGGATCGTCATGAAGACAATCGATCGTGACAACAGGTATGCCAGCGTCGCAGCCGACTTCTGCAACACGAAGGGATGCCTTGCCAAAGAATGGATCGAGACAAATGACCTTTGCCTGCCGGACATCTTCGGGTCTCGGCATGTTCCAGTCTTCCCGTTCCAGGAGCCGACCGTATCCGCCAAAAATTGTTCGCGTTTTATCCGCGGCGAATACGACCTCGAGTACGCCCCGATAATCCTCCCTCAGGGGAAGCCTCGAAGTATCAACGCCGGACCGGTCCAGCAGAGCCCTGGTTCGTGTTCCTCGATCATCGTTACCCAGCCAGTTTCCGTCCAACTTGACTCGCACTCCGAGGCGGGCCAGGACGATTGACGAATTTGCTGCCTCCCCGCCGACCATATACTGAACATCGTCAATCTCTGAATAGCCGTCAGGAACTGGAAAATCACCTTTGAACACGTACAAGGTGCTTGACGCCACTACACCGTATGAATAAACGTCGCAGGCACTCATGGATGGGGATTTCTCATTGCACTCGGGGCAGTTGTCAAATCTTGCCCTGGATCACTGCCCTCCACTATCGGTCGGGCAGAAATCAGGATCTGGGAATACTGACGGAGTCCGCAACGATCTCGTATGCCTTGCCGGCCTGAATCGCATCGCTTCCCGCATCCTCCCGAAAGTGGGCGGCCTTCTCCTCGGATAGCGTGCGTTCTACCAGCACGCCGGTAAGCGTCACCGTTTTTCCGCCGGTGTCGGTGGGAACGAAGAACGCATAGTCCTTGAATGAAATTCGGACCGCATCCTTGCCGCTCGTCGCAATCATGAAGCAGCCCTTCTTCTGGCAGACCTGCGAGATTCTTGCCTCGATCCGGACAGCTGCATCGAGATAATCGTCGGGGCTATCCAGGAGCGCTCCCAGTGACGTCGGCCGGGCATCCGCGTCGAGCGGCGCGCCGAAGATTTCCGCTTCGTCCGTGACCGCAACAGGCTCCGACAGACGAATGACGTCTGCTTCGACGGCTTGTGCGAACAGGAGACAAATCGCCAGTGCGATCGAAAAAACGACAGTGCGTATAGTCATATTCGTTATCCAATAGTAAGTATGTCGGTCCGCCCATGAAGCGGCGGAGATTCCGACCAATTCTAGCTCATTGCGCACGTCATTCTCACTGCTCCTCCCCCGGCAGGTGCCGACCGTCCGATGCCACGGATATAGCGTTACTTGCGGTGATTAACCGCCTGATGCTCCGGCCGAGTTCACTGCCCTGGAAGCGCGAGACGTTGCTCCCCGGATACAGCGACATCTGGCCAGAGACAGAATCGTAGACTGCCTCCCAGCTCCGCATCACGAACGACCGGTCTCGCTCGCTCAAAGGCGGCATAGCGGGATCGCCGGTCGGAAAGCATTGCGAGAGAACGTGGCCTGGACAATAGTCGCCGCTGTAGCCGACATGAAACCCCCACGTTACGTCGATGTTTGCCTGGCGAAGTGCGGCCGTGAACGCCCTCGTTACGCTGTGGGCGGTCTCGTCGCACAGCGTTGTCTCGTTTTGCCCCGAGAAAAACGGATCGCCGCTTGGTCCTGAATAATAGCCAAGCCTCGCCTCGGTCACCTCCGTGTAAACGACCGATGCCAAGATTGCGCAACCGTCAACGCCGGTCAGCGGCTGCTGCGCGCGTGCCGAAGTCGGCAGTGCGACTATCAACACGGCAAGGATCCACTTCAATGGATGAGTCCTTGCCTCCATCTCTCCTCTCCTTGCGGGTGCTTGCCGCCCAAGGATCGCGCAGTGCCGGCCCTGGCATCTACCGCCAAATTTCGGCAATCGGCGCAGTTCGGACTATGATGCGCCCTAATGCCAGGACCGCCACACGCCAGCAAGCAACATTTCTTTCTCGACCGCGTACTCGGACTCGAGCGACACGAGTATTTCGCAGTCGCCTGGTCCTTCATCTATTTCTTCTGCGTCCTGTCTGCTTACTACATGTTGCGCTCTGTGCGCGAGACGATGGCAGTGGAAGGAGGCGTGCAAAACGTCCCCTGGCTGTTTTCGAGCACCTTCGTCGTCATGCTGGCGGTCACGCCCTTGTTCGGCTGGGTCGCTTCGCGGTACCCGCGGCGCCGGTTTCTGCCGTGGGTTTATTACTTTTTTGCCATCAACATCCTGCTTTTCTGGGCCGGCTTCAGCTACGCAATAAATAACGGTCTCAGCTTCGTCTGGTTGGGGCGCGCCTTTTTTGTCTGGCTCAGCGTATTCAACCTGTTCGTAGTCTCCGTGTTCTGGAGCTTCATGGCCGACATATATACGCGCGAACAGGGTCGGCGACTTTTCGGCGTGATCTCGGCCGGTGGCAGCGCGGGTGCCCTGCTCGGCCCGCTTGCAACAGGCGGGCTCGTGGTCACGATAGGCTTCCATAACCTGTTGCCGATCTCGGCGAGCCTGCTGCTGTTCGGCGTCTACTGCATTACCCGCCTGCGGAGCTGGGTGGAATCCGAGCACCGCGACGACGTTGCAAATACGGTCGCCTCGACTGCGCCATTGGGCGGCAACCTGCTCGGCGGCATCACGCTGATTACACGATCCCGTTACCTGACCGCGTTAAGTGTGGCGTCGATCATCGCGAGCCTGCTCGGTACTGCGCTTTACATGTTCATGACCGAGCTCGTCGGCGAGGCATTCGCGAGCACTGACGAACGCACCCGGACATTCGCTTTCATCGACGCGGCAACGAACACCATGGCGATGCTCGTGCAGTTGCTGATCGTGAAACGGGCCGTGTGGCGTTTTGGCGTTGGCATTACGCTGTCACTTCTGCCTGTTATCTCGATCGCCGGTTTCGCACTGGTAGCGCTTAACCCGTCGTTCCTCGCCGTTGCCGCCGTCCAGGCAATTCGCCGCGCCGTGGGTTTCGGTCTCTCGAAGCCGACGAACGACATGCTCTATTCCGTTGTTTCACCCGAAGAAAAATACAAGTCAAAGAATTTCATCGACACGGCCGTCTATCGCGGCGGCGATCTGCTTGGCACCTGGACCGTGAGGATCCTGTGGGGTTTGGGCTACTCGGGCATATCGCTCATCATGTTGCCGTTCGCGGCTCTCTGGGTGGCAATCGCCATGTGGCTGGGAAAGGCCTACCGCCGCTATGACAACGAACTGGCAAGAGGAGACAGACAATGACTGATACGCGGTGGACGCGGCGCGACGTGGTACTGGCATGCGCAGTAATGGGTTCAATGCCGGTGGCCGGACTTGCCGATGAGCGCCGCATGATCTCCCGCCCGATTCCGGCAAGTGACGAACGGCTGCCCGTGATCGGACTCGGCACTTACAGCGTGTTCGACGTCGAAAGCACGCCCGGGCAAATCGCCACCAGTCGCGAAATCGTCGAACTGCTGCTCGGTGCCGGTGGCAATGTCATTGACACCTCGCCGATGTATAACCGCTCGGAAAAGGTCATTGGCGACATCATCGCAAGCGGCGCCCCGCGTGACGCCATGTTTATTGCTACAAAGGTCTGGACGGACGGACGCAATGCCGGCATCGAGCAGATGTCGCGGTCGGCCAGGCTCATGAACACGGACGTCATCGACCTGATGCAGGTACACAACCTTCGCGACAGCGGCGTGCATATGCGCAGTATTCGAGAACTCCAGGAACAAGGAAAGATCCGCTACAGCGGACTTACGCACTACCGCGCCGGCGCTCATGATGCATTGGAGAAGGCGGTACGCGACTATCGCCCGCAGTTCCTGCAGATCAACTATTCACTGAGCGAGCGAGAAGCGGATCAGCGTCTGCTTCCCATGGCACAGGACCTCGGCGTCGGCGTGATCGTCAACCGGCCGTACCAGGCGGGTGGGCTGTTCAGCGCGGTGCGGGGCCGTAAGTTGCCCGAGTGGGCCGGTGAATTCGCCGCCAGCTGGGGGCAGTTCTTCCTCAAGTTCATCATCAGCCACCCTGCCGTGACCTGCGTCATCCCGGCGACCAGCAAGCCGCAGCATATGCGCGACAATCTCGAGGCCGGCTTCGGCGAACTGCCGGACGCCGCCACTCGCGAGCGGATGGTCGCATTCATCAGGGAGCTGTGAGGATGGTAACCGCCGGGCTGTTGCGCCGCATTGCGGCGATACTGTACGACTCGCTTCTTCTGCTCGCGCTCTGGTTCCTCGCCACCCTTCCTTTCATCGCGACCGAAGGCGGCGAATCGATCGAACCGGGCAGCGGCCCAATGCACATCGTTTACCAGCTGACCCTGATCGGCGTGGCGTACGGTTTCTTCGTCGGATTCTGGTGCCGTCGCGGCCGGACGCTCGGGATGCAGTCGTGGGGACTGCAGCTGCAGACTGCCGACGGCAAGCCACCGTCCGTGGGGGCGGCAACCCTCCGGTTCTTTACGGCGATCCTGTCGTGGCTGCCGCTGGGACTCGGTTTTCTCTGGCAACTGTGGGATACCGAGCAGCTCACCTGGCACGACCGTCTGAGCAGGACTCGGCTGGTCTATTATCCGCGCAAGACATCACCCGGGTAATCCGCTACCGGCCACCGTAAGCCTGCAACAACGCGGCGAGATCGTCACGCTCAATGATGCGTGCCACTTCCACCGGACGCGCATAGCGAAAGCCTGCAAACACCGACCTGTCCTGTATCCGCACGGCGGCGTTCACGCGCGCACCGTGCTCGAGCAGCAACTCGACGAGCTCCCTGTCGCCGAAAAGGATCGCGCTGTAGAGGGGGCTGTACCATTCGCCACCCGCGTTAACATCGGCGCCGGCGTCAAGGAGCAGCGCCGCAACCTCCATGTGGCCGTTTTCAACCGCGAGGTTGAGGGGCGTGCGCAGTGAAGTCGCCTGGGCGACCGCATCCGGACTCGCTTCCACTCCGGTCATCATCGCGAGCAACTGCGGATTGCCGTGCCCCGCCGCGTCGGCAATTCGAGCATCGGCCTCATCCGGCCCGAGATTGACGTCGATGCCCGCATCGACAAGCAGGCGCGCCGACTCCAGGTGCCCTCCACTCGCGACAATATGCAGAGCGGTAAGACCCCGGCGCTCGGCAACAGGGTCGATACCTTCGTCAAGCATCGCAGACAGGACGCGAGCGTCGCCCGCGTCTGCAGCTTCGAACCATATTCGGGCGTCGATTCGGTCAGGTTGTTGCGCCGACCGGTCGCTATACGTCGATGCGCCGCCGGGTGCAGACTGGCAGGCAGCAAGGCAAGCGAGCAGTAGGGCTGCACAGAACCGCCAGCACCGAACGAGCCGCACCGAGCCCGCCACGGCTAACGTATTCGCGCAAGCGCCCCGAGCGTAACCAGCAACAGGGCGATCGATGGCAACCACGACACGAGCGCGGGGTTCAGGTCGAAGACCTGCCCGGAGTTGGCGAGCATCTCGCTCGCGAGGTAGTAAGCCAGGCCGACACCGACGCCGATCATCAACCGGGCACCCGCGCCTCCGCTTCGCAACGAACCAAATACGAAGGCCAGCGCGAGCATCGGCATGATCATGACGGCAGCCGTGCGTGACACTCTGTACCACAGCTCCGACTCGTAACTGCTGGCGTCAAGGCTGTTGCGTTTCAGGTAATCGATGTAGCTGAGCAGACCCCGTCCGGAGAGACTCTCGGATTTCACCATGGAACTTCCGAGCATTTCGGCGTTGACTTCGAAAGACTCGACGGCGACGGACGATTCCACGGCCTGCACACTGTCACGCCGGAATCGTGTCTCACGGAAATTTTCGAGCAACCAGCGATCGTCTTCCCCGATCCCCGCGTTTTCCGCGCGCGCGATGGAGACCAGTTCGTTGGCGTCGTCGAAACGAAAAACGTACAGCCTGCCAAAGTCGAATTCCGTGTTGACGCGCTCGAGGTGCAGATACACCGGACCGTCCTTGACCCAGGTTTCGTTGCCGAGCCGGTCATCGTCTTCACCGTAACGGGCTTCGGCGCGCATGTTGCGTGCGTAGTAGTCAAGCGGAGGACCGATGAACTCCCCGAGCAGAGCTGTAATCACGAGCATGACGAAGCCGGCGAACGCAACCATGCCTGCGAGCTTGCCGACCGACAGTCCGGACGCGCGCATGACGACGACCTCGCTGTTCGCGGCAAGTCCGCCCAGGCCGAGCAGCGAACCGATCAGCGCCGAGACGGGAAACATCTGGAACGCGAGATTTGGCAGCCGTAGTGCCGCAAACAGGATAGCCTGCGGCGTCTTGTAGTCGGCCTGGACGTCTTCGAGTTCCGCGATGAACTCGAACAGGCCCGCGAGCGCGAGCAGCACCAACAGCACGAGTGCGGTACTCGTGATTATCGTGCGCATCAGGTACTGACTTAAAATGCCGGTCATCGGAACAGCCGCCTGTGAACCTGGTTCTGAACGGCCAGCAAAATCAGCGCCGCAAGCAGTACCAAACCGTGAACCCACCAGAGGCCCAGCGCAGGATCGACCTCGCCTTTCTCGACCCAGGCCTTTGCCGCACTCAACAGGTTGAAGTAGATGATGAAGACCAGCAGCCCGAGCGCCAGCCTGCCATAACGCCCCGAGCGCGGCTGGCTGCGCGACAAGGGCACCGCGAAGATCGCAAGAATGATCGTCGACAACGGCACGCCGATACGCCATTGCAGTTCCGCCCGGTGTAGCGGATCGGAAGACCGCATGAGCGTGGTCACGAGCATCTCGCGCGGCTCCGGTTCCGGCGGCTCGAGGCTGGGCAGGCGGTACGGAATGCCGTGCTCCACAAACTCGACGACACGAAATTGCGGCGTTCCCGGCACCCCCTCGTAACGCCGCCCGTTGTGCAGGACCAGGAAGCGTATGTCCGGATCGTCAGACTCCACCTGTTCGCCGCGCTCGGCAATCACGACCTCTACAATATTCGCCTCTCCGCTATCGTCTTCGACGAAGCGCTGCAGGAAGACATTCTCCATGACACCGTCGGCGGTGACCCGCTCGCCATAGACGACCGCCCTGCTCGGACCAAAAACCGTGAACCTTCCCGGCTCGATGCTGGCGAGATCCGCTTCGCGGCGCGCTTCCGCGCCGATTCGCTCCACGGTCTGCAGTGCACGCGGCCCGAGATCGATCGCGAGCCAGGCAACGCCGAGTACCAGCGGCAAGGTCAGCCACACGAGCGGGCGGTACACGCCTGAGGGCCCGACGCGGCAAGCCATCATCGCCGGCATTTCGCTGTCTCTATACAGCCTGCCGAGCGCCAGCATGATGGACAGGAACAGCCCGATCGGCACCAGGACGGTCAGGTACTGCACGGCGGAGAGCCCGATGACGTCCATCGCGGCGCCTTTCGGCAACTTGCCCTTTGCAACCTCTCCGAGAACCCGGGCGAACTGGTTGGTCAGCAGAATCATCAACAACACCATCGTGACCGCGAGCCAGGTCGTCGCGATTTCCCGAAATATGTATCGATCGAGGATGCGCAGCATCGATGTCAATGATTTCCTTAACGGTTTTCGGCCGAATCAGTTAGACTACCGGTTTTATTTTGCCCGGGACAGCCCTGAATTCCATGGACTATTTTACGACCACCAGCAACGCCGCCAAACGAGCAACGGACTGTGTCATCGTCGGTGTCTACGATCGCGGCAAGCTTAGTGCAGGCGCCAGCGAAATCGATACAGCAAGCAATGGAGAATTGCGCCGCCTGGTAAAGAGCGGCGATGTATCGTCCAGATCGGGACGTTGCGTCCTGCTGACCAATCTGAACGGCGTCAAGGCAGCACGCGTTGCCGTCGTCGGGCTCGGCAAACCGGATGATTTCGATATCCACGCTTTTTGCCGCGCCGTGGCCGCGGCACTCAGCACCGTTTCCGAGAGCAAGTGCAAAGACGTTCTCAATACGCTGACCCTCGAGGGCGCCGGTGATGCAGGCGCATACTACCTCGCGCGGCAGACCGTGCAGACGATCGGCGACGTGCTGTATCGCTTCACGGAAATGAAGAGCAAACGCAAGGACTCGCGTATGCCGCTCGGGAAAGTCGGGCTGTCGGTCGCCAGCCGCGGCGACGCGGCGAAAGCAATGCTGGGTGCAAAACACGGCGACGCGATCGTTGAAGGCATGTCGCTCGCCAAAGATCTCGGCAACCTGCCACCAAATGTTTGCACGCCAACCTATCTTGCCCGGACCGCGCAGAAGCTCGCGAAAGGCAATGGCAAGCTGACGACTCGCATTGTCAACGAGACCGACATGAAGCGTCTTGGCATGCACTCGCTGCTTTCGGTCACCGCCGGCACCAACGAACCCGCCAAGCTCATCGTCATGCAATACAAGAACGGCGGCAAATCGAAACCCATCGTACTGGTCGGCAAGGGCGTAACCTTCGACTCGGGCGGCATTTCCCTGAAGCCGGGCCCGGCCATGGACGAGATGAAATTCGACATGTGTGGAGCCGCAAGCGTCATCGGCACCATGGCGACGGTCGCGGCGCTGAAGTTGCCCGTCAATCTCAACGTGGTCGTACCGGCCGTCGAGAACCTGCCGGGCAGCAAGGCGACGGTTCCCGGCGATATCTTCAAGAGCATGTCCGGCCAGACCATCGAGATTCTCAACACGGATGCCGAGGGTCGCCTTATCCTGTGCGATGCATTGACGTATTCGCGGCGATTCAAGCCGGACACGATTATCGACGTGGCAACGCTCACCGGAGCATGCGTCATCGCGTTAGGGAAACACCACACCGGCCTCATGAGTCATGACGACGCACTCGCGGACGAGATCGTCGAGGCGGGCGTAAATGCGTCCGATCGCGCCTGGCGTCTGCCACTCTCGGACGAATATGCGGAGCAACTCAAGAGCAACTTCGCCGACTTCGCAAATGTCGGCGGCCGCGACGGCGGCGCCATAACCGCGGGCTGCTTCCTCAGCAAGTTCACGGACGGCCTGAAATGGGCGCACCTCGACATCGCCGGCACGGCCTGGAAGTCCGGTCAGAAGAAGGGCGCGACGGGCCGGCCGGTGCCGATGCTGTCGGAGTTTGTCATGTCCCGCTGCAACGCACTGCCCTGAAACAGCCATGGCGCGAATCGACTTCTATGTCCTGAGTCAGTCGGGCGATCAGGCGCGCCAGCTTTTTGCTTGCCGGCTCGCCGAGAAAGCCTACAAGCTCGAACACACGGTGCATATCCACGCCGGCGACGAAGCGACGGCCAGCCGTCTGGACGAACTGCTGTGGACGTTCCGCGACGGCAGCTTCGTGCCTCACGACCTGGTTCGGGCGGGTGCCGAAGAGCCCGAAGCGCCGGTTACCGTGGGTTGCGATGCGGGGTACGCCGGTTCCCGCGACCTGCTTATCAATCTCGACGACGCGATCCCTGCGTGCGCGGGCGCTTTTCCGCGCATCGCGGAGCTTGTAACCTCCGACGAGGACAGCAAGCAGAAGAGCCGCAGGCGCTTCGTCGCCTATCGTGACGAGGGGCACGAACTCGAAACGCACAACGTCTGATTTTTGCGACCGAGCGCCGACAACGAATGGACAAGTCCTACCAGCCGAACGAAATCGAAAAACGTATTTACGCGCGTTGGGAAGAAGCCGGGTATTTCGCGCCGCGCGGCGACGGCGAACCCTACTGCATCATGATCCCGCCGCCGAACGTGACCGGCACCCTGCACATGGGTCACGCATTCCAGGACACGATCATGGATGCCCTGACCCGCTACAAGCGAATGCAGGGATGCAAGGCTTTGTGGCAACCCGGAATGGACCACGCCGGTATCGCGACGCAGATGGTCGTAGAGCGGCTGTTGAGTTCGGAAGGCACATCGCGCCGCGAGCTGGGGCGTGAAAAGTTCGTCGAGCGCGTCTGGCAGTGGAAAGAACAGTCCGGCGGCCAGATTGCAAACCAGCTGCGGCGCCTGGGCGGCTCGGTGGACTGGAGTCGTGACCGCTTCACCATGGACGAGGGCCTGTCGCGAGCGGTCTCCGAAGTATTTGTCACGCTTTACGACGAGGGACTGATCTACCGCGGCAAGCGCCTCGTCAACTGGGACCCCGTCCTGCACACGGCGCTCTCCGACCTCGAGGTCCTGTCGGCCGACGAGGATGGACAGCTGTGGCACTTCCGCTACCCGCTGGCATCCGGCGAAGGCCACCTGGTCGTGGCAACCACGCGTCCCGAGACGATGCTTGGCGACAGCGCGGTTGCCGTGCACCCGGACGACGACCGATACCGCGACCTCGTCGGGCAGGAAATAATCCTGCCGATCGTCGGCCGCCGTATTCCGATCATTGCCGACGACTATGTCGACCCGGAATTTGGCACCGGCTGCGTGAAGATCACTCCGGCACACGACTTCAACGACTACGATATCGGTAAACGTCACGAGCTGCCGATGTACAACGTCCTTACCGACGACGCTGCGATGAACGACGAGGTCCCGGAGGCCTATCGCGGCATGGATCGTTTCGAGGCCCGCAAGGCGATCGTTGCGGAATTCGAATCGCTCAGGCTGCTCGAAAAGATCGAGTCATATACGGTCAAGATCCCTCGCGGTGATCGCTCGCACGCCGTTGTCGAGCCTTACCTGACCGACCAGTGGTACGTCAGTATCAAGCCGCTGGCCGAACCGGCCATCGCTGCTGTCGAGAACGGCGATATCCGCTTCGTCCCGGAGAACTGGTCGAAGACCTACTTCGAGTGGATGTACAACATCCAGGACTGGTGTATCAGCCGGCAGCTGTGGTGGGGCCATCGCATTCCCGCCTGGTACGACGACGATGGCAACGTCTACGTGGGTAATTCCGAAGACGCGGTGCGCGAAAAACACGGCATCGGCAACGACGTGACGTTGCGGCAGGACGAGGACGTGCTCGACACCTGGTTCTCGTCGGCCCTGTGGCCCTTCAGTACGCTGGGCTGGCCGGACAAGAACGAAGCGCTGGACGATTTCTATCCCGGCAGCGTGCTCGTCACCGGTTTCGACATCATCTTTTTCTGGGTTGCCCGCATGATCATGATGGGCATCAAATTCATGGGCGACGTCCCGTTCCGCGAGGTGTACATCCATGGGCTGATTCGCGACCAGGACGGTCAGAAAATGTCGAAGTCCAAGGGCAACGTGCTCGACCCGCTCGACCTCATTGACGGAGTCGACCTGGACACGTTGCTCAGGAAACGCACCACGGGACTCATGCAGGAGCACCTGAAGCCGCAGATCGAGAAGGCCACCCGCAAGCAATTCCCCGATGGCATCGACCGGTACGGCGCAGACGCGCTGCGATTCACGTTCGCCTCGCTGGCGACGACGGGGCGTGACATACGATTCGACCTCGGTCGGATCGAGGGCTACAAGAACTTCTGCAACAAGCTGTGGAACGCCGCACGCTACGTGCTCATGAACACCGGGGAGCTCGACGCGGGCGAGGTCGAACTGAGTTCGGCCGACCGCTGGATCCGTGCACGCTTCGACGAGACCGTCGCGTCCGTCCACAGGAATTTCGACGGCTACCGGCTCGACCTCGTCGCACAAACCATCTACGAGTTTACCTGGCACGAGTTCTGCGACTGGTACCTGGAACTTTCGAAGCCTGTATTGCAGTCGGAAACCTCTTCGGAAGCCGCGCAGCGTGGCACACGCAGGACGCTCGTCGAGATACTCGAGGGCCTGCTGCGCCTGCTGCATCCCATCATGCCCTTCGTAACGGAGGAAATCTGGCAGCAGGTTGCGCCGCGGGCCGGCATCGAGGCACCGACTATCATGCTGCAGCCCTACCCGCAGCCCGCCGCCGGCGAAACCGACGACAAGGCCGTCGCCGATATCGAATGGTTGAAGAAGTTCATTCTCGGCGTGCGCCAGATCCGCGGCGAAATGGATATCCCGCCGGGCAAACCGCTGCCCGTCATACTTGAAAACGCGTCCGAGGCGGATGTGCGCCGCGCGAATGAGCACGGCTCGCTGCTGCATCGCGTTGGCCGCGTCGAGTCGGTGACCCTGCTTGGCGAGGGTGAAGAACCTCCCGCCGCCGCTACTGCGCTGCTCGACGAACTGAGGCTGCTCGTGCCGATGAAAGGCATGATCGACGTCGATGCCGAGCGCAAGCGCCTTGGCAAGCAGCTGGAAAAGGTGCAGACCGACCTGGACCGCGCCCGCTCCAAGCTGGACAACCCGAATTTCGTGAACAATGCGCCCGCAGACGTTGTCACACAGGAAAAGCAGCGTGCGGCCGACTTCGAGCGGCAGATCGCGCAGTTCAGCGAACAGCTCGAAAAACTCGACGATCTCGGCTGACGTCCCGGGTTTCTGAGGACTGCATCACACTCTGAACCACCGCTAAGTGCAAAAGGCCGGCGGTTTGGCGACCATAGTGGTGACATAATCGGACAATCATTCCGGTATTTCCCAGGCAGGGAGCAGCATATGCACAGCGGAAGCCCGCTGGAAAAGACACCGCTCGGCAAGAACGCAGGCCGCCAGGCACTGGAACGTGCATGCGCCGCACTGGGCGGGATCATCCTGGACAAGGACCGGCAAATAGCGCTCGCGCTCGCCTGCCTGCTCGCCCGTGGCCACCTGCTGATCGAGGACCTGCCGGGCCTCGGCAAGACGACGCTTGCCCAGGCACTGGCGAAAGTACTCGGCCTGAGCTACCGCCGCATACAGTTCACCAGCGACCTGCTTCCCGCGGACATCGTGGGAGTTTCCGTGTTCAGGAGGGACTCCGGGAAATTCGAGTTTCAGCCCGGCCCGATCTTTGCGCAGCTGATTCTCGCCGACGAGGTCAATCGCGCAACCCCGAAGGCGCAAAGCGCGTTGCTCGAAGCGATGGAAGAGCACCAGGTGTCGGTCGACGGCGATACGCGCACATTACCCGTACCCTTTTTCGTCGTTGCCACTCAGAATCCCGCGGATCAGATTGGCACCTTCCCCCTGCCCGAATCGCAGCTCGACCGCTTCCTGATGCGTCTTGCGCTCGGCTACCCGAACGCGGAAAACGAGCGAGAGCTCATCACCGGGGAGGACAGGCGCAGCATGCTCGAGAGCGTTACGCCGGAGATGACACCCGAAATCCTGACGACGCTGCAGCAGGACGCCGCAAAGATGCACATGAGCGAGCACCTCGTCGACTATATCCAGGCGCTGGTGCGTCAAACCCGCGAATCGCCCGATATCGAGATCGGCTTGTCGCCGCGCGGCGCGCAGGCCCTGGCGGCGGCCGCAAGGGCGCATGCGTTCGTCGAGCGCCACTCCGGCGTTTTCCCGGATGACGTGCAGGCCGTATTCACCGCTGTCGCCGGACATCGCCTGAAACCTGCAGGCAATACCAGCTTCCGTAGCCCCGCCGAGATGTGCCAGCATGTCCTCGACTCGGTGGCAATCCCCTAGCCGGCTGCTGCCGGGCATCAACGCGGCTGCCGGCAGGCGTATTCGTCTGTGGGCGCGCAGGCGCCAGGGTATGGACGGCCCGGTCACGCAGCTGCACCCTCGCCGCATCTACATTCTGCCGACGGGCGTCGGCCTCGTATTCGCGATGATGACGTTTGCGATGCTGCTCGGCTCGATGAACTACAACAACAACCTGTCCTTCGTGCTGACGTTCATGCTGATCGGCGTTGGCTTCGTGGCCATGCACCAGTGCCAGCGCAACCTCGTCGGGCTCGAATTGAGCTTCGCGGGCACCGAGCCAGTATTTGCCGGGCAGTCCGCGCAATTTCGTATTGCTGTCGCCAACCGCTCGAAAAGCCCGCGGCACCGTATTCGGCTTTACATCGATGACGTGCAGAGCGACATCAAGGACCTCGAGCAGGGTGAAAGCAAGATCTTCGTACTCCCCGTAGGGACCGAGAAGCGTGGCTGGATTACGCTGGAGCGTTTCGGCATACGCACGCTGTTTCCGTTCGAGCTGTTCCGGTCGTGGGCATGGCTGCACATGGAGCCCAGGGGGCTCGTGTACCCGCACCCGTCCGAGCATGCGCCGCCGCCACCGGCAACGCAGACTGCGCTCGGGCATCGACAGCACGACGCCCGCGGCGAGGAGGATTTCGCGGGCTTACGCAAATTCCACACC
This sequence comes from Gammaproteobacteria bacterium, assembly GCA_009937505.1. GTDB lineage: Bacteria > Pseudomonadota > Gammaproteobacteria > Steroidobacterales > Woeseiaceae > UBA1847. The sequence goes on from JAACFJ010000003.1 coordinate 28,266, forward strand.
GGTGACTCGCCGCGAAACGTCGCCTGGAAAGCTTATGCGCGAACCGATCAACTGCTTTCCAAGCAGTTTGCCGGCGCCGATATGAGCAGCCAGTGGTTCGACTTCGATGCGGTCATTGCGGACGATCTCGAGCAACGGCTCTCGATCCTCACGCGCTGGATAATTGACGCCGACAGGACGCGGGAGGACTACGGCTTGCGGCTCCCCGGTCAGTCGTTCGCGCCGGCACACGGTGAATCGCACCGCCGCCAATGCCTTGAAGCACTGGCGCTCTTCGGGCTGGAGGATGCTGATGGCTAGGGCGCGCGGCACCGACGGCTCCCTGCTTGCCAGCCTCCCCTGGACGTTGCTGGCGCTGGCATTCGCGCTGCTGCCGCACGTGCCTTACCTGCCGGCCTGGATTACTGCGGCGCTGCTGGCCTGCGCGATCTGGCGATACTCGATCGAAGTGCGCCGCAAGCCCGTGCCGCCGGCATTGCTTCGCGCTTCCCTGGCACTCGCCTGCTTCCTCGGTGTTCTCTATACCTACAGCACGATCAGCGGGGTCGGGCCGGGATCGGCACTGTTGGCCATCATGGCGGCACTGAAGCTGCTCGAGACCCGGCAGCGCCGTGACCAGTTCGTATTGCTGTTCATTGCCATTTTTCTCGTCATGTCGTCCCTGTTGCGCGAACAATACCTCTGGTCCCTGCCCTACCTGGTGGTTGGAGTCATCCTCATCATGACGGCCTGGCTAAGGACCGCGGCCGACGATCTGGAGCCTTTGCGACGCAGCCTGGGCACGAGCAGCCGGCTGATCCTGTACGCCGCGCCGCTGGCACTGGCAATGTGGATCTTCTTTCCGCGCATCGCCACCCCCTTCTGGGCGGTGCCCATCGATACCGGCACCGCGGTCTCGGGACTCAGCGACACCATCAGCCCCGGTGACATCAGCGCACTCTCGAAATCGGACGCGGTTGCCTTCCGCGTAAAATTCGACGGCGTGGTACCGGACCCACGGGATCGCTACTGGCGCGGCCTCGTGCTGCACCGCTTCGACGGCCGCACCTGGTCGGGAATATCGGAACCCAGGATTTCCAGCGGCGCGCTGAAGAACATCCAGACTGCGGGCGAAGCCGTGCAATACGAGGTGACGCTGGAGCCCACTCGGCAACACTGGATTTTCGCACTCGACATTCCCTACCACTGGGACCTCGAGAGTACGTTCCTCGGCCCACAGCATCAGCTGGCACGCGTGCAGCCGATCGACCAGCGCATCGCTTACAAAGCCGTCTCCTATCCCGACTATCGTATCGACCTCGAGCTGCATCCGTACCGGCGCGGCTGGTATCTGGAATTTCCCGAAAGCCGCAACCCTCGCACAGCCGAGCTCGCGAGCTCGATGCGCGCCGCCGCCACTTCCGACGAGGCGTTCGTGCGCGCCGTGCTGAAGAAGTTCAACGAGGAGGAGTACCACTACACGCTGGAGCCGCCGCCGCTAGGCAGCCATCCCGTTGACCGCTTCCTGTTCGAAACCCGACGCGGTTTCTGCGAACACTACGCATCGGCCTTTGCGGTCATGATGCGCGCTGCAGGCATACCGGCTCGCATCGTCGTCGGTTACCAGGGCGGCGAACTGAATCCTGTGGGCGACTACATGATTGTCCGCCAGGCTGACGCGCACGCATGGACCGAGGTATGGCTGCCGGGCAGCGGCTGGCGCCGCGTCGATCCGACGGCCGCGGTTGCGCCGGAGCGCGTTGATGCCGGCCGCACCGGTGCGATGTTCGATGGCACCGCCGCAGCATGGGGCCTCGGCGCACCGTCCAGGCTTCTGCACAACCTGGTGCTCACATGGGATGCCGCCAACGCGAAGTGGAACGAGTGGGTGCTGGGCTACGGCCCCGAAAATCAGGAACGATTCATGAACTGGCTCGGCATGGACGACCCCGACTGGCGCCAGATGATTCTTACGCTGGTTGCCCTGGTCACCGGGCTCACGATGCTGATCAGCCTGGCGCTGATGTTGCGCTATCGGCCGCCCTCGAGAGATAAAGCCGCCATTCTCTATGACCGGTTCGTACGAAAATCCGGCCTGAAACCGGCAACCGGCGAAACGCCCAGGGGGTTTGCAGTCCGCGCCCAGCGCGACAGCCCGCTGCCGGCCGATTCCGTGCGCAGCATTACCGATACCTACCTCGACGTCCGATACGGACCACCGGACCCGGCCCTGCTGCGGCGCCTCGAAGTCGATATCGCCGCCCTGTAGGAGCGCGCCTCGGCGCGCGATCGCGGTTCGAGAACCGCTCCTACGACACCCTCTTTGCCTGTTTTTCCCGCACGACGCCCAACAGCATGCCGCCGCCGATGAACAACGGCATTAGCGTCAGCAGCACCCACTTCGGATCGTCCGACAGGGTCGCCGCAATACCGACGAGCATCGGTCCCAGCACGTGGGCGAATTTCGTCAGCATGTTGTAAAAGCCGAAGAACTCGCCCGGCGCGTCAGGCGGTATCAGCGCGGCATACAGCGACCGGCTCAGGCCCTGCACGCCACCCTGCACACAACCGATGACGATCGCCATGATGTAGAACTGCCTGACTTCGACCATGAAGATCGCCCAGCTCGACATGACGACGTATACGGCGAGCGCGAAGTAGATGCCGCGCTTCGGACCCCAGCGGTGGCCGGCAAATCCGTAGAGTAACGTTGCCGGGAATCCCGCGAAGTTCGTGATCAACAATGCGGTGATGAGGTCCTGCTGACTGAAACCAAGGCGCTGGCCGTAATTAACGGCCATGAAAATCACCGTGAACACACCACCGATGTAAAGCCAGTAAGCGATCAGGAAGATCACCACGTTCCGGTACTGTCCGATCTTCAGGATGGTCGTCCTGAGCTCCCGGTAGGCGGCGCGAATTACGCCCCCCGCTACGTCGACCCGTCTATGCTTCTCCGGCACGAAAATCATCAGCGGCAGCATGAAGATCGCCCACCACACGCCGACCGTGATGAAGGCGAACCGAATGACCTCGTCCGGCGTCGCGAAGCCGAATGCATCGGGCCGCAGCAACATCCAGACGTGCAGCGCGAGCAAGGCCGCGCCGCCGAGATAACCGAGTGAGAAACCGAGTGACGAAACGAAACTGTAGTAACGCGGTTCCGTAACGTCGATGATCAACGAGTCGTAGAAGACCGTGGAACTGTAAAAACCCACCGACGCCACCAGGTACAAGCCCAGCGCCACCGGCCAGTTGCCTTCGCCAACACTGGCGAGCACCGCGGTCGCCACGGCACCGGTCATCGCGAGGAGAAACAGGAAACGTTTGCGGTAACCGCCGGCGTCGGCGATGGTCCCGAAAACGGGGGCAATGATGCATACGACTGCGCTCGACGCCGCCGTTATCCATGCGAGGCGCGCCGTCACGGCGGCGCCGGAGTCGCCCGCGCTCCAGTAGCTGCCCAGGAACAGCGGAAACAGGACCGCGAGTACCGACAGCGCAAACGCCGAGTTCGCCCAGTCGTAAAACGCCCAGGCGAGTACTTTCTTGTTAAAGAGTGGCGCTTGCTTCAATGCCTTGTGGCCGGCGCTATCGTCAGTGCTCACGGGTCTTCCGGAACACGATGTCGGGCCAGCGCTCCTCGGTCAGGCTCAGATTTACCCTGGTTGGGGCAATGTAGACGAGACTCCCGCCGTGATCCAGCGCCAGGTTGTCTTCTGCCTTGCGCCTGAAGTCTTCAAGCATTTTGGCATCGTCGCATTCGACCCAGCGTGCCGTGGCCACGTTGATCGTTTCGAACTGGCACTCCACTTTGTATTCGTCGCGCAGCCGATGAGCGACGACGTCAAACTGCAGCGGCCCGACCGCACCCAAAATAAGGTCGTTGTTGCGGAACGGCCGAAATAATTGCGTTGCGCCCTCTTCGCAAAGTTGCGCCAGCCCTTTCTGCAGCGCCTTCAGGCGCAGCGGATCTTTCAATACGGCGCGCCGGAAGATCTCAGGAGCGAAATTGGGAATACCCGTAAATCGCAGCGTCTCGCCTTCCGAGAAACTGTCACCGATATTGATAGTGCCGTGATTGTGCAGACCAATGATGTCTCCGGCAAAGGCGGTTTCTGCGTGCTGTCGGTCTGCGGCCAGGAACGTAATCGCGTCAGGGATCTTGATCTCCTTACCCGACCTCACGTGAAGCACCTTGAGCCCCTTGCGATACTCACCCGAGCAGATTCGCATGAAGGCAATGCGGTCACGGTGACCCGGGTCCATGTTGGCCTGGATCTTGAAAACGAAACCGGTCAGCTCGTCTTCCGCCGGTGCGACCACGCGCTGCTCGGTCTCGCGCGGCAGCGGCGACGGCGCGTGGCTGACGAACTCGTCCAACAACTCCTTGACGCCGAAATTCGATAGTGCGGAGCCGAAGAACACCGGCGTCTGCCTCGCCGCGAGGTATTCCTCCGCGTCGAACTCGGGGCACGCTCCCCGGACGAGTTCGATCTCGTCGCGAAACGCCTGCAGGTCGGCACCGAGCACTTCCGCCGCCTCCGCGGAATCCAGCCCGTCCACGACGCTGCGCTCCGCCGCGCGCTCCCGCTTGCCGCCGTGGTACAGGTGGATCCGATCCTGCTGCAGGTGGTACACGCCCTTCAGGGAACGCCCCATGCCGATCGGCCAGGTGATCGGCGCGCAGTGAATGCCGAGCACCGATTCGATCTCGTCGAGCAGGTCGATCGGTTCACGGCCATCGCGATCGAGCTTGTTGATGAAGGTCATGATCGGCGTGTCGCGCAGCCGGCATACTTCCATGAGCTTGATCGTGCGCTGCTCGACGCCCTTCGCACAGTCGATCACCATCAAGGCCGAATCGACCGCCGTCAGCGTCCGATAGGTATCCTCGGAGAAGTCTTCATGGCCGGGCGTGTCGAGGAGATTCACGACGCAGTCGTCGTATGGGAACTGCATCACGGAGGATGTCACCGAAATACCGCGCTGCTGCTCGAGCGCCATCCAGTCCGAGGTCGCGTGGCGGCTCGCCTTGCGCCCTTTCACGGTACCGGCGAGCTGTATCGCGCCGCCGTAAAGAAGCAACTGTTCGGTCAGCGTGGTCTTGCCGGCGTCCGGGTGCGAGATGATCGCGAACGTCCGGCGCCGGCCGACTTCGTCAGCGATCATAGGAAATCAGTTTCTTTGCGAGTACAGCGGCGTCTTCGCGACCTTCGATTGCCTGGTAGTAGGCCGGACGCCGGGCCACCTTGTGGAAGCCCTTTTTGCGGTAAAGGGCGAGCGCCGTTACGTTGGATGGCCTCACCTCGAGAAAGATTTCACGCACCTTGGACGAGCGAGCCTGCAACAGTATCGCATCGAGCATTTGCTCGCCGTACCCGAGAGAGCGGTAGTTCGGATCGACGCAGAGGTTGAGAATATGCGCCTCGCCCGCCGCGATCGAGAGGATTCCGTAGCCCGCGACGCTTCCGTTACGCTCTAGAACCAGGCAGTGATAACCCGCGAGCAGACAGTCGCGGAACACGCCGTGACTCCACGGGAATTCATAACTGCGCCGCTCGATATCCGAGACCATCGGCAGGTCGTCGTGTCCCATCGCGCGAATGCCCGCCGGCGGTTCGGCAATCGGCCGTATCATTCTGCCGCTCCCGCCATGACTCGTCTGGCGAGGCACAGATCGTCCCAGGACTTGCGCTTCTGCGACGGGCTGCGCAACAGGTATGCCGGGTGATAGGTAACAACGAGCGGAATCGCATCGAGCTGGTGAACCTTGCCTCGCAGGCGCCCCACGGGCGCATCGGACTGCAGCAGCTGCTGGGCCGCAATCCGGCCAACCGCGAGGATGATCTTCGGCTGGACCAGCTCGATCTGCCGCTCCAGGTATGGCCGGCACGACGCCGCTTCGTCCGGGCGCGGATCGCGGTTGTTCGGTGGCCGGCACTTGAGAATATTCGCAATGAACACGCTATCCCGCTTTTCACCGATAGCCAGCAGCATCTCGTCGAGCAGCTTGCCGGCACGCCCCACGAACGGCTCGCCGCGCCGGTCCTCTTCGGCTCCCGGGGCCTCGCCGATGAACATCCAGTCCGCCGCGGGATTGCCGACACCGAACACCGTCTGGGTTCGGCTCTCGTGCAGCCGGCAGCGCGTGCACGCGGCAACGGCGTTACGCAACCCCTCCCAGCCAAGGTCTCCGCTCACGGTCTGTGACCCGGCTTCCGCGCACCCGGGCTCCACGTCCACCTGGTCCCTCGGGATCCAGACGTCGATTCCCATCGCACGCAAATACGCGCGGCGCGCTTGTTCGGACTGCATCATCTTCGTGACTGGGATATTCGTTGGTTGGTCGTTAGTTTGCCACGGCAAACCGCGCAATACACCGGACGCGTTGTCAGGATGGCGGCAGCTTGCCGATGACATCGAGACCCGCGGTAACCCGTTGCCCGGGCTCGACCCGCACTTTTGCATTTATCGGCAGGTGCACCTCTGCGACACGCGTCAGCCGCAGGTAAGCGCAACGCTGCCCCTGGCCGATGCGCTCGCCGTAGCGCACGAACGCAACAGGGGCAAGGCCCAGGCGATACCCGTGGAACTGGAGCACCACGTCCTCGCCCTCGTCGGTCTGCACCCAAAGCGCGTTGGTGCGATAGTCCACGACCTTGTCAGCGGCCAGCGTATTGAGGTCCTTGATGACCCCTTCCACCGGACACCGCGCCGTGTAGGTGCCCAGAACATCGATACTGATGAAAATGCGATGCGCCTCACCTTGCAGTACACCACGGTCGACCAGGTCGATGGCGGTAATCCGCCCGTCGACCGGGCTTACCACGCCGAGCGGAATCGCGGGAATCTGGCGCCGGGGATCCCTGAAGATCATCCATGACAGCCCGAGCAGCGCAGCCGGCAACAGCATGAAAACCGGACTCGCGTAGCGAAATGCCAGCCACATGCCGAGCACGGCCAGGACCATGAACGGTATGCCCTCGCGGGCGACAAAAGGATTTCTTCGACCGTGCAAAAACCGTCTCGCGGATCACAAAACGCCGCACCATCCTCTTCTTTTGCGGGCTAGTCAACACGTTTTGCCGCAGAAACCGCGGCAATGCCCGCACGGCGCGCAGGTTTCGGCTAGAATTCGCGGCTGATTCAACTCGGTACCACAACATGCGCTATTCGGAATTCGGTCTCACGACTCTCAAGGAAATACCTGCAGAAGCAGAGATCGTTAGTCATCAACTCATGCTCAGAGCCGGGTTGATCCGGCGACTGGCATCCGGCCTTTTCACCTGGATGCCACTCGGCCTGCGCGTACTGCGCAAGGTTGAAAAGGTGGTCCGCGAGGAAATGGATCGCGCCGGCGCACTGGAGTTGCTGATGCCCGCCGTGCAACCCGCTGAGCTGTGGCAGGAGTCGGGACGCTGGGACGAATACGGCCCGCTGCTGCTGCGCATGCACGACAGGCAGGAACGCGAGTATTGCTTCGGACCGACGCACGAGGAAGTGATCACCGACATCGCCCGTCGCGAACTGCGCAGCTACAAGCAGCTGCCGATCAACTTCTACCAGGTGCAGACCAAGTTCCGCGATGAGATCCGGCCGCGTTTCGGCGTCATGCGCTCGCGCGAATTCATCATGAAAGATGCCTATTCCTTCGATCTCGACGAGGACGGCATGAGGACTGCGTATCAGAAGATGCACGCCGCCTACACCGCGATCTTCGAGCGACTGGGCCTCAAATTCCGGGTCGTGGACGCGGACAGCGGCGAGATCGGCGGCAGCCGTTCGCAGGAATTTCACGTGCTGGCGGACTCGGGTGAAGACGCGATCGCCTATTGCGATGCCGATAACTACGCATCGAATATCGAAATGGCCGCCACCGAGGTTCCCGCCGCGGAACGACCGGCCCCGTCGCGTGAAATGGAGAAAATCGAGACACCGGGAGCCAGGACTATCGAGGCCCTGCGGAAGTTCATCGGCATCACGGCGCCAGAAACCCTGAAGACCCTGATCGTCGAGGGTGAGGAGCAGCCGGTCGCGCTGGTGCTGCGGGGCGATCACGAACTCAATGCCGTCAAGGCGCAGAAGATCCCCGGCGTCGCCACACCGCTTGCGATGGCCAACGCAGAAACCGTACGCCGGGTAACCGGCTGCGAGCCGGGCTACGCGGGACCCATCGGGCTGGAGATTCCCGTCTACTACGACCACGCAACAGCCGCCATGGCGGATTTCGTTGTCGGCGCCAACGAATCCGACATGCATTTCACGGGCGTGAATTTCGTACGCGATATCGAGGAACCGGAGACGGTCGACCTGCGCAACGTCGTGGAAGGCGATCTGACACCCGGTGGCTCGGGCACGCTCTGCATCGCGCGCGGTATAGAGGTGGGACACATCTTCCAGCTGGGCTCCAAGTACAGCACTGCGCTGGGAGCCGGCGTGCTCGACAGCGACGGCAAGGAACGCACGCTGCAGATGGGCTGCTACGGCATCGGCGTCACGCGTATCGTCGGTGCCGCGATCGAGCAGAACCACGACGAGCGTGGCATTATCTGGCCCGAGCCGCTCACTCCGTTCAACGTGGTACTGATACCGATCAATATGCACCGCTCGGAGGCCGTGCGAGAGGCGGCAGAGAGGCTGTACGAGGATTTGCAGGAACAGGGCATGCAGGTCTTGCTCGACGACCGCGATGCACGGCCGGGCGTCAAGTTCGCCGATGCGGAGCTGATCGGCATCCCGCACCGACTGGTGATCAGCGAGCGCAACCTCGCGAACGGCGAATTCGAGTACCAGCACCGGCGCGATACGGAATCGCGCAACCTGAAACGTGAAGAGGCTCTCAATCTGCTCAAGGAATACGCCATAAACTAATGTTTATTCTGGAATAAGTTTCGCGCATGAAAATGGTTGCACGGTTCAGTGTCATCGGCTTCCTGGCGGCCCTGCTGCTGCCGGCCGGGGTGCCCGCCGATATGGGCCCGGACCCCGAATTACGCGAGATCCTGCGCGCGGCGGCCAGTGACTCGGACAGCTTCCCGGACCGCTTCGAGGCCGAAGTCTGGCTGACGGACATGTCCGGGCGCCTCGCGCGTCACGTTAGCGATCCCCAAGAACGCATCAAAATCCTGACCCGCGTTCACTACGAGGCCAGCCGCGTTGAACTTCCGCCGGAATTGATCCTCGCGGTGATCGAAGTCGAGAGCAATTTCGACCGCTACGCAATCTCGGTGGCTGGCGCGATAGGCCTCATGCAGATCATGCCCTTCTGGCTCGACGAAATCGGCCGTCCCAACGACAACCTGTTGCACATCGATACCAACCTGCGTTACGGCTGCACCATCCTGCGCTTCTATTACGACAAGGAGAAAGGTGACCTCCGGCGGGCCCTCGGCCGCTACAACGGCAGTCTCGGCAAGCGTAAATACCCTAACAAGGTGATCGACAAGCTGTCGAAAAAGTGGTTCCAGGCCTAGCCGGTGCGAAAGCCGCCCGGCGCCTCGAGTTCGACTTCGCGCGCAATTACCTCGTCGACGCGCGCATGGGCCGGGCCGCCATGCAGCCAATCGCCGAGTTGATCCAGGGCGGCAGGCTCACCGCAGGCGAGTACCTGTACGTCACCGTCCGGCAGGTTGATCGCATGGCCCGTTATGCCGAGCGACTCGGCGACGGTGCGGGTGCTTGCGCGAAAGAAGACGCCCTGAACGCGCCCCTTGATCGTATACAGTCGGGCAACGGGCATCGGGGACTCAGCTGCCGTCGCTATCCTTCGAGGCCTCGCTCAGTTTCAGGGCCTTTTGCGCGCGCAGCTTGGCCTCAAGGGCCGCATTTCGTGCCTCCCGGTACTGCTGGCGGTCGAGCCTCTCCTCCGCATTCTCGAGGTATTTCTCGGCCTCGGCCAGCTCCGTCGACGCGAGGTCGGCGGCTCCCGCTTCGCGGGCAACCGTAATCGCCTGTCTCGCATCGCTCATCTCCTGAACGGGCGGCGCCGTCTCACACGCAGCGAAAAGCAGCAGCGCGAGCACGCCGACAAGGCGAGAAATTGATTGAGTTGGCGTCATTGTTGTTATTTTGAAACGCGCAGCCGAAAAAAGCTACCAACCGACGCTATTTAGGTCAAACACACAAATTGCCGCTGACGCCCTGCAGGCAGCCTGCTAGAGTTCGCAGCTGCGTATTTCTCCCACATACTGCCCACAGACCATGACATTCACCATTTACCACAATCCTCGCTGCTCCAAGTCTCGAAAAACACTCGAATTAATTGCAAACGCCGGGGTCAGCCCGCAGGTGGTCAGGTATCTCGAAAGCCCACCCGGCGCCGACCGGATCCGCGAACTCGCCGTCATGATCGGCGTGCCCGTGTCCGACCTCCTGCGCCGTAACGAGGACGAGTTCAGAAATGCAGCGGACCTGCCCGACCTCGACGACGATGTGTCCCTCGCAGCCTGGCTGGCAAGGCATCCCAGGGTGATGCAGCGCCCGATCGTGATCGACGACGCCACGGGCGTGGCGGTAGTCGGACGTCCACCCGAGAATGTCATGGAGATCCTGCCGTCATGAGCGATGTCCTCGTACTTTTTGACTCGCGCTACGGAATGACCGAAGCGCTTGCAAGAGAGGTTTGCCACGGCGTCGATTCGGTTCCGGGCATGGCTTCCCGTCTGCGTACCGTGCCCGCGGTAGCCAGCACTGTCGAGACTCGCGAAGCAGCCGTGCCCGAATCCGGCCCCCCTTACGTGCAACTTTCCGACCTGGACGAATGCGCGGGGCTCGTGCTCGGCAGCCCGACCCACTTCGGCAACATGACCGCCGCACTCAAATACTTTTTTGACGCTACCGTGACGGAGTGGCTGTCGGGAACGCTGAGCGGCAAGCCCGCAGGTGTCTTTACCTCGACATCCTCGCTGCACGGGGGCCAGGAAACCACGCTGCTGACCATGGCTATGCCGCTGCTGCATCACGGCATGATTTATGTCGGTCTGCCGTACGCCGAGAAAGCGCTGTCAACGACGACGACCGGCGGCACGCCCTACGGCGCCTCTCATGTCTCCTGGGGCAGGGAATCGGACAGCCTTTCCGACGACGAGAGGACGCTTGCGCGGGCGCTCGGCAAACGCGTCGCGGACATCGCGAGACGACTCGGCGACTGAAACAGCAGACCTGACGCCTAGACCGACTGCAGCACGTCTTTCACGAAGGGAATCGTCAGCCTGCGCTGCGCGCGCAGTGCTTCGAGGTCGAGCTTGTCGAGGAGCTCGTAGAGACTGCGCATATCGCGCTTGCTGCGGGCCATCAGGAATCGCGCCGTGTCGTCAGGTAACTCGAGACCACGATGCCTGGCGCGCAGCTGCAACGCTGCCATGCGGGAAGCGTCGTCCAGCCCCCGAACGTGAAAGGTCGCCAGCCGCTGTAGCCGGCTGCGAAGATCCGCGAGCGCAATTCCGCTCTCGCGTGGCGCAGCAACGGCGCTCACGACCAGTTGATGACCGGCCTCGATAACGTTGTTACAAAGGACGAAGAGGACTCGTTCCCAGGCATCGTTGCCCGCGACACTGTCGACGTCATCTATACACACCAGCTGCCTCGACTCGAGCCCCTCGAGTACCTCGGGACCCGCTCCCGCGAGGGCTTGCAGTGGCACGTAGGCCGCGCGATCGCCGAAACGTTCGCACGCCGCCTGCAGGAGGTGCGATTTACCCGTCGCGGGTGCGCCCCAGATCCACGCTCCCTGGCCCGGCGCCGCATTCGTGAGCGACCGCAGGTAGTCGACGAGAATCTCGTTCCCGGCGGCGAGAAACGTCTCGAAGATCGCGTGATCGGCGAGCCGCAGCGGCAATGCGAGCTGGCTCAAGAAGACACCCCGTCACCGGCATCCGGGTGGCCTGCATCGGCCGCCGCCTCACGCAGTTCTTCGGCCTCCTGCGGATGCTCCTCCAGGTAGGTCCCGTAAGCATAACGGACGACCACCGACAGCACGGCGGCGGCCGGCAATGCCAGCAGGATGCCGAAGAAGCCGAACAGCTGGCCGCCCGCCGCGATAGCGAAAATGACGAGCACCGGGTGGAGGCCGATTCGGTCACCCACGAGCTTGGGCGTAAGAATCGACCCTTCGATGAGCTGCGCGATCGTGAAGGTCGCAAACACTCCGACCAGGCGCCACAGCGGGTCGGGTTCCAGCACGACCGTCAACGATGCCAGCAGGATTCCGAATACCAGGCCGAGGTAGGGAACGAAGCTGACCAGCCCCGATACGACGCCGATCGCCACCGCGAATTTGAGCCCGACGAGACTGAGCCCCGCCGAGTAGATGACGGCGAGCGCCATCATGACGAGCAATTGCCCGCGCAGGAATGCGCCGAGCATGTCATCGGCCTCCCGGGCGAGGCCGAATATCGTATCGCGCTGGCTGACCGGCACCAGCGCTCCGAAGCGCGCGATGATCAGGTCCCAGTCGCGCAGCATGTAGAACGTCAGTATCGGTATCAGGAACAGGCTGATAACTGCAGCGGCCAACGCGCCGCCCGACTCGGCGACGCCCAGCAGAACCTTGCCCCCCCAGCTTCCGGCCATTTCGCTGTAGCGCGCGAGGAACGGCCCGATGCCGACATCCTCGCCCAGTTCAATGTCGAGGAATTCCGCAACCCACGGCAGCCAGACCTGCTCCACCTGGGCACCTATCGCGGGCAGCGCGCTCAGCAGGGCGCCGATCTGGTTGCGGATCAGGGGCACGATCAGCAGGACCAGCAATCCGAGGGTCAGGAACGTCAGCAGGAATACCGCGACGACGGCAAGTGTGCGTGGCAGCTTCAGTTTCTGCAGTCGATCGGCCAGAGGATCGCCCACATACGCTAGCAGTGCCGCCGCGACGAACGGCGTCAGGATCGGCGCAAGCAGGTACGTGAGCCAACCGGTCAGACCGATCGCGATAATCCAGTTGAGACGCAGGTCAGACTTCATTCGCTTCTCCGGCGCGCGCGGCGCGACCACGACCATACATAGTCCGCGCCGCTGATCACCACGGTAACCAATATCGAAGCCCCCAGCACGGTCTGGGTTATCGTGTCAGGCCATCCGAAGCCGGCGTGGCTAAGGACGAAGAACAGGAACATCAATTCGAGCGCCGTGTTGAGCTTGCTGATGCGCGATGGTTCGCCCTGCAGCGGCTCGATCATGAAATTATAGGCAACCGCACCGCCAAAGATGACGACATCGCGCAATATGACGACGGCGGCCAGCCAGACCGGAATCTGCTCCACCCAGGCCAGCGTGATGAACATGCCGGCAACGAGCAGCTTGTCTGCGACCGGGTCGAGCAGCCCGCCCAGCCTCGTTTGCCAGTCGAACCGCGTGGCGAGGTAACCATCGAGGCCGTCCGAGAAACCGGCAACGAAAAACAGGCCGAGCGCCCATGCGTACTCGTCGCGCAGGATCAGCATCAGGATCGGCACGATCAGTGCTATGCGCAGCAGCGATAAGGGACTGTAAAAGAATTCCAGGGCTGCGGCCGAGGACTCGCCGGGAAACGGCGCGTTTTCGAAGCGGTCCTGCTCGATCAGACCAATGAGACGCAAGGCACGCGCCAACCTCTCGGCGCCACCATGTGCTTCCACACGGTACAGGATCCTGTCGCCGTCGACGGATGCAATCGCAAAACTCTCCACGACATTCAGGCCGGACAACATTTGCTGTACGCTGCCGTAGGCGTCTACGGTGTTGATCCCCGCGACACTCAATTCGACGCTCTGCAGCGTCGCGTCACCGCCGATTGCAAATTCGGCTGCGAGCATGTCGGCCACGAGACTGACAACGAGTTCCGGTTCGCCTGTCCAGGCGCGCTCTTCGCCGGCAAAGTTATACGTCCACCGGTTGCGCTGACCGGTATCGGCACGGACTCGGCCGATGAGCACCGAGTTCGCCTCGTAGCGTCGTGATGCGTCGAGAATAAGTTCGTCAAATCCTCCCCAGATATCCGGGAACGTGACCCGGGCCAGGTCTTCGGTATCGAGCAACGGAAAGGCCACCGGTAATCCACGCCGCTCAGCGACATCGAGAACGCGCTGCCTCAGTAGCCGGTTCCGGTCGATCGTGCGCGCCTCGTCGTCGCTGCGCTCGGGGTCGTCTGCGCCGATGATTTCGCGCTCGCCCTGTCCCCAGTCAACGGCGAGCCAGATCAGGGTCAACGGACGTTCGCTGCCCCAGACAGGCTGCCCGTTGCGACTCAATACCTCTTCCAGGGCGGTGCCGTCGAACCTCACCCACAAGGTATCGTCCTCGCCGGGGCGAAACTGCACGACGTAGGACGCTGGATTCGGAAACAGCAGATCGAACAATTCCGGGTCGCTGAAGATGCCGGACCCGGAGACCCGCAACAGGACCTCGGTCAGCGCGCTCCTGTAGGCAGCCGACCGTGGATCGTCTGCATCGGGATCGAGCGGCACTTCGGCCGTATAGAGCGACGTCATCTCGACGGCACTGACGACGCCGGGCGGCGCAAGTATTAGCAGAAAAAGTGCGGTACAGGCGATGATCCGGCGAGTCGCGGCCGGAAAACGCAAAAGCGGGTGTGTCAGCAAGGGTGGTTTCCCCGTGGGTGCCCAGCGACTATTATATCGCCCTCTCAGAAATTGCCACTTATCGATGGCCAAGAAAAATCTCACGTACAGGGATGCCGGTGTCGACATCGACGCCGGCAACGCGCTCGTCGAGCGTATCAAGCCTATCGTGGCCGCTACTCGGCGCCCGGAAGTCATGTCGGGCATCGGCGGCTTCGGCGGTCTGTTCGCGCTGCCACCCGGCCGCTACCGGGAGCCCGTGCTCGTCTCGGGAACCGACGGCGTGGGAACGAAGCTGAAGCTCGCGCAGCAGCTTGGCATCCACGACACCATCGGTATCGACCTCGTTGCCATGTGCGTCAACGACGTGCTGGTCCAGGGAGCGGAGCCGTTGTTTTTCCTCGACTATTTCGCCTGCGGCAAGCTGGACGTCGAAGTGGCTGCGGACGTGGTCAAGGGCATAGCGACGGGCTGCAGCCAGGCCGGCGCCGCCCTGATCGGCGGCGAGACTGCCGAAATGCCGGACATGTATGCCGATGGGGACTACGACCTGGCCGGTTTCTGCGTCGGCGCGGTGGAACGCGAGGCGATTATCGACGGCAGCGCCATCGGGGCCGGCGACGCGCTGATCGGCATTGCATCCAGCGGACCGCATTCGAACGGCTACTCGCTGATTCGCAAGGTTCTCGAGCTCGCCGGCGACAGTACTATCGATGGCGTGCGCGCGAGTGAACGGCTGCTCGCGCCTACCCGAATCTACGTAAAACCGGTGCTGGGCCTCATGAGTGACGTAACGATCAAAGGCCTCGCCCACATCACCGGGGGCGGCATCACCGAGAATCTGCCCCGCATCCTCGACGATTCCCTGCATGCCGAAATAGATACCAGGTCCTGGGAACAGGGCGCAGTATTCGACTGGCTCGCCGAGGCGGGCAACATCACGGCCGACGAAATGCGCCGCACGTTCAACTGCGGGGTCGGCATGATCGTCGTCGTTGACGCGGCGGACGTCGCCAGGGTCGTCGACGGACTCGCGGAGGCGGGCGAATCGGCCTGGGAGATCGGCCGCATAGCCGAGGGTTCCGCTCCGGTACAGTTCCTTTGAGTTCCGGAAGCTGCAA
>JAACFJ010000052.1 GCA_009937505.1 Gammaproteobacteria bacterium
CGGGCATCCGGGTATTGCGACATGGGGGTATGGCCAGTGGTTTCCGTGTATAATTCTGGGCCGCAGAATTCATGGTCCCCCGGCCAGGCGGGCCTAAATTATACACACGTCAAGAATGACAACGATGGCAACGGCCACCGTGAAGAAGTAACGGTTACATAACATGAAAAAAACGTTCGCTTATGTCTTTGCAGTCGCCGGCATCACGCTGGCCGCTTTCCAGGTACAGGCCGAGAGCCTGGTCGACGGCTCGGCCGAGACCGGCAAATCCAAGTCCGTCACCTGCGCAGCCTGCCACGGTGCCGCCGGCATCAGTGCCAATCCCCTTTGGCCGAATATCGCGGGGCAGGGCGCCTCTTACCTGGTCGCGCAGCTCAAGGCGTTCAAGGACGGTACGCGCAAGAATCCGCTCATGACCAGCCAGGCGATAATGCTGTCGGATCAGGACATGGCGGACCTGGCCGTCTATTTCGAGAGCCTGCCCGGACCGGCACAGGCAGTCGCCGACCCGGACCTCATCGGCAAGGGCGAGGCACTTTATCGCGGCGGCGAGGTCTCAAATGAGGTCGCTGCATGCATGGCCTGCCATGGGCCCGGTGGGACCGGCAACCCGGCCGCCAGGTACCCGGCGCTCAAGGGTCAGCACGCGGCTTATACAGCAAAACAGCTGCGCGACTATGCGTCCGGCGAACGCGTGTCGGATGGCAAGACCCGCATCATGCGCGAGATAGCAGGGAAGCTCAGCGAGGATGAAATCGTCGCGCTGGCTTCATATGTTCAGGGCTTGAAATAGCAGCCAGATTCAGGACGGTAGTGACGCAATGAAAAATTCGTTGATGAGTGGGCCGCTGGCCCTGTTGATTCTGGTCGCCCTTGCTGCATGCGGCAGCGGCGAAAAGGAAACGGAGACCGCTGTCGAGGCGACGCCGGCGGAACAGGCTCCGGGTGAAGAGCAGGTCGTGGCTGAAGAGGAATCGGCGATTGAGGAGGACAGCACCCAGGTCGTCGTGGAGGAATCCGCCGCCGAGCCGGAAGACGACGAAAAGCCGATCATGCTGGCCCGTGCCGATAGCACCGACACGGCCGCGCGAGATTGGAAGTTCAAGGAAGGGCAGCACTACATCCGCATGGTGCCGAGCCAGCCGACCATGGGCGGCGCGGACAAGATCGAGGTTGCCGAATTCTTCTGGTACGGCTGCCCGCATTGCTTCAGTTTCGAGCCGACCATCAATGCATGGGCCGCCGAAATCCCGGCGAACGCCCGATTCGTGCGCATTCCGGTCGTGTGGAACAACGTGCACGAACTCCATGCGCGCCTGTTCTATACGATGGAAGTGCTGGACCGCAACGGTACGCTTGCGGATGGTGAAACATTCCACAACACCGTGTTCCAGGAAATTCAGACCCGCGGCAACCGCCTGACCAGCGAGGATTCGATCAGGCGCCTGTTCGAGCGCTTCGGCGTCGACGCCGACACCTTTAACAGCACCTGGAAATCGTTCGAGGTAGACCAGAAACTTCGTGTCGCCAAAGACCTCGGTCGCCGTTACAGCATCCAGGGCGTTCCGGCCGTCGTAGTCAATGGCAAGTATCGAACGGGCGGTGCAGAAGCCGGCAGCTACGACGCCGTTCCGGACGTTATCGACGAACTCATCACGCGCGAAAGTCAACGCTAGCCTGGGCCGCTACGTCGCGGGACTATCGTGAGGAAATCCCTGGTTATCGCAGGACTCGCGGCCATCCACGCCGTCGCATCCGCCGCGCCGGGCGCGGACGAGTCATTTTCGCAGCTCGCAAACCGATACCTTGACGAAGTCGCCGAACGTTCGCCCGTCGCCGCCACGGCACTGGGTGATCATCGGGCGGATGACCGTCTCGATGACGTAGACGCGGCCGCGCGGGCGCAAACAACAGACACTTTTCTCGAGTACCGCGAAGCGCTGGCCGCCATCGATCGTGACGAATTGTCGCGCGCCAATCAGGTCGACGCCGCGATCCTGCATAACAGGATAGAGGCCACGCTGTTCGAGCTCGACAGGTTCGAGGAATGGGCGTGGAATCCACTCTACTATGTGCGCCTGTCTGGCAACGCCGTCTACGGACTTCTGTCCCGCGATTTCGCACCAATCGAACAACGTCTCGACAATGTGGCATCGCGCCTGACGCAATTCCCACGCTTTTTCGAACAGGCACGGGAATCGCTGCAGCCCGAGCGCGTGCCGAAAATCCATGCCGAGACCGCCATTCAACAGAACCGTGGTCTCGAGACGATCATCGACTCGATGGTCATCCCGGTAATGGAGGAGCTGCCGGCGGAAACCAGGGAGCGGCTTGCGGCAGCGATCGAGACCGCTCGTGCGGCGATCACCGAACACCAGGCGTGGCTCGAGGCTGAATTGCTGCCGCGCGCGAACGGCGACTTCCGTGTCGGCGCCGAACTCTACGACCGGAAACTGGCGTTCGCACTGAATTCTTCATTGTCCCGCAGAGAAATCCGCACGCTCGCCGAGAGCGAGTATGAGCTCGTACGCAACGAGATGTACGAGATCGCGAAGCAGGTCTACCTGCGCCTCCATCCGTATACGGCATTCCCCGACAACCCCGACGAAGCTTACAAGCAAGTGATCATCCGGGCGGCTCTCGAGGAGGCCTACCGGCAGCTGCCACCGCGCGACCAGATCGTCGAGATCACGAGACAATACCTGCAGCAGGCCAGCGATTTCGTCGTCGAAAAGAACATCGTCACAATGCCCGAGGAACCGGTCGAAATCGTCGTGATGCCAGAGTTTCAGCGCGGCTTGTTTCTGGCCTATCTCAGTCCGCCCGGGCCGCTCGACAAAGACCAGAAGGCTTTTTTCGCGGTCGCCCCGCTACCGGTTGAGTGGACCGACGCCCAGGTCGAGTCGTTCCTGCGCGAATACAACCTGTATTCGATGCAGAACCTCACGATACATGAGGCGGTGCCGGGTCATTACCTGCAGTTCGCCCTGAGTAACCGGCATCCATCGGCGCTGCGCAGCGCGCTGTGGTCCGGACCTTTCGTCGAGGGCTGGGCCGTGTACGCAGAAAGCGTGATGATCGACCAAGGCTATCTCGATCATGATCCGCTGATGCGCCTGATCAATCGCAAGTGGTACCTCAGGGCCGTCACGAATGCGATTATCGATTCAGCCATTCATGTCGACGGCATGACGCAGGACGAGGCCATGAAGCTCATGATCGAGGGCGGCTTCCAGGAGGAACGCGAGGCGGCCGGCAAGTGGGTGCGCGCGCAACTCTCATCTGGGCAACTATCGACCTACTTCGTCGGCTACCAGGAACACAAGGCCCTGCGTGCGGCCGTCGAAGCGGCCTGGAGCGGTGAATTCACGCTGCGGCGTTATCACGACCAGGTACTGTCGTACGGCTCCCCGCCCGTCAGGTTCGTTCGCGCCCTCATGCTGAACGAGCCGGTTCCCGACAATCGGGAACGTTATCCCGCTTCGCCGCATCTAAGTAACACCTTGTCGGCAAACACGCTCGCTTATTCCAATCGGTAATGAGGACGGCCGCCTGCGCGGTGAACCCGCCGTCGGCCATCGGGTCAGACCGACATACAATAAAGAGGGGTCGGGATGAATCTAACGGATCTGAGCACCAGGCAATGGCCGTCCGTGGCCGTCGCCGTCGCGCTCGTTGCCCTGTTCGGCCTTATCTCGATCGCCAAACTGCCGATCCAGTTATTGCCGAACATAGAGCAGCCGCAGGTCTCGATACAGAACTTCTGGCGCGCTGCTGCACCGGAAGAGATGGAATCGAGCATCGTGGAACCGCAGGAGAGCGTCCTGCGAAACACGCCCGGCGTCACGGATATCAACGCCTTTATCAGCCGGGGCGCCGGCTTCGTCACGCTGACCTTCGACGTCGGCACCGACATCCAGGAAGCGAAGCTCGACGTCATCAATAATCTCAACCAGGCGCCGCCACGCCCGGCCGATGCCGCCGAGCCGAGGGTATTCGCGGGTGGCGGCCAACAGGCGCCGCCGGCGGCTTCCCTGTTGATTCGCGTGCTGCCGCACAACCCCGACAAAGAGCTCGCGAGCTACCAGAAACTCATCGAAGAGCACGTAGAGCCGCGGCTTGCGAGCATCCCCGGGGTTTCCCAGGTCAACCTCATAGGCGAGCAGCCACGGGAGATGCAGATCGCGTTCGACGCCTATCGCGCGGCTGCGCTCGGCATCAGCGTCAGCGACATCATTGCCACGCTGTCGCGCGCGACCGATTCATCGGGCGGTTTTGCGGACGTGGGACGGCGTCAATACACCGTGCGTTTTGTCGGCCAGTTCGAGCCCCAGGACCTCAGTGACCTGATCGTCGGGTGGAGCAACGAACGTCCCATCTATCTCAGCGAAGTCGCCGATATCGACATCGTGCCGAGAAAGCAGGACGGCTTCACGCTCAGGAACGGCTACCCGGCGTACTACATCACGGTGCAACGTTCTTTCGATGCCAACACCGTCAGTATCCTCGACGAAGTCAACGAAGCAATCACCGAGCTCAACGCCGGGCCGCTGGCCGAGGCCGGCCTCGAGATGGATCTCAGTTTCGACGCTTCTGTGCACATCCGGCGCGCGATCGCGCTGGTGCAGGGCAACCTCGGAATTGGCCTGCTCCTGGCCATCGGCGTCCTGTATTTCCTGATGCGCAGCCGCCGGGCAACCTTCCTCGTGACCGCAACGGTGCCGTTGTCCCTGCTCGTAGCGTTCGTCGCGCTGCGTATGTTCGACAAATCGCTCAACGTGATTTCGCTTGCCGGGCTCGCTTTCTCGGTCGGCCTGGTCATGGATGCGGCGATCGTGACGCTCGAGAATATCGTCCGATGCCGGCAGTCGGGCCTGAGTCTCAAGGAAGCGGTTGCAGAAGGTACCCGGCAGATTACAGGCGCACTATTCGCCTCGACGGTCACGAGCGTTGCGATTTTTGCACCAGTGCTGTTCATGGGCGGTATCGAGGGGCAGCTGTTCCAGGATCTCGCCCTGACGATAGCGGTCGCGGTTTCGGCATCGTTCCTGATCGCAATAACGGTCCTGCCGGTCGCCGCATCTTTCCTGCTCAAGCAGGAAGACAGGGATCCCTGCCGCCACTGGTGGGTCCGGATTACCGACCTGGTCATGCACCTGACGCGCACGCCCGCGCTTTGCCGCACGTGGATCGTGGCGATACTCGGCGGCTCGATCATTGCGATCGTGACCCTGATGCCGAAGGCAAACCTGTTGCCGCAGGCTCCTTCGGACTCACTGAATGCATTCTTTATTACACCGCCCGGCGGCACGATCGAGGTACTGCGGGACGAAATTGCGGGCACGATCGTGGAACGCATGCGCCCCTACATGGAGCGCGAGAAGCAGCCCTATATACGCGGCTACAACCTGTCGGCGTTCGGCGCCTTCAACGGCATGTTCGTCTATCCCGAAGATCCGTCCCGCATCGAGGAGATGATCGCCATTGTGCGTAACGAAGTCCTTGTCGATCTGCCCGATACGCGGTCCTTCGTGCAGCGTTCCTCGTTACTGAACTTCGGTTTCGACGGCGGACGCGCGATCAACGTCGACCTGCAGGGGCCCGACATCAATGTGCTTTCGCAGGTCGCCATGCAGGCGATGCCGATCGTCAGCCAGGCGGTCCCCGGCGCCCAGGTCCGCCCCATTCCCGGACTCGCGATCGCCGAACCCGAACTCCAGCTGGCACCGAAAGACCGCCGTATAACGGCCGCGGGGCTCGACCGGGCGACCGTTGCGACCATCGTCAGGGCAGTCACCAGCGGCACATTCGTCGGGGAATACTTTGACGGCAATGACCGTATGGACATGATCCTGAAGGGTCCGATCTGGACGTCGCCGGAGCAGCTGGCGTCGATCCCGGTCGCGACGCCGCTGGCCGGGCTGCAGACGCTGGGCGAACTGACGGACATCAAGCGAACTGTCGGTCCGACCCAGCTGCTGCGCGTGAACGGCCAACGCACGTTGACGCTCTCCGTGACGCCGCCGGCCGACATGACGGTACAGGAAGCACTGGACAGCCTTCGCGACGTAGCCGGCCCGCAGATCCAGGAGCTCATGCCAGCCGATGTCACCCTGGCATACCGGGGTACAGCGGACAGGCTCGAGGCGGCATTTTCCAGCATGGCCGTGAACCTGGCGACGGCGGCTGTCGTGCTGTTCCTCATCATGGCGGCAATGTTCCGATCGCTGCGCGATGCGGCCCTCGTCATGCTTTCGATGCCCCTCGCGATTGCGGGCGGTGTCGGCGCATTGCGCGTGCTCAATCTCTTCTCTATCCAGGCCATGGACTTGCTGACGATGATCGGCTTCCTGATCCTGCTCGGACTCGTCGTCAACAATGCAATCCTGCTGGTCATGCAGGCCCGCAAAGGCCTTCGCAATGGACTCGAACGCAGCGCGGCCGTTGCGGACGCCGTGCGCATCCGTGCCCGCCCGATCTACCTCAGCACGTTGACGAGCATCTTCGGCATGCTGCCGCTAATGGTCGTGCCGGGTGTCGGGTCCCAGATTTATCGCGGACTCGCCACCGTCATCATCGGCGGCATGCTGGTCAGCGCCCTGTTCACCCTGATCCTGATGCCAAGCATCCTTCGCCTGGCGCCGCTCGAACTGCCACGGGCACTGCGGCGCAAACAGGACATCATTACCGGAGTACCCGCCGATGCCTGAATCCAGACTAGCCGTTTCGTGTGCCCTGCTCATGGCCGCTTCGCTCTCGTTTGCCCAGCAGATGCCTGCTCCGGTCGTGCAGGTCTACGCGCGCAACGAGTTACAGATCACCGCCGGTGTCGCCGGCCGACTCTTGATGGTTGCAGAACCCGGCACCGTCGTGCGGAAAGGTGACTACGTGGCCCGCATCGACAAGCGCAGCCTCGGCTTGCAACGCGCCGAGCAGGAAGCACTGCTCGAACGCGCAAAGATCAATGTTCGCCAGCTCGAGAGCCAGTTGCGGCGGCAAAAGGAGCTTGCGAGCTCCAGCCTCGTATCGGAATTCGAATTGGAGCAGACGGAGGCGAATCGCGACCTGGCAGTGAGCGATGCGAACATCATCGAGGTACGAATTCGCCAGATCGACGATCTGTTACAGCGCGCCGACGTCAGGGCACCGTTTTCGGGCGTCGTCATCGATCGCAGCCGCCGATCCGGCGAAGAGGTCGCCAGGGGCGAAATACTCGGTCACCTGACCGACATAGAGCACCTGGAAGTGCGTGCATTCGTGCCGCTCAAGCACCTGCCGCGGACGGCGGCGGGCCAGGCCATCGATGTGTTTGCAACCGATGCGGCATACACCGGTTCGATTCGTTCGCTGGTGCCTACGGGCGATGTTCGCTCGCAGACCTTCGAGGCACGCATCGACCTGCCGTCGGATGCTACTCGCGACTGGACGGTCGGCCAGCTCGTGAGCGTGGCAATTCCGATCCGTGCGCGGGAACTGCGCCAGAACGGCTCGTTCGTGTTCCGCATCAATGCCGAAAACAAAGCGGAGCAGATCAAGGTCGAGATCGATGATTCGGCCGGTGAACTCGTAGCGGTGCGCGGCAACCTGACCGAAGGAGATCGCGTAGCAATACGTGGCGCGGAGAATCTTTCGGAGGGCGCCGACGTCAGGATACTGGTGTCGGAATCGATGTCGTCCGGTGCCGTCGACACCGCGCTGTAGACCTGCCGGCAACGAAGGGCGCGGTGCTAGGGGCCCTGCGCTCGCAGTGCGTCTATCATCTTCTGGACGACAGGTCGGGCAGTATCTGATGCCAGGAAGTCTCTCTTTGCGACCTCGGGCTGAAACTTGTAGCTCTGTGGTTTTATCGACTTCCTGCGTTGCTTGTAGACGCGAGTGGCAAACTCATCCACCGCCTCCTCGAAGACCGCTTCAAACGCTTTGGCAGACGACTCGCCGCCGGTAACCCGCTCGAGGTATTCCGTTACCCGTCCTCTATACGCTCGGTCGTCTCCTACCAGCACATAACGAACGAGTAGTCCCGCCTGAAAATATGCGCTCGATGCCTGCTTTGCAGATGCGACTTCATCGAGAGCGAAATCTTCTGCGATCAGCTCGCTCCAGGGAATGAAAGACCTTTTCGAGCGCGACCGTATAGTTGGCTGACCAACGACGAACTCGTTGTTTTCCTCGCGAAACTCAATTGCAGACATGCATTCCGCAAATCCCTCGAAGTACCACCAGGGGAGTTGGTCGCCGGCATATCCCTGTAAAACATGGACGAATTCATGACGGAGCGTAGTGCTCAACCATTCCGGCTTCGCTTCGGCGGACATGACGATGTGCGGAGCGCCATCGATACCCAGCGTAAAAGCCTCTGCCAGGGGATGATGGGTTGCGTCAATAAAGTCTTCTTTTGACGCAAAAATTATTACCCGTGTTTTCTTCGAGCCCTCTGGAACGCGGCTGCCATCATAGTCGGTCATTGCCGCCCGAAAGTTTTCCAGATCTTCGAGCAATAGCAGAGCCTCCGACTGGGGAACATCACTGTACGCTTCGAAGTAATCGTTTTCGTACCTGACCCAGGACCTTTCACTATCCCCCTTGACGGAGGCGTCAGCGGCGCCTGGCATTGAACATAGCCAGGCCACTGCAAGAAACAGCGTGTTTCTGACTTGAATCATCTATTGAAGACACAGCCCTGCGATAACGCGCTCCAGGTTTCCCGGACGTTCCGCACGCGCAGGTTCACCTTTGTTACAGCCTTCAATGTACCACTGCTCAGCCCAATATGTCGCCGAGCGACCAACCTTGCGCCGTGGGTCTTTCTGGCGGGTGCCTGGAGATTGCACTATTATGGCTGACTCTGGTTACAAAGCGCGTCGAAAAGATGCGCGGTGCTGGACGATGCATTGACGAGACGCATGTCAGTTGCGATGGCGGTATCGGCCACTATTCATCTAGTGGTGATTGTATTCTTCGGCCGCATTTTGACAGCAGAATTGTTCCCTTCATTGGCCAATGTGCCCCTGCTCGTACACATTGATTCGCGATCCGCTTCGATCGAGCCGTCGGCAGCCAGTGCGGCGCAGCCGATCACCCAGCCCACGAATGAACTACCACAGCCGAATAGTCTCGATCGGGTGCAGCCCGATCAAGCGGCTGCAGACGTACCATCGGCCAGGCAACCTGCAGAGCCGTCTCCATCGGTGCTCGAGGTGAAACCAGAGAAACACGAACCGGAATCGGGGAAAGAGGCACGTTCCACACGTCGTCCCCCCGACGTCGTAGCATCCGTTGGCGGGGGCCGTTTGCATGAACCGGCAATCGGCCATCGGAAACAGCGCGTCGAGGTGCCGGCTCATATCCAGGCGAATTATTCTGCGCGGCAGGAAAAGATGCTTAGTCGCAAAGTTAAGGAGTGGAGCGAAGAACTGCACAGAATTTCCGATTCGACGGCGGAATTCAGCTGGAAACACGACGGGCAGGAATATGTCGCAAAATTCGTGGAGCAACCGCCGGACAATGATATGGGTATCGATCGAGTAGTTGTCGAGATCAGTACGTTGGTAGACGGCGATCGTCTGCTGTCGGCGTTGGAGTTGAGGCGACTCGCGTTTTCCAATTTTGCACAATTCGTCAACCGGTGGGATCCGGATGTCCAGATTCATGACGACCAAATGGATGGCAGATTCCATGCAAATTCGATGATCAGGCTTGCCTATGACCGCAGGACCAAACCGGTCTTTCACGACAAAGTCACGACGAGCGCTCGTAGCGTCGACATCACCAGAATTAGAGGCACGGTTCGAAAAAGCCAGATATTTCTTGGCGGTCTGGAGACCGGTGTACCAGCAATTCGATTGCCGCGTCATTACATCCCGTTTCCCGATGAAGTTTCTCCGCCGGCGGCAGAAGTGCATCGGCTTACCGGCGATACGCGGATCGAGTTTCTGGCCGACGGGAGCTATACTCTGGATTACATAGGCTCGGACCATGTCGGCCAGACCGGGCAGGCTTCGCGTGGCTTAACGTACTTTCTGGCCGATAAAGGCGCATCCGTATATGTTCGCGGTGTCGTCAACGGCAAGGTCCTCGTCTACTCACCTGTGCGTATCGTCGTAGAGGGGGATCTTGTCTACGAACAGGATCCCCGGGTCGTGCCGGAATCCGACGATTACCTGGGGCTGGTATCAGACGGATACGTGGACGTCGCGACGCCCGACGTGACTGGTTCGGGAGACCTCGGTATTCACGCTGCAATCTACGCCCGGCGCCGTTTTGCCGTGCGGAGCCCCCGCTCCGGTGAGCGTTCTGAGCTGCACCTGTACGGCAGCCTCAGTGCAGGTTCGGTCTCAGCCACCGAGCCGAGGTACTCTACGAGAATCCAGTTTGACCAGCGGCTGACAGAAGTTCGACCACCTGGCTTTCCGCTGACTGACAGATACGAAGTCGAGTCCTGGGACAAGCGTTGGACGATGGAGTCGAGGCCTTAGACGATAGAGCAGGACTGTAACCGACAGGCTGGATCCTGCGTGGAACTAACTACCGAAATCCTGCGTCAAATCTCCCGTGATCCTCGCAACCGCCCGAATCGACACGCACCCATTGCACGTCATCGCGACGCTCTCCGTAGTCCTGCTCGTGGCCGCCTGCGCGGCTCGACCCAGCGATATGCGCGACAACCGAGCGTTGCTGCAGTCGGTTTTCGATACCGTCCCGGAGTCGTGGCAACACGCTGCCGTATCGGGCGATGTGATCGACCCGCTCGAGGTAAGCCCTGAGCTTCGTGGCTTCATCGATCAGGCGGTGGAGGGCGATTCGGGCGGCCGTGAGCGCATACTCAGCATAGTCGAGGCAATTCTGGACGAAGACGGGATCGGCCTCACCTATGACCCCGATGCGACCCATACCGCCACCGAGGCATTTCGATCCGGCGTCGGCAACTGCATGGGCTTCTCCAATCTCCTGATCGCTTCGGCCCGCGAACTCGGATTGAATGCGAGATACGAGTTGGTATCGCATCGGCTGCGCTGGGACAAGGTAGATGACGTTCTTGTCGGCACCCTGCATGTCCGTGTCGTCGGCTTTGCCAGCGGCAGGAAAATGGTGTTCGACTTCTATCCGCTGCCGCTCGAGCCGGGTTCGGTCGCCGAGGTCCTGCTGGACTCGGAAGCGAAGGCGCATCACCTGAACAATCTCGCCGCTGACGCGATGCGCGATGGCAACGCGGCGGAAGCATACGGCCTGCTGCACAAGGCTATCCAGACCAGCCCTACTGTAGGGTTCGTCTGGTCGAATCTCGGCCTGCTGCTGCTGCGGCATGACATGGTGCAAGCTGCCGAAGCGGCATTCCTGGAAGCTATCGCGGTCGAGCCGGACCGGATGAGTACGCTGTCCAATCTTCAACGGCTGTACTATTTGCAGGGGCGCGATGCTGAAGCCCGGGAACTCGCAATTCGGCTGGAGGAGTACCGGCAAAATAACCCCTACTATCACGCCTGGCTCGGGGACGAGGCGTTCGTACAAGGCAATTTTGAGCAAGCCGTCGAACATTTCGAAGATGCGATCAGGCGCAGAAAGGATGAGTCTTATTTCTATTTCAGGCTGTCGGACAGCTACGAGGCGCTCGGCATGCGCGACGCCGCGGCGCGTGCATACACGAAAGCGAGAGAGATCGAGGAGCCGCGCGACGGCTGGCGCCGTCTCCCCAGATCAAGACCGGAAACAGGGTCGCATATCAGGCGCTAATCCCGGGTCTTGCCTACGGTCCCTGCTATTCTCTCGATTCTCCGGAGTATCTCGATGAAGTTTGATCGCTTACTGATAATTGGATTCCTGGTTCAATCGCTCTCACCTGCCTTTGCCGACTCGCCCGCCCCCGAAGACTGCAGCCTTCTTGAGGAAGACCAGGAGCGGTTGGCGTGCTATGACGCAGCGTTTGGACGAGATTCAACAGATGAAGCCGCTGCATCTCGATTCGACACTGCAACTGAAGCACCGACCAAGGCCGAAGCGGATACGACGCCGGAAAATTCAGCAGCTGCGGAATTTGGTGCCGAGCAGGTGGAGCAGCGGATTGATCACCTGGAAGCACGCCTCGTGGGTGACTTCACAGGCTGGACCGGCAACACGAAGTTCCGACTCGACAATGGACAGGTCTGGGAGCAGACCAAAAACTATATCCCGAACTACGAACCTCGGGAGCCCATCTCGCAACCGCGGGTCACTATTTCTCGCGGACTTATGGGCAGCTACAACCTGCGCGTCGAGGGCGTTAAGCGGATCGTACAGGTAAAGCGGATCAAGTAGAGGTCCACTGAAATTCAGCGACCAAAAAACAGGGCGGCCGAAGCCGCCCTGCTCTGTTACTGCCAGCCGTAATTCCTAGAACGTTACGTTCAGACCGGCATACCAGGCCCGACCAACAACGTCGTACGTGCCAGGCTCGGTGTTTGCGTTGAATGCGCTGTGGAAGCGCGGCGGATCTTCGTCCGTCAGGTTACGCAGACCGAGCGTGAACCGGTAGTTCTGCCAGGTGTACGTTCCAATGAGATCCGAGTAGTAGATCGCGTCGGCCTTGCAGGCGTCGGTCAGGTAGCACGGGCGGAACCGGTCGTCGGTCTCGCCGATGTAGCGCCCCGAATACTGCGCGGTCCAGTTTTCGCCAAAGACGCCTACGCCAATGTTGAACCGCAGCTCCGGATAAACGCCAAAGCCGTTCGCCGTACCGACGAGGTCCGTAAGTACGCCGGATGCGTCCGTGCTCTCGTAGCTGTTGGTGAACGTGGCCGACCACGACAGGTCGTAGCCCTGGACGATGTTCGAATTGAATTCGCCCGCGTACGCGACATCGACGTCGATACCGTCAGTGCTCAGCGTGCCCAGGTTGGCCATTTCGAACGTGGCGTCTCCAGGGAAGATGAACGTGATATCGAGATTGTACGGACCAAAGTCGAAGAAGTCGCAGGACCGATCGCTCAGGTTCGGCGAGTTCAGGCACGGGTAGAACAGCGAGTTGATGTCGCCCAGGCCGACTGCCTTTTCGACTTCGATGTTCCAGTAGTCGATGCCCACGCTCAGGCCCTCGAGGAAGCTCGGCTCCCACACGAGGCCGGCCGTGTAGGTCGTCGACTCTTCGGGCTCGAGCGGTTCCGTCGGCGCACTGAACGTCACCAGCGATTGCCACTGGAACTGGACTTCGCCGTCATCGCTGAGGAAGGCGTCGTCACCACCGGCCGCGGTGCCGATCAGCGCGAGGCAGTTATCGTAGATCTGCTGCGTGATGTCGCCGTTCGCCAGCCGGCGGTCGGCAAACTCGCAGATCGACTCAACCACCGGGAACGTGGCGGCACCGCCGCCGAAGACGTCGTAGATGCTCGGAGCACGGAAACCTGTCGAGTAGGTACCACGTACGCGGAAGCCTTCCGTGATCGCCCAGTCACCGCCGAGCTTGTAGGTCGTGGCGCTGCCAACAGTGTCATAGTCCGAGAAACGGGCCGCGACACTGATGTCAACGCTGTCAAGCACCGGCAGCAGCAGCTCGCCATAGTACTCGTCCACCGAGTAACCTCCCTGCAGCGGATCGCTGGCACCACCCGTCGTCAGGCCACCGGCGAGGAACTCGTCCGGGCTGAACAGGCCCTTCTCGTTGCGATGCTCTAAACCCAACGCCCAACCGATTGCTCCGCCCGACAGGTTGCCGAAGTCGCCGCTAAAGTTGAGCGCGCCGATTTCCATCCTGTTGACATTCAGGTCCTTGAGGGAACCCGTGGTCAGGTAGGCCATCTGCTCTGGCGTGATGCTTCCGAACTCGTAGAACGGATTCAGTACGCCCTGAGGTCCCATGGCTTCCAGACAGGCTGCATCTGCGGCACAGGCGGCCGGATCGACGGCGGTTGCCCAGCGATCGAAGCGGCCGTAGTTCCTGGTCTCGTTGGTCGTTTCCTGTTCGGCATAGACGTAGGAAACATCCCACTCCACGCGATCGTCGAACACCGAACCGCGCAGGCCTGCGACCAGCCGGTAGGTGTCGGAGGTCTGGCGGAACAGGCGGCCTCCGGACTCTTCGAAGCGCCGGTTGATGCGCACGTCGGTATTCGAGATGCCGAGATCATTCGCCGGGTTTATGCCGAAGGGGTTGAACGGGTTGCTGGCCGGCACGAAGTCGTTCCACTGGGCGCCGTTGTTCGGCGTCGGGACCGCGTCGTCTGTGGCGAAGGACGCGTCCGGCGCCAGCCGCTGCTGTGACGTGCGGCGGGTGTACAGGCCTTCCATGTAGCCTTCGACCATGTCGCTGATTGCCACCGTGCCGTTGAATGCCAGCTGCCAGCGCTCGTTGGGCTGGGTCAGGGCATTAACGGCAGCATAGTTATAGACGTCGCTCGCCACGAACGGTCGTGCCGCGCCAATGCTGCTGTCCCAGATATAGTCTGACTCGCCGGGCACACGGATACGCCGGCTGTTGGACGAACCGGAAGGGTTCGGTACCCACTCGCCATTCGTCAGCAACGGATAGAGCGCGGCTATAGCCCAGTCTTTCTCGGACTGCACCATCTCGTCCTGGTTGGTGTAGCTCAGCGATGCGACCATGTTGCCCCGGTCAGACGAGATGCCGCCCAGCGCATAGAGCAGGTCGTTCGCGGCCTGGCCGTCTTCCATGCCTTCGCCGTAACGCAGGCCGAACTCGAAGCCTTCGAAGTCGTCGTGCAGGATGATGTTGATCACACCTGCCAGAGCGTCGGAGCCGTAGGCCGTCGACGCGCCGTCTTTCAATACTTCGACGCGCTTGATCATGGACTCCGGAATGGCGTTCAGGTCGACTGCGCCACCGTTGCCGAGAGAAGCCGAGTTGTCGCCGATCATACGGCGCCCGTTGATCAGTACGAGCGTACGGTTGAAGCCCAGGCCACGGAGGTCGAGATTCTTCGTGCCATTGACACTGCCGTTGTTCGTCGACGTACCCATCTGGTAGCCGGTGAACGCCGGGATGTCTTTCAGGAACTCGTCGATACTGACGACACCCGACTGCAGCACTTCGTCGCCGTCGACGACCGTGATCGGGCTCGACGAACTGAATTCGTTGCGCGCGATACGCGATCCCGTCGTGATGATTTCCTCCAACGGTTCATCTTCTTCCTGAGCATCGACGACCGGAGCGGTCAAAGCCAGACCGACACCGATACACAGGGCCCCTCTGAGACGTTGGGCCAAAGTAGTGCTATCAATAAATATAAAGGACATATGTCATCCCCCTTTGTTTAAGGTAACTATCGAAATCGTTGTCTCTTTTTCGCAACGAATGATCCCTTTTAACATGAACAAGGGGGTTGGCATATTTCGCTAAACCGAAACAAATACCAAAAACAGAGTATTAGCGTACTAGTCAATACGATCTGGTGACGTGCCAGCGTTGCGATTTTGCAACATTTCCGATACTCGAGCGATTGCCCGGCGCCTCTGGTGGTTCCGGTGACGCTGGCGCCGCTCGCCCGACCTATACCTTCCGGGCTCAGGAACAATGCAGGACCCGTCCGGCTGCTAGCGCTCGAGTCGGCGTCTATGTCTCTGGATCAGGCTGTTCCAGTTATCCAGTGAGAATATGTGGCCGTATATCACCGCGAGAAGACCGGAACGATGCAGCTCCCATAACTGCTGCGCATCCAGGTTTTCGAGCTTTCGCGCATCGACGGCGACATAGCCGGCGAGATTCTGTTTTTCCCCCCGGACGGTCCGCTTAACTTCCTGTCCGGAGAGCAATTCGAACTCGACCATTCGCTTGCAGAACTCCGCCGTTTTCAACCGTTCGCCACCATATTGACCGAAGAAGTCCATGCGGGCCTGGGTGGCGGCGCTCAGCTTGCCATCCTCGAAAAATGGTTCGTCGGGAGACTCCGTGACCGTCGGGGCTGCCCGATCGATCACGACGGCGAACTTGTCATCGGGCCCTTCGGCAAACGCAAACGGATGACAACGAAGGTAAGCCGGTATATAGACATTCTCTTCCCACTCACCATTGTCATTTACAAACAGGTTCTGCCCGTCGAAAAGGCCCAGTACGGCGAGGAGCATGGGATCTTCCATCGCCGAAAATACAATCGGGTAGTGCTTCTGGGCCGTTATCACCTCGCTCACCACGAGCGGTACGGCGCGCGCCTTGCTTGCGAATTTGAAGGGTCCCGGTACGTCCGATATGCCAAGATGGCCGTGCTTATCCTCATTGAGCAGTTCGGGTCGTTCGTACAAATACATGTTTCCGGCGACCTGGATGATATTCAGGTCTTGATCATCGGCCATCCTTACTCCTTCATCGCACTAATCCGCAGTCCATATGGCTTCATTCGTCGTATTGACGCGATGCGCTCGCCATGAGATTGACGATCTCCCGCTCTTCCGTTGTCAAGAACGGATTCCAGACGTCGAAAATCAATACCACACGTAACTCGTCACTGTCGTTGCGCGCCTCGTGCTCCAGCGTGTCGTCGAAAACGAGAACCTCCCCGAGATTCCACTCGCGCCTTTCGAAGCCGACGCGAATAAAGCATTTCTCCGGAATGATCAGGGGCAGGTGCGCGACCAGGCGCGCATTGCTCTCGCCGTGATGGGGCGGAATGTGTGTGTTCGGTGCCAGGGCAGAAAAGAGTGCGTTCGGACAGACTCCGTCGATAGTGGCGAGCGACGCCTCCTGCAAGGCCTTCGCCGTCTCCGGGCACCTTTCCAGGTTCTCCTGCAGTGGCTCACCATAGCGCCACAACTGCAATGTGCTCCAGCGGTCCGAGTGATTGAGTTCGGCCCACTGGTTGACCGGCTCGCCCGGATTGTAGGCGATGTACGGTGAGAACTTCTCCCGGTCCTGCGCCAGCGCCGCCAGCAGTTCTTCGCGAATCACGTCCGTCTTTGCTTCCAGGTCGCGGAAGAACGGGAAGTCGGCCGGGTCGTAAAACGGAATCGCCGGCAGTCGAGGCACGTGCAGCTGGTTGCTCTCCGACACGTAAGGCTGCGAGCATCGCGCCCGGAGCGAGACCGCCTCATGCCACCGCTCGGCTAGCGCCGGCGGCAGCGTATCGATCTTTTCCGCCAACGCATCACTCAGGTAGCTGCGGAACGCGCTCGAGAAGTCTTCCGACACGCGCTTGGCGTGTGCCAGTTGTGCACGAAAGGCATCCGGCCACTGCGCTTCCGGCGGCGAAATCTTGAGCGCATTCGCATAGGTAGTCGCAGCAAGCGAGGCCTGTCCCGCCCGTTCGAACCAGGAACCCTTGGCAAGCAGCGCCGGCGCAAAATAGGCATCGACTGCCAGCGCCGCGTCGATAACATCCTTTTCGGCATCGCTGTCACCGGTCTGCCGGTAGACGTCGCACAATGTCATCAGGACGAACAGATCATCGGGCGCTGCTTTTCGCGCTGATTCGAGCCGCCGGATGCCGCCCTGCGCATCGCCTTTCTGTAGCGCGTGTATGCCGAGGCTGGACAAAGCCTGGGGGTGAGCCGGCGCTCGCTTGAGGACTTTCTTCCACAGCGCCTCGGCTTCCTGCCAGCGACCTGCACTGGCCGCTTGCGTCGCCTGCCGTGCGAGCTCGCTAAGGGACGTTGACATATTCCATAGGGTAGCCGCTGGGTATATGAGTGGCAACGAGTCCTTGCCGCAGCGACGGAATCGTCTTACAAAAAAAAAGCGGCGGACCGAAGTCCGCCGCCTTGTACTTCACAGTTGGCGCGAGATCAGAACTGAACCCGGAACCCAGCCGTGTACATGGTGCCTAGCGTATTGTACATGCTCGGGAAGGTGTTGCCGGAGTTCGACGCCGTCGTACCGGCTTCGTTGCCGAGTACCGGCGGTTCCTCGTCGAACACGTTGAGGATCGCGACGGTTACGCCAATCTGCTCGGTGGCCTGCCAGGTACCGGTCAGATCGAAGTAGTCGTACGAACCGATGCTGCGGAACTGTTCAAACGTGCCTGCAACCTGCGGGTCCTCGATGTTAACGCTATCCAGGTGGCTCCACAGATAGGAGATCATGAAGTCATCCGCAAAATACCAGCTCGTACGCTGGATCCAGCGGTTCTCCGGAAGCGGATTGCCGCAAGAGTTGCCGTACTTGCCTACACACTCCACGATCGCAGTGGCCGGCGTCGATCGCGATTCCTGCGTCATGTAGTGGTTGATATTTGCGGAGACGTCCAGAGAACCCCAGCGACCCGGCAGCTCGAAGCTCGCGCTGAGATTCAGCTCGATGCCTTCGGCGATCAGGTACTCGAGGTTCTGCGTGAACGCGTTCGTACCCGATCCGTCGATGGTGAGCGTGCCACCGACACGAGTGATCAGCGCACAGTTTTCGTCGAGTCCCGCAATGTAACAACCGTCGAGGATTTCCTGCGACGTCAGCTCACCGATAGTATCCTCGATATCGACTTCGTAGTAGTCGAGCGACACGACGAGGTCGGGTATCGCGTTGAACTCGGGTGTCCAGACGAAGCCTGCCGTGATGGTGTCCGCCGTCTCGGGGCCTGGCAACGCGTTCGGGTTTGTGCCTCCGAAGTTGTTGATCTGGCCGGAGACGATGTCTTCCACCTGGCCAACCTGCGCAGCCGACATGCCCGTCGAGATACACAGCGCCTGGAGCGCCGCATCGATATTACCTGCATTAGCAACGGAGCAGGGATCAAGCAGCGCATCCTCGAGACCGGAAACCACCGGTGAGCCGATTTCGGCAATGTTCGGCGCGCGGGTCGCTTCCTGTGCCATCACGCGGAACAGCAGCGAGTCGACCGGACGCCACGAGAGACCGGCCTTCCAGGTTTCATTCGACCCGACGTGGCTGTAGTCGGAGGTACGTGCGCCGAGTTCGAGCGAGAGGTCCTCGAAGAAGGTCATTCCCTGGAGTAAGGGCACGTAAGCCTCGAAGAAGAACTCGTCGACGTCATACCGGGCGCCTATGGGCAATAGGTTACCGCCTGCGCCACCGAGGCAGCTCGCCGGAGCTAGCTTCCAGCACTCGTCGGGAGTCTGCGAACCAACCTCCTCGCGCGTCTCGGCGCCCAGGCTGACCGCAACCGGCGAATCAGCCGTCGGAAGCTGCAACACATTGATCGGGCCGCTGACGGAAGCAGAGATTACCGTCTGCTTGTAGTTCTCGTTGTTGATGGCACTGGCGCTGTTCGCAGCAGCCATCTCCGGCGTGATCGTACCGAAGCCACCCCAGAAGTCGATCGGTACGCAGGCCGGGTCGCCGTTGTCGCAGACAACGCCGCCCTGTGGGCCAGCAACGCCACGGACTGCATTCGATATAGCGTCGACGTTCGTGTAGCCGGCCGACAGACTGGACCGATCCGACTCGCCGCGAGACCAGAACAGGTCGTAGGTCCAGTCGCCCATGATGTCACCGCGCACCCCGGCCGTCATCTGGAACAAGTTGCTGTCGTAACCCGTGGACCGTGGCCCGAACTCCAGCGTGCGGCGACGATACTGGATGTTCAGCTCGTCCCCGGCATCAACCACGCCGTCGCCGTTGACGTCGACCCAGTTGACGAAGCTGGGCGCTTCAGGGTCGTTATTGGTGCCACCACAGGTGGGATCTGCGCAGACCGTGCCTGCAGCAGCGCCGGTATTCGCCGCACTCAGGATGGTCGTGCGGGCCTGGTCCCCGATGAACGGATTGGACAGCGGCGTAAAAAAGGTGTTGCCGAAAATACCCGACGGACCGACCTGCTGGCGGACGTTGACCGAGCTCTGACGATAGCTGCCGTACACCTCGGCGTGCTCGTTGATCTCGAAGCGGGCCATTGCCATGCCACCCCAGCGCTGTTGCGGCGTCTGGTAGTAGTTGAACGGGTTGAAGTTGAAGACCGAGCAGTTGTCGCTCAGTGTCCTGTCGTCGCGCATCTGGCCGAGGCCGGGACCGCCCCCGATCGCTACGCGCGTCGGTATGGTCGTCGTCGACCCGCCGGATGCCGCTGCGAAGGGAGCCTGGCAACCCGCCGGCGGCGGTGCCGGGACATCGCCGTTCAGGAACTCCTGGTAGTTGCTGCCATCGTCGGTGCCGATACCGAGCGTCCCCAGGGGACGATCGGCGAAGAGTACGCCGGTGCGATCCGCCCACTCGACGTTCAGAACGGCGTTGCCGCGACCGTCGGCCGAGTTGGCGCCGAGCGTCAATGAGGCATTCTGCGTCTGGCCGTCGCCCTCGCTGTACTCCGAGTGGTTGTAGCGGAAGTCGACACCCTCGAAATCCTTCTTCATGACGAAGTTCAGGGCGCCGGCGATGGCGTCGGAACCATAGACGGCGGAAGCACCGCCGGTGATGATATCGATACGCTCGATGAGCGCGGTCGGGATCGTCTGCAGGTCGACGAGGCCTTCGGTACTGTAGGGCGTCACACGGCGGCCGTCGACCAGGACGAGGTTACGTTCCTCACCCAAGCCACGGAGGTCGACAGTAGCCGCACCGTCGGTGCCGTTGTTGACGTTCTGGCCGTCGTCGGGCTTGGTGATCGGCAGCAGGCGGAGAATGCGCTCTACCTCCGGCTGTGCCTGCAAATCAATTTCATCCGAGCCGACCGAGTAGATCGGGCTCGACGATTCGATGCCCGGGACCGTGATACGGGTACCGGTTACAACAACCTCTTCGAGCGCGGCTTCGTCGTCCTGCGCCAGCGCGTTACCGCTGCCGAGTACGACAAAGCCGGAGGTCACACCCATTGCCAGGCGGACCGCCGCACTTAAGCGTGGATTACTGTTCATTTGGAATACTCCTCTCCTGAAATACTGATAGCACGCAGACGCGACGCGGGCCCAACGGCGATTGGCGTAACCGAGTTTGATACAAGCTTTTGCCCCCCGACCCTGTACCTTTGATGGTACAGCTATTGCCTTCGTTGTAAACTTGCAACACGTCTGACGTGCCCAAGTCGTTTTTGTAACAGATAATTCGCCATGATCCAACCCATTTTTTTGAATTGTTGCAGGTACACCACTGGTACACAGCGTGTTTGTTTTTTACAACACTGGTGTCGAGGCCGCGTAAACGGCGGTTTCTCAAGCAGGACCTGTTTTGCTGATACCCGTACCGACGGATCGATTCATTCCAAAACGTTCTTACGCGAGGGGCTGGCGCTTGCCTTCCATCGATTTATATTACCGTAGACGCCGCATGGATCGCGCGACGTGGCGCTGCAACTGAAGGTACGGAAGGATAAACTTGCCGGTTCGCAGGTACGTAAGGTATCTGGCCGTATTGTGGACTGCGCTTATTTGGACCGATTATGAACACAAACCGACGCATGGTAAGCCATGTTGCCGCAATTTCCCTGACGTTCTGGCTGTCCAGCACGATGGCCGAAGAGGATGCTCTGCAAGCCGAGTTGCTTCGCTGCGCTGCCTTGCCGGCCGAGACAGAGAGAGTCAATTGCTACGATGCGTTGGCACAGCGCAATCTGCGCCCGCCGGAAACCGGCACTGCGGGCAAGCCGGAGGAGCCGAAACCCGTGGAAGATCTTCCGGCGCCACCGGAACCCGTGACGGAACCGTCATCAGCGCAAACCGTGGAAATCACGGACGACATCGGAAGCGAGCAAGTGGATGGTGGCAACGATGCGGAGGCCGCCGTTTACCACGCAAGGGTCACCAGCTGCCAGAAGAACTCGTCGGGGAAAGTCTTCTTCTTCTTTGAAAACGGACAGATCTGGAAGCAGACTGACTATTCCCGATTCCGATACCGGGAATGCGAATTCGACGTAGCTCTTACCAGGGACACGTTCGGTTACAAGATAAAAATCGTTGGTCAAAAGGCCAGTTATCGAGTGTCGCGCGTAAAGTAGGCCGCACCCGATTCGGCGCTCAGAACTTGGCTTCTCCCTCACTGTCAGACACTGCAACGCGTCCCCCGAATCCCGGGCGGCCTGATTAGCGCCTCGGAGGCAAACTTAGAGCATGGACCTCTGCAAGATTACGCTGCTGATCTCCATCCTGCTTACGTTTCCTGAGGCAGGTCTACTCGCACAGCCGGATCAGGGCGAATCCGATACATCTTCGGAGAACCTCGATCCAGCGGGGCTCGACCAACAAACGGCGCGGTTCGATACGCTTCTCAGAGATGGCACGCTGGACGAAGCTGAAAACGTCGCCAAGCAACGGGTGGAGACGACGATCGGGGAGTCCGGACCGAGGTCTATCGACACGGCATTCGCGTTGACCGACCTGGGAACCGTGCAGGTAAGAACGGATCAATACGACGCTGCCGAACAGAATTTCCAATCCGCCATTGAAATAATCGGCGAAGTTGAGAATCGGCTGCACGAGCTCGTTATCGATCCGCTCAGGGGTCTCGGCCAGACGTATCTCGAAAGCGGACGGCCGGACCTGGCGGCCCGCACATTCAGCGCTGCGATTCATATCATGCGTGTCAACTCCGGCCCGCACAACATCGGGCAAATCGAGCTGCTCGAATCCCTGGCCGAATCGCAGTTGCGTGCAGGGAAAGACGAGGCAGCACGCGACACCCAGGACCAGATCCATGCGATCACCGCACGCTATTACCGCGATGACCGGCTCGCGATGGTGACGCCCTTGACGCGACGCGGCGACTGGCTCTTTCAAAGGAATTCTTTCCACGAAGCACGCGATACATACCGACAGGTGGTCCGGATTATCGAGTCGGAGCGCGGCAAGAAAGACCTGAGCCTGATCGAACCATTGATCAAACTCGGCAGCACCTACCTGTACGTCGACACGACGGGTGCTCAGCCGCTTGCAGGCACTCCGACTGCGACCGGCGAGTCCTATTACAAGCGAGCGGTTCGCATCGCTGAGTCGGCGCCGGCAACAGACTGGGCCAGGCTGGCGAAGACCCGAGTCGCGCTGGGAGACTTCTGCACGATTTCGGGCGACTACAACAGCGCCCGGAGCAGTTACCGTGAGGCATGGGATCTGGTGTCCGAAGACCCGTCTCGCCACGAGCTGCGGGCCAAGTTATTCGGCGACGCGTTTCCATTGACGAAAATGTGGATTCCATCGCAATCCGTAAGGAGCTCGGATGTGCCGGGCCTGGGCGATGACGACGAATTGCTTCAGGGATCGGTCACAGCCACTTACATCATTAACGATCGGGGTCGGATAACCAAGCTGAGGGTCGACGATCTCGACCCGCCGGAATTTGCGGATATGGCAAATCATGTCGAGCGCGAACTCAGAAGGCAAATCTTCCGGCCGCATCACGACGAGACTGGCGTGGTCGCCACTCCCTCACAGGTATTCACGCACCGGTTTCAGTATCGCCAGGCCGAACTCGACCTGTTGCGCGCCCGCGAGGCCGCCGACAACTGAGAGCACGCACTGCCCGAGCCCTGCCTGAGACGAAGCGTGCCTGCGGCACGACGAGCGGTAAGTTTGCTCGCTTCGGCGAACCTATAATGAGGCGTTTGCACCTGCGAGACCCTAAGTGACCCTCGACGACCTCCTTAGAAACCGGCAACGACTGTTCTGGATCCTCAATACGAGTGGCTGGGCCGGCTATACGCTCGCCGCGTGGCTGGGCGCCCTGGCGCACGAGAAGCCGGAATCCTATTTCGCGGTTATCCTGGCCATGGCGATCGCCGGGTTCGTGGCGACAATACCGATGCGCTCCATTT
>JAACFJ010000167.1 GCA_009937505.1 Gammaproteobacteria bacterium
GCGCGGCTCGCAAAGACGCAGAACCGCAAACGCGCCGGCAGCAAGGTGGAGCACGTCGTGCGCAAGGGCGAGAGCTTCTGGACGATCAGCCGCCACTACAAGGTCACCCATCGCCAGCTTGCCGCGTGGAACGGCATGGCGCCGGCCGACCCGCTGCCCGTCGGCCGCAAGCTGGTGGTCTGGACGAACGCGGCCAACGCATCGCCGCAAGTATCGCCTGCCACGACGCTCGGCAATACGACGCGCAAGCTGCGCTACACGGTGCGTAATGGCGACTCGCTGTACCTGATCGCGAACCGCTTCCGCGTATCGATCAACGACATCGCGCGCTGGAACAACATCGACAGAAACAAGATACTGCGACCCGGGCAGAAGCTGACGATGTACGTCGACGTCACCCGGCAATCGAGCTAACCGACTCCCGCAGGAGCGGTTCCCGAACCGCTCCTACATTCGAGCCGCGACGGGTTACTATACGCGGACAAGAAATTGATCCAGGGGGAATCAACATGGGATTCATGGCCGGCAAGCGGGCACTCATCGTCGGTGTCGCGAGCGATCGTTCCATTGCAACCGGAATCGCGGAAGCATTGAACGACAAGCTCAAGAGCCGTGTCGAGAAGCTCGCTAAACGGCTTGGCCAGGATACCAGCCTGCTATTCCCCTGCGATGTGTCCTCGGATGAGGAAATCGACGCGGTGTTCGAGAGCCTCGGCAAGTCGTGGGACGGGCTCGACATCCTCGTGCATTCGGTGGGTTTTGCGCCGCGCGAGCAGCTCGAGGGCGGCTTCACCGAGTCGATCACGCGTGAGGGCTTTGCGATCTCGCACGACATCTCGGCCTACAGCCTGGCCGCGCTCGCGAAATCCGCCTTGCCGATGATGGAAGGCCGCAACGGGTCCGTCCTGACGCTTACCTACAACGCCGCGACCCAGGTCGTGCCGAACTACAACGTCATGGGCCTCGCGAAGGCCAGTCTCGAGTCGTGCATGAGGTTCCTGGCGGCCGATCTGGGTCCGAAAGGCATCCGGGTTAATGCGATCTCAGCGGGCGCCGTAAAGACCCTCGCCGCGGCAGGCATCGGCGGCTTCCGCAAGATGCTCGGCTACGCAGAGAAAGCCTCACCGCTCCGGCGCACGGTGACGATCGAGGAGATCGGCAACACGGCCGCGTTCCTGTGCTCGGACCTTGCCAGCGGCATCACCGGCGAGACGACCTTCGTCGACGCCGGCGCCAACATCATGGGGATGGTGTTCGAGGAGGACTAGCCGCGTCCGTCAGGCTCGGGATTGATCGCCACATTCGTCTGCTCACCCGATAACCTCGCAACGATCGTTGCACAGGAGCAGTCGCCCCAGACGTTGACGCTGGTACGCGCCATGTCGAGAAGGCGGTCGAAGACCAGCAGCACGCCAAGCGCTTCGAGGGGCAGGCCCACCGCGCTGAGGATGATCGCGATTGCGACGAGCGACGCCGACGGCACGCCAGCCACGCCGATCGACGTCAGCAACGCAATCGAGACGATCGAGAACTGCATGGCGAATGTCAGTTCGAAGCCGTACGCCTGCGCAATGAAAATAGCGGCCGCACACTCGTACAGGGCCGTACCGTTCATATTGACGGTTGCACCGAGCGGCAACACGAAACTCGATACCTTGTTCGACACGCCAACGTTGTCCTCGACGGCATCCATCGTCACGGGCAACGTCGCCGAAGAAGATGCGGTCGAAAATGCCGTGAGCATGGGCTGTGCGCAGGCCTTGATCGTCGCGTAAGGCTTGACGTTGCCCACGAAACGCAGCAACAAGGGCAGCGTGACGAACGCGTGTACGGCGAGCGCAAGGAGCACCACGACAGCAAACGTGGCGAGTGGCCCGGTCGCCTTGTAGCCCGCTTTCGCGATCACGGCGGCGACGAGACCGAACACGCCTATGGGCGCGAACTTCATGATCCACTCGGTCATGCGCATCATGACGTGAAAGACCGAATCCCAGAAACGGTACAGCGGGCCCGCGTACTCGTCCTCCAGGTGGGTCATGAAGTATCCGAACAGGATGGCGAAGAAAATGATGCCGAGCATCTGCCCTTCGACGGCGGCGGCAAAGATGTTGGGCGGCACCATGCGCTGGAAAATCTTCGCCACGTCCCCGAGACCCGTGCCGGCAACGCGCTCCTCGAACTCGGCCGTGGACGCATCGAGCGCCAGCAGATCCTTGGCCGGTTCGCCATCCACATAACCCGGCCCGATGGCGTTTACGAGCACCAGGCCCACGAGGATCGCGGCCAGGGTAGTCGATGCATAGAACAGCAGGGTCTTGCCGCCCAGCGCGCCGAGATTGCCGCCCGAGCCGATACCCGCGACGCCGACGATGATCGACGACGTGATCAGGGGCACGATGATCATTTTCAGTGCGTTGAGAAAGATCGTGCCGATGTAGTCGAAGATCGCGAGATAACGTACGCCGAACAGCGTTGGCTCGACACCGGTCGCTTCAAAGTTGTTGAAGACAATGCCACCGACGATCGCAGCAAGAATGATCGCGATCAGGATCTGCCAGTGCAGTTCGAGCTTGGGCATCAGTACCCCTTTGTGCGCTGACCACATGGCGGCCGCGCATCATTACCCGCCCACCAGGCTACGCTGTTTACTGTAACAGCTCCTGTTCTTCCAGCGCGTCCTGGTTGATGACGACCTCGGCCTCGTTATACAGCGACTGCAGGAACGCGAGGTAGTCGCCCACGCCCGATTCCTGAGCGAGCTGAGCCTTACCGGCATCGCGTTGCGCAAGCGGGATGGACTCGGGACGGCCCGGGAGCACAGCCTCCAGGCTGTAAACGGTGAAGGAGCCGTCGAGGCCGCGCACTCTGCCCG
The DNA here is from genome assembly GCA_009937505.1 of Gammaproteobacteria bacterium. Taxonomy (GTDB): domain Bacteria; phylum Pseudomonadota; class Gammaproteobacteria; order Steroidobacterales; family Woeseiaceae; genus UBA1847. The sequence goes on from JAACFJ010000167.1 coordinate 2,873, forward strand.
TAACAGCCGAATCCGGCCCCGGCTTCGGCGCAGCAAATACCTCGAAGACCACCAGCTGGTCGGTCTCCGTATCCTGTCGCGTCAGCAATTTCGGCTCACCGACCGTCGCGCCTGCAGCTTCAGCTGCCACACCGAAATCCTCACCGCCGTCGACGGCGGCCAGAATCTGTTCACCACGTTGGGCGAGGAGAATCTCCGCCTGCTGCGAACGAACCATTGCCTCGATCTCGTCACGCACCTCGTCGGGCGGCTGCCGTGTCGCTTCGTTGTATTCAGTCACCCGGAATATCGCGGCGCTGGCGGAGTCGAGTTCGATGACCTCCGAGATCTGCCCCCCCGTGAGAACGGCGTTGTCGAATACCGCATCGATCGCCGCCTGGTTGGCACCGAAAGGCTCTGCGCCGTCACGCGTGAAGCCTTCGATAGTCTGCAGTTCGGCACCCACGGCTTCGGCTATCGCCTGCATGTCGGTCATCTCGAACACTGCGTCCGACAGGCGGCGTTCGAGCTCGAGGTACAGAGATTCCGCTTCGCGATCGCGCAACTCCGAGATCAACTCGCCACGCACCTGGTCAAGCGGCAACGGGCCGCGCTCCAGGACTTCGTCGAGGCGGATGATGTGGAAACCGAAATCGGACCGGACCGGGCCTTCGAGGTCACCCTGCTCCATTGCGAAGATGGCCGCGCCCAGTACCTCCGGCAGCTGCGACTCAGTCAGCACACCGAGGTTACCGCCCTGCGATGCCGTACCGCCGTCCATCGAGAACTCCCCGGCAAGCGCCTCGAACGAATCCCCGGAACGGATACGCATCACGAGGTCTTCCGCCTGGGTGCTGGCAGCGTCCTCGTCGTCGCCGAACTGGATGAGAATATGCCGTGCCTGGCGCTGCTCATCCTGCAGGTAGCGGAACTTTTCATCCTCGTAATACTGCGCCAGCCTGTCCGCGGCGATCTCGATACCCTCCGCAACATCTTCGCGGCTGATGCGGACGTACTGCACGTCCGCCGATTCCGGCAGCTGGAACATCGTCGGGTTACTATCGTAGAAGGCCTGGATCTGCTCGTCTGTAATCTCGATCTCGCCGGCAACCACGTCTTCGGTGAGGGTTGCGAGGCTGACCAGGCGCTGCTCGGCGGCGAGGTTCAAATAACGCCGGTATTCCGAAGGTGTCACCACGGCCGACCCCATTATCGACGAGCGCAATTGGAACTCGCGCATGAACTGGCGCTGCGATTCCTCGAACTCTCGCGGCTCGCGGCCGCGCACAGCCAGGTAGTCCACGTAGGTCGCGCGGTCAAAGTTGCCGTCGACCTGGAACTCCTGCTCTTGCTGGATCAGATCGGTAAGCTGCTTGTCCCCGATGCGGTAGCCGTTTTCGGCCAGATAATTGCGAACCAGCTGGTCGCGGACCAGGCGATCGAGCAATGAACGCCGCAGCTGCTGGCGCTGCGCCGCGTTGAGGTCGGCGAATTCCGGGCGCTGGGCGAGCTCCGAACGATACTGCTGCTCGAAGTAGCCTGCGGAGATTTCCTCACCGTCAACCTTGGCGGCGAAACTCGAGCCGATGAAGTTGTAGTTGATCCCGAAGAAAACGAACGGGATGCCGATCAGGGCCAGGATCACCAGGGCAAAAGTACCGGTAAACTTTTCGCGAATTTTCTGCAGCATATTAGAGTCTTTCTGGCTTGGGTCAGAGGACCCGGGATAAGGGCGGGAATTCTATCTGAGTAGGAGCGGTTCTGGAACCGCGAACATCGCGCGCCGAGGCGCGCTGCTACGAAGAATGCTGCGACCCGACATAAAAAAAGTCCCGGCCCCCATGGGGGCCGGGACTTTTTATTTATGGCGGAGTGGACGGGACTCGAACCCGCGACCCCCGGCGTGACAGGCCGGTATTCTAACCAACTGAACTACCACTCCGAACCTTGGTGGGTGC
>JAACFJ010000168.1 GCA_009937505.1 Gammaproteobacteria bacterium
GCGGATCACGATGACGTTGCGGTTGCCGCCGCAATAGTCGAACCGGGCACCGACGCGCGTGCGCGCGACATGTTCGGTTCGGATGTCCAGATCGCTTACGATTTTGACAGCGTGTCTGCCGACGTCGATCTTGCAGCCGACTGCGCGGGTCACCCGGCGTTGCGACAGCACGGCGAGGCGATTCTTTCCAGCGGTACCGATCTTGTGTCGGTTTCCTCCGGTGCACTGGCCGATGCCGACCTGTATGAGCGGCTGGCCGCGGCGGCGCGCCGCGGCGGTTCCCAGCTGCGCTTGGTATCCGGCGCTATCGGGGCGCTCGACGCACTCGCTGCGAGCAGCACCGGTACGCTCATGCGGGTGACCTATCGAGGTCGCAAACCGCCGCAGGGCTGGCGAGGTTCTCCTGCCGAATCGAAGCTCGATCTCGATGCGTTATCGGAAGCGACCGTGCACTTCAGTGGCAGCGCCCGCGACGCCGCGCTCGAGTATCCGAAGAATGCGAACGTGGCGGCATCCGTTGCACTGGCCGGTCTCGGTTTCGACGACACGAGAGTCGAGCTCATTGCCGATCCCGGCATCGAGCGCAACGTGCACGAGATCGTGGCCGAGGGCGACTTCGGTCGCTTCGAGTTTCGTATCGAAGGAAAATCATTGCCGGATAATCCGCGATCATCCGCGATTACGGCGATGAGCGTGGTGCGCGAGATACTAAACCCCACGTCACCGATCGTCATCTGAGATAAACTGGCGTCTCTCGGGAACAGCCCTGGCGAGGACCAAGCGACGATGACGAAACTGGCTGCATTCAACTTCCAGCAATGGATCGACGAACACCGGCATCTCCTGAAACCCCCGGTGGGCAACAAGCAAATCTGGGAAAACGCCGACATCATGGCTTTCGTCGTTGGCGGTCCGAACCGGCGCACCGATTATCACGACGATCCGGTCGAAGAGTTCTTCTACCAGCTCGAGGGCGACATGGTGCTCAAGGTCTTCGACCAGGACGAGTTCTACGACGTCGTCATTCGCGAAGGCGAAATTTTCATGTTGCCTGCACATGTCCGACACTCGCCGCAGCGCCCGATGGAAGGTAGCGTCGGACTCGTGATCGAGCCCAAACGGCCGCCCGGCGAGAAAGATGCCTTTGAATGGTACTGCTTCGAGTGCGGCAGCCTCGTGCACCGTGTCGAGGTGCTATTGAAATCTATCGTTGACGACCTGCCGCCGCTGTACCAGGCGTTCTACGCCGACGACGAAGCGCGCACCTGTCCCGACTGCGGGGCTATGCACCCGGGCAAGGAAGTGCCTGAGGGCTGGGTCTCCATCCCGGCGCAGGATTAATGGGCGCGATGCAGTTCGAACCGACACTCGAGTTCGCCCGGGCACAGGACGAGGCGGACCCACTCAGGGCATATCGCGAGCGCTTCCATTTCCCGTCGCTCGGTACGCGCGAGCTCGTGTATTTCACGGGTCATTCGCTCGGGTTGCAGCCGAAGGCCGTTCGGGCTGCCGTCGAACTCGAATTGGAAGAGTGGGCGAAGTACGGCGTCGAAGGACATTTTCATTCGACGAACCCGTGGTACAGCTACCACGAACTCCTGACGCCGCCGATGGCTCAGCTCGTCGGCGCGAAGGAGTCCGAGGTCGTTTGCATGAACTCGCTGACGACCAACATCCATCTCCTGTTCGTGTCTTTCTATCGCCCCACGCAACAGCGCTACAAAATCATCTCTGAAGCGAAGATGTTTCCGTCAGATCGCTACCTGCTGGAAACGCAGACGCAGTTCCATGGTTTCGATCCCGACGATGCAATCATCGAAGTGGCGCCCCGGGAAGGCGAGAGGCTGATCCGCGAGGAGGACATCCTCGAGGCCATTCGTGCCAACGCCGACGAGCTCGCGCTCGTGTTTTTCGGCGGTGTCAATTTTTTCACGGGCCAGCTGTTCGACATGCCGCGCCTGACTGCAGCGGCGCACGCGGTCGGCGCGATCGCCGGGTACGATCTTGCCCACGCGGCGGGCAATGTGCCGTTGTCGCTGCATGAGTGGGACGTCGACTTTGCGGCATGGTGTTCCTACAAGTACCTCAACTCGAGTCCCGGCAACGTCGGGGCGATCTTCGTCCACGAGCGTCATGGCAAGCGTTTCGATCTGCCACGCTTTGGCGGCTGGTGGGGACATAACAAGAAGACGCGCTTCCAGATGCAGAACGGCTTCGAGCCGATGGAAGGTGCCGAAGGCTGGCAACTGAGCAACGCGCCGATTCTCGGCATGTCGGCGATGAAGGCATCACTCGACATATTTGCCGAAGTCGGTATGCGCGCGCTGCGCGAGAAAAGCGAGAAGCTGACCGGCTACCTCGAGTACACCGTGGACCAGCTGGCGGAGGAGTTCCCGGATGACGACATCAGCATCATTACACCGCGCGACCCGGAACAGCGCGGCTGCCAGATATCGATCGACGTCGCCGGGCGCGGGCGCGAGTTGTGTGACGCCATGATCGCGGCCGGCATCATTGCCGACTTTCGAGAACCGTGCATCATTCGCATTGCGCCGGCACCGCTCTACAACTCCTTCGAGGACGTGTTCACGTTCGGCAGGGTGATGCGCGAGCTACTGGCGTAGAGGCGGCCGGCGATGACTCGAGGCAAGTTCACAGTAGCAGGCGGCGGCCCGGTCGGTTCGCTGCTCGCGATCCTGCTCGGGAGGCATGGCTACGAGGTCGGCCTCTACGAGGGACGACCGGACTCCCGCGTGACCAGCATCTACCAGGGCAAATCGATCAACATCGCCTTGTCCGATCGCGGCTGGACGTCACTCGAACAGATTGGGGTCGGCTCGGATGCAAAGGCGGAAGCGATCCCGATGTATCACCGTGCCATTCACGGCGTCGACGGTGAGCTCAGCCGTTTGCCCTACGGCAAGCAAGGCGACGCGATCTGGTCGGTCTCGCGCGGCGGCATCAACGAGCAGTTGCTCGACATCGCGGATGCGGAAGCGAACATCACGACCCATTTCGAGCATTGGCTGGTCGACGTCGACTTCGAAACGGCAGGCACTGTTTTCCAGGTCAAGCGGGACCAGGAAATTACGGTCGAGGCCGACTACCTGTTCGGCGCCGATGGTGCGCATTCGAAGGTTCGGCGCCTTGCCCACAACGTGAGTTGAACATCCCGGCAAACCCCGATGGTACACACAAGCTGGAGAAGAACGCCCTGCATATCTGGCCGCGCAAGGACTTCATGCTAATTGCGCTACCGAATCCCGACGGCACGTTCACGTGCACGCTGTTCCTGAACTACTCGGGAAGCCTGTCGTTCGAGTCGTTGCAGGAGCGATCCGCAGTGCAGGCTTTCTTCGAGTCGAACTTTGCCGACGCGATGGACTACCTGGAAAACCCGGTCGACGTCTTCATGGAGAAGACCGCGGCGCCATTGTTCCTCGTGCAGGTGTTTCCGTGGTCGTTCAATCGCAAGGTCGGACTGATCGGCGACGCCGCTCATGCAATCGTGCCGTTCTACGGACAGGGAATGAACTGCGGCTTCGAGGATTGCGCAGAGCTGAATCGACTGATCGCGTCGCACAAGCACGACTGGGATGCGATCTTCCCGGCCTATGAGAACGCGCGCAAGCCGAATGGCGACGCTATTGCCGAACTCTCGAAACGGAATTTCGTCGAGATGAGCGATCTGTCCGGCGACCCGATGTTCCAGCTGCGCAAAAAGATCGAGGCGAAGTTCAGTGACCTGCATCCGCAATTGTGGACGCCGCTCTATTCGATGGTGACCTTCTCACCTGAAGTGCCTTACGCGGAGGCGCTGCGCGTAGGGGACGAGCAAAACAAGGTGATGGAGCGGATCATGGCGCTGCCCGGCATCGAGGATGACTGGGACGAGCCCTACGTCATGCAGCAGCTGTTAGAGCTAGCCTCGGAGGCTTTCGGCTAGACAATCGTCAGGCTGTGCGAGACGTTCTTCGTGATCATGTAGTTGTGTAGACCCTCGGTGCCGCCTTCACGGCCGTAGCCGCTGTGCTTGACGCCGCCGAACGGTGTCTCGGGCAGCGACGCCTCGAGCGTGTTGATCGACACATTTCCAGCCTCGATGCCTTCGATCATGCGGTCTACGTAGTCAGCGCGGTTGGTGAAACCATAGGCGGCCAGGCCGTAGGGCACGGAGTTCGCTTTTTCGATGGCTTCATCCAGGCTGGCGACCGGATTGATCATCGCCAACGGCCCGAACGGTTCTTCCTGCATGACACGCGCGCTGTCTGGTACGTTGACCAGCACGGTTGGCTCGAAGAAATACCCTTTGTCACCCAGCCTGCTGCCCCCGGTCCTGACCTCGGCACCCTGGTCGCGCGCGTCATCGACCAGCTCCGTGAGCGCCGCGACCCTGCGGTCATTGGCAAGCGGGCCCATCTCTACGTTTGGCTCGAAACCGTTGCCAACGATTGTCTCCGCCGCCCGGCTGACGAAAGCATCCGCGTACTGCTCAAAGATGCTCTCGTGTACGAAGAAACGCGTCGGCGACGTGCAGACCTGCCCCGCGTTGCGCATTTTCCGAATCGCGCCGCTGATCGCGGCAGTTTCGACATCAGTATCTTCACAAACGATGACTGGCGCGTGGCCGCCCAGTTCCATGAGGACGGGTGTCATGTGTTGTGCCGCGAGCATTGTGAGATGCCGGCCAACTGCGGTCGAGCCCGTGAAAGCGACCAGGCGGACGGGATCTTGTTTGATCAGGTGTTCGGAAATCTCCGCCGGTTCGCCGAACACGAGGTTGAGCACGCCAGGGGGGAGTCCGGCGTCGTGAAGCGCTCTCGCGATGTGGAGCGCGCCCGCTGGTGTCTCCTCGGACGCTTTCAGAATTACCGAACATCCGGCGGCGATGGCGCCCGCGACTTTGCGGGAGGGCTGACTCATCGGGAAGTTCCACGGTGAGAAAGCAGCGACGACACCGATCGGCTGGTGGTGCACAACGTGGCGGACTCCGGGGCCGCTCGGTATGACGCGGCCGTACGTTCGAGTAGCTTCGCCCGCATCCCACTCGAAGAATTCGCAACCGCGAATCACCTCGAGCCGGGCCTGGGTTATCGGCTTGCCATGTTCCTGCGTGATGGCAGTGGCGATCTCCTCCTGGCGCTTACGCATCAATGCCGCGGCGTTCACCAGGACACTTGCTCGCTCGACAGGAGGCGTCTGGCTCCAAACCCTGAACCCTGCTTCGGCGGCTTCAAGCGCATCGTCGAGGTCGCTCTTCTCCGCATGCGGGAGGCGGCCGATCTCCTCTTCCGTTGCCGGGTTGATCACTGGAAGGTCGCGGGCGGTCTTGCGCCATTCGCCATTGATATAGAGATGCAGGTCCGGATAGGTGCTCATGCAACCGATTATAAGTATATTTCGCCAATGGCTACCAAATACTCGAAACTCGACGCCAAAGACCATGCCCGCGCAAACATGCGCGGCATCTGGGCGGCCGCACTGAATCCGTTCAACGAAGACCTGTCCCTAAATGAAGCCGGCCTGCGCGCAAACATTCGTCACTGGATCGACGACCTCGATATTAAGGGGCTGTTTATCGCCGGCAAGCAGGGCGAGTTTTTCTCGATGAGCCTCGATGAACGCAAACGCAACTTCGAGATCGCGGTCGAGGAATGCGACGGCGATGCCGGCGTGATTGTGTCGGCCTCGGACCAGAACTTCGACACGGTTCATGAGCTTGCCAAGCATGCCCAGGACTGCGGGGCTGACTATATCGTGGTTCATGCGCCGGTCCTGAGCTTCGTGCACGATCGCGGGGAAGTCCTGTATCAGTATTACAAGGCGCTCTGCGACCGCCTCGATATTGGCATCGCCATGTGGAGCCACCCGGATTCGGGTTACCTGATGCAGCCGGAGGAGTGCGCGCGCATTGCGGAGCTGCCGAACATCGTGGCCATCAAGTATTCGGTTCCGCGCGAGATGTACGTGAAGCTCACGCACATGGTCGGAGACAAGATCCAGGTGTCTACGTCACTGGAGGACGACTGGCTCGACAATATCGAGGAACTCGGGTGGCAACTCTATCTCTGCTCATCGCCGCCGTATCACTTGCAGACGAAGAACGACAAGCGCATGGACGAGTACACGCGACTCGCGTTTGCGGGAGAGTTCGGGGAGGCGCGGCGCGTGCGCGACAGCCTTGATCCCGTGCGCGAGGCGATGGCGCGCTCGAAGCCGGCGGACAAGCCGCAGGCATTCGGCAAGTACTGGCAGGAATTGCTCGGGCAGGTCGGCGGTAGCGTGCGACCGCCAATGCTGGAACTCTCGGATGCCGAGAAAGCCGCGATCCGGGAAGCGTTTGCAGGCTGTGGCCTGCAGTTGTGAGCGCTCGGTCTAACCGCCGCATTGAGACACGATTCCGGCAGCGGAGCAATCGCGAGTCAGCGAGGAGCCCTCGCAGCGGACGACGGTACTGACAACTTAACAGTACCTGAGTGACAATGCGTGATGAGTAAACGATCATCGCTATACAAACGCCATTGATTCCCACCTGAGATAATTCAGCATGTTGTCTGGCTCTATCATCGCTTCAATCTGAGCAGCCGCGACATCGAGGACCTTATGGCCGAGCGTGGTATTAGGATCAGTTATGAGACGATCCGGTTAGCGCGCCTTTGTGTCTTGGAAATGTGTGGCTGCCACATAAGTCGTACATAAATGGAAATTGGCACGAGACGAAAAGTTAACTTGTCAGTACCCAGCAAGGGGCTGTTGACCGAGGCCTACCCGCTGAAGAATAACTTCTTCCTGAATTTGAAATTCAAGAACGGCGTTCCCGCCCAGGTACGCGGGTTGTACGACGTCGTCGAACCATATTTTCAGGACCACCTCGACAACGACCGCGAACCCAGTCCGAATGTCATTGACGGTGCCAAAGCGTGTGCGGTAGCGAGCGCGGCATGGGCCTCATCCGAATCTGGAGCTGTTGAAAAAGTCTTTAATGATTTTCGACTCATCAACGAATTCGGGTGCCGTCCGAAGTTTTCCCTGATATTCCCTGTTTCCGAAATGCCCAATTTTCACGTTGTGGTCTCAAGCCCTAGAAATCACGGAGAAAGTGACAGACTCATGCGCTGAGCAGGCGTTATAGCTGAAGAATTCCCTGTAGATTTCCCACATAACAAGGAAAAAGGCCGGAATGGCCACGGAGCATCCTCCGCGCAGGACTTGCTCCACCCCAGCGAGTCAAGAAAGGATCGGCGGTATGGGCTTTCGGACCCTGTTCGAGCCGAGCAGCGACGCAGAGACGCCCGAAGGGCGAGATGCAGGATGCATCGCGTCAACCGGCCATCCCACCCTCTCCGCCAAGCGGACTAG
>JAACFJ010000169.1 GCA_009937505.1 Gammaproteobacteria bacterium
GAACGCCCTCGAGGTGGGCCAGTACCTGGTCGACGGCCTCTGGACGCTGGCCGAGCGCCACGAGGTCATCGGCGATGTGCGCGGCTCGGGTTTCTTCCTCGGCCTGGAACTCGTCGAGGACCGGGAGCGCAAGACGCCGGCGACTGACCTGACGAAGCGCGTCCTGAACGAGTTAAGAGAACGGGGACTCCTGACCGGCTCGATCGGACCGGACGCCAACATACTGAAGCTGCGCTGTCCCATGGTGTTCACAAGGGAAAATGCCGACTACGCGCTCGGTATCATCGATGAGACACTCACAGAGTGTCGGAGCTGACTCAGCACGCGTCGAGTTATCGCAGTGTTATATGGCGGATCCGGTCGGGGCCTGCGGGAAGAATTCGAGTTTTGAACGTCAAACAACATACAGCGCGAAAGGGTGTGAAGACATCAGCACGACCTGCGGGCCTGCCCGGGATCGGTTGGCTCGCAGCGCTGTGTTGCCTGATGTCACTGAACTGCGCGAGTGCCGGGGACTCGGAACAAGAGTCAGAAGCCGGGAAATTCTCGTACGGCAAACAGGGCCTGCAGTTCGACGATGGCACTGGCAACAATTTTCTCTGGTTCGGCGTGCGATTGCAGACCCGCTGGGCGAATGAACGGGTCACGCAGGATGAACTGCCCGGCGCGCCAGTCACCACGTCTTCCGAGCTCGGGCTCAACCGTGGTCGACTGAAGCTTGGCGGGCATGTCGTCAGCCCGCGGTTCGCGATCTACTCGGAGTACGACATCGTCGACAGCCGCCTGCTCGATCTGCGGGCGACCTACAAGTTCGCCGACTGGCTGAGCATCCGGATCGGACAGTGGAAATCCGAATTCAACCGGGAACGAATTGACTCGTCGGGCAAACAGCAGTTCGTCGAACGGTCGGTTGCCACGCCCTGGTTTACGATCGATCGACAACAGGGCGTCGTGGCCTCGGGGCGCGTAGCCAGAGAGACTCGGGCCGATACGAGCTACTGGTTCGGATGGTTGAGCGGAGCTGGTCGTGGCGGCGACACGTCCGAGGCGGACGGACTGTGGCTCGCCCGCGTGCAGTGGAACTTTCACGGGCGGGTACTGGGATTCAGCCAGAGCGCGACTTCCCGTCCCGAGAAACCGGAGGGTTCGGTGGCCGTGGCGGCAGTGACGGGCAAGTCGGCCTATACGGCATTTTCCAGCCGTGGCGGCGGGCAGCTGCCCGGCTTCGTCAACGGGAGCCCCGATCAATACCGCATCGAGCAGGTGATGATCGAAACCGCCTACCAGTACGGTGGTTTCTCATGGCAACAGGAATTCCACTGGAAAGAGGTCCTGGATCGCGTTGCGGGACAGAAGCGGAGATACGTCGGCGGCTACGCGCAAGCGGGCATGTTCTTCTCGGAATGGGTGGAGTCGTTCCCGGAAGCGCTCGAATTTGCGCTGCGAATTGCCCGCGTGGACCCGGACCGGGGTGTTTCGGGTGATACCGAGGAAGAATTCACGCTCGGATCGAACTGGTTTTTCAAAGGTCACCGCAACAAGCTTACGCTGGACGTGTCGCGCGTCGTGCGGCTCCAGGCACCCGAGACCGACACGTCCAACCGCGTTCGGTTGCAGTGGGACTGGTCGTTCTGACGAGCGGACTGAACTCGGGGCCTGATACGTGCAATAGCAGTGACCGGATGTCACTCCTCCGGCCGCTGGCGGTAGGGATAATTCCGGATTACCCGTCGGCCTTTTCACCCCAATATTGAAGCCTGATACCCGCGTACGCGAAGGTGACGATTGGCACCGGCCACGGCGGAAACACCACGGCACGGCGCTTCTGACGCCGCGCCACAATCCAACGGCCGCGATTGGTTCGCGATGGACCTCGCGGCGGTGCTGGATAGCCTCGGCACCGTGACAGGCGGTCTCAGCGATGAGGAAGCGGCCTCCCGGCTCACGCATTACGGGCCTAACACCCTGCCGCGGCGGGAGCCGCCCAGTCTCTTCGAAGTCGTTCTGCGGCAATTCAGGAGCCCCCTGATTTATCTGCTAGGCATTGCGGCTGCCGTATCGCTGGTCATCGGCGAGGTGAAAGACGCCGCGTTCATCATGGGCGTGCTGCTCATCAATGCCATCATTGGCACGATCCAGGAAGCGCGGGCCGAGAAAGCCAGCCAGGCGCTGCAGCAACTCCTGCGCATCCGCGCGGCCGTGCGCCGCAGCCACCGGGTGCTCGACGTCGATGCTGAGACGCTCGTGCCGGGCGACGTCGTGTACCTCGAGTCCGGCAACCGCGTGCCGGCGGACATCCGGCTGATCGCGGCACACGGTCTGGAGGTAGATGAGTCCCTGCTCACGGGCGAGTCCCTGCCCGTTGCCAAACTGGCCGACTGGTCCGGTGGACCGGGGACGCCGCTCGCCGACCGCCTCAACATGCTCCATGCCGGTGCGATGGTGGCGCGCGGCCGATGCCATGGTGCGGTAGTGGCGACAGGCGCAGACAGCGCCATCGGCAGGCTCGCATTGGATGTCATCCGCTCCGAAGGCGGCAGGCCGCCGCTCGTGGAACGCATGGAGCGCTTCACGCGCCGCATTGCGCTGGCGGTGCTGGTTGCCGCCGCGGGAATCGCGGTCATGGGTGTGGTCATGGGTCGCTACGCAGTCACCGAGATGTTCATGTTCGGCGTAGCGCTCGCGGTGTCGGCTATCCCCGAGGGCCTGCCCGTTGCATTGACGGTGGCGCTCGCCATCGGCACCACGCGCATGGCGCGACGCGGCGTCATCGTGCGGCGGCTCGCGGCCGTCGAGGGCCTGGGTTCCTGCACGCTCATCGCGAGCGACAAGACGGGCACGCTCACCTGCAACGAGCTGACGGTGCAGCAGGTGCGCTCGCCGGGCGGCAGCATCTACGACGTAACCGGGCAGGGCTTCGAACCGGAGGGCCATCTTCAAAAAGACGGACTGCCGATCGAGCCCGACCAGGCGACCGCACTCGCGGACCTTGCGCGCTCGGTCACCCTTTGCAACGAGGGCGAACTGCTGCAGCGTGACGGCCGCTGGGCGTGGCACGGTGACCCGACCGACGTCGCGCTTCTGACGATGGCGTACAAACTCGGCTGGCGTAAGGAAGACACCGAGGAACTCCACCCACAGGTGAACGACATCCCGTTCGAGCCCGAGCGCCAGTTCGCGGCCACGTTCAATCGCCATGGAGACAGCCTGCGCGTGCACGTCAAAGGCGCACCCGAGCGGGTTCTCGAAATGCTGGCTGAGGGGCAGGATAAAGAAGGCCTGCTCGCGATGGCCCGGGAGATGGCAGAAGCAGGTTACCGAGTGCTCGCCGTCGCTGATGGCGATGCGCCAGCCGACCTCGGCGCCTCAGATGCGCCACCCACGCCCGGCGAACTCACCTGCACGGGCCTCGTCGGCATGATCGACCCGCTACGCCCCGACGTACGCGAGGCCGTTGCGGATGCGCGCGAGGCGGGCGTCGCGACCGTCATGGTTACGGGCGATCATCCGCTGACCGCGCTGGCCATCTCGCGCGACCTCGGGCTGGCAAGCAGCGCGGACGAAGTGATCACCGGTGCGGACCTCATCGCCGCAACGCCGGAGTCGTTGCCGGATCTCATCGCACGCACCAAGGTGTTTGCCCGCGTAGCGCCGCACCAGAAACTGGAGATCGTCAACGCGGCTCGCGAGGCAGGACATTTCGTGGCCGTCACGGGCGATGGCATCAACGACGCGCCCGCGCTGCGTGCCGCAAACATCGGCGTGGCCATGGGCAAGTCGGGCACCGACGTGGCGCGCGAGGCGGCGGAGCTCGTCATCAGCGACGACCACTTCGGCACGATCACGGCGGGTATCGAAGAAGGCCGCATCGCCTACAACAACATCCGCAACGTCATCTACCTGCTGATTTCGACCGGTGCGGCGGAGGTCATCCTCGTCGCGTTGGCGCTGCTTTACGGCTCGCCAATCCCTCTATTACCGGTGCAGCTGCTGTGGCTCAATCTCGTCACCAACGGCATCCAGGACGTCGCGCTCGCGTTCGAGCCGGGCGTGGGCGACGAGCGGCTGTCACCGCCGCGGCCGCCGCGTGAGTCGATCTTCAACCGGCTCATGATCGAGCGCACGCTCGTCGCCGCGCTGTTCATGGGTGTGGTCGGCTTCGGCCTGTTCCAATGGTGCCTTGCCGCGGGCTGGTCGGAGGTCGCTTCGCGCAACGCGCTGCTCTTGCTCATGGTGCTGTTCGAGAACGTGCACCTGTTCAATTGCCGTTCGGAGACGCGCTCCGCGTTCGCGAT
>JAACFJ010000053.1 GCA_009937505.1 Gammaproteobacteria bacterium
TTGACAGGCGCCGCCCGTGTCCTTATCATGCGCGCGCCATGGGCAATCCGCTGCGAGTTCGCCGCCCCGTAGCCGAACTGGCGGCTAAAGGCCAGATTATTGAAATTGCTGAAAAAATTGGCAGTTTCAAGCGGCTTGCCCGGATTGTCGAAGCTGACCTTGCAACGCTGGATCCTGATAAGATCCCGGATGGCTGGCGCGATTCGGTCGTAACCGGGCGACTGGTATTCGGTTTTGCCGACGCGCAAACGCAGGTGGCGAGCCTCGAAGGCGAGGTAACGGCAACCCTGGACGCCGTGTGTCAACGATGTCTGGAGCCGTTTCGCCTCACGCTGTCGGTCGAGCTGCGGCTGTTGCCGACGACGGTCGAGCAGGGCGTATCGGCAGGAGCTGACTTCGAGCCGTGGGAGCTCGACGAGGAAATGGTCTGCCCCGCAGAGATCGTCGAAGAGGTGCTGATCATGGCGATACCGCTGTCCGCGATGCACGACACCACGGAGGCGTGCGGCGGGTACGAGCCGGCTGATGAGCAGGCGGAGCAGACGACGAGGCCTTTTGCGGCACTGAAAGCGCAGCTGGACCAGGACAAGTGACGAGCCGGCAAGGTGGCCGGCCCGAATGAATATAGTGGCGGTGCGATTGCGCTGCCGAGCACAGGAGATTGCAATGGCTGTTCAGAAGAGTCGTAAGACACCTTCGCGTCGCGGCATGCGGCGTTCGCATGACAAGCTGGAGAATCCGGCACTGTCGGTGGACCCGACATCCGGAGAGACGCACCTGCGCCACCGTGTTTCGCCCGATGGTTTCTATCGCGGCAAGCAGGTCGTGGCGCAGCCCGAAGTCGAAGACGAAGAATAGCGCGCTTCCCATTCCGGCCTCGCCGTAACCGCGGGGCCTCGCGACAGTGGGAAAACAGTCGATCATTTCACTTGATGCCATGAGCGGCGACCTCGGTGCCGAGGTTGTCGTGCGCGCGTCTGCTGCGTCGCTGGACAAGCATACCGGGCTCGAACTCATTCTGGTCGGGGACGAGAACGAGTTGACCGGCCTCGTCACGCGTATCATCGGTAACGACAAACGTCTCAGAATCGTGCACGCGGCCGAGGTCGTCAGCATGTGCGATTCACCGCGCGACGCCGTGCGCAACAAGAAGGACTCTTCGATGCGCGTTGCGATCGACCTGGTCAAGTCGGGCGAGGCGCAGGCCAGCGTCAGTGCCGGCAATACCGGGGCTTTGATGGCTACTGCAAAATTCGTACTGAAGATGCTGCCCGGCATCGAGCGACCGGCGATTCTCGCGGAACTGCCGGCGATGGGCGGCTCGCTGCACATGCTCGACCTCGGGGCGAATACCCTGGGCACGGCGGAGCAACTGTTCCAGTTCGCGGTCATGGGTTCGATCGTAACGGCCGATATCCTGGGAATCGCGGAGCCGAGAATTGCTTTGCTGAACATCGGCGCCGAAGACACCAAGGGTCACGACACGGTAAAGGACGCTGCGTCTCTGCTGAACGAAAGCTCACTGAATTACGTCGGCTTCATCGAGGGGAGCGAGTTGTTTTCGGGCAAGGCGGATGTCGTTGTGACCGACGGTTTTACCGGTAACGTCGCACTCAAGACGATGGAGGGGACCGTTGGTCTCGTGCGACATTACGTGAAACGAGGATTTACACGTAACTGGATCGCCCGGCTGCAGGCCGTGCTCGCAGGGTCGACCCTGCGACGCATCGCCCGGGAAACGGATTCGCGCAACTTCAACGGAGCGACACTGGTTGGACTAAATGGTATCGTAATCAAAAGCCACGGCAGCGCCGATAGTTACGCGTTTCAGCACGCGATCGATACGGCGATCGTCGAGGTCCGCAACGGGGTGCCGCAGCAGATCGGCAATTTGCTGCAACGGGAAGCCGCATGATTTACTCGAAAATTGTCGGGACCGGCCGTTATCTGCCGGAGAAGATTCTCACGAATTCTGATCTCGAGAAGATGGTCGACACGACCGACGAGTGGATTCGCACGCGCACGGGCGTGGAGCGCCGGCATGCCGTTGCGCCAGATCAGACGACGTCGGATATGTGCGTCGAGGCGGCGAAAAAGGCGATGCAAGCCGCGGGCGTGACGCCTGAGGACATCGACTTCGTTGCGATAGGCACGACGTCCCCGGACCTGATCTTTCCGAATGTTGCGACGCTCGTACAGCATCGGCTGGGCATACCGGCATGTCCCTCGATAGGCATGGAAGCGGCGTGTACCTCGTTCATTTATGCCCTGACAACGGTCGACAAGTTTGTAAAGGCCGGAGAGGCCAGGTGCGCGCTGGTGATCGGCGCGGAATGCATTACCAAGCTTGTCAACTGGGATGACCGTAACACCTGTGTGCTTTTTGGCGACGGCGCCGGCGCCGTCATCGTCAAACCATCGGAAGAACCCGGCATACTGACAACACACCTGGGCGCGGACGGGCAATACAAGGATCTGCTTTATTACCCGGTCGGTGCATCCCATAACCTGGAGAAAGCCGGCACGGATGAAGCATCCATCATGATGACCGGCAAGGAAGTCTTCAAAGTGGCGGTCAGCAAGCTCGGTGATGTGGCGCAGCAGGCACTCGAGTCGGCCGGCGTCAGCAAGGAAGAGCTCGACTGGCTCGTGCCGCACCAGGCGAATATTCGTATCATCCAGGCGACCGCGAAGCGGCTCGACCTGCCAATGGAAAAGGTCATCGTAACGGTGCAGGACCACGGCAATACATCGGCTGCCTCGGTACCGCTTGCGCTCGACGTCGGCATTCGTGACGGGCGCATCAAGCCCGGTCAGCTCGTGCTGATGGAGGCATTCGGTGGTGGATTTACCTGGGGCTCGATACTGATGCGCCTGTAGCGCGTCGTCGACCGGTCCTACCAAATATCGGCTTTCTGAAATCGTGCCGTCCGCCGACGCATTCTCTGATGCAGCTGCTGCCGCCGCCGATCGAGCCGATCGCGCCGCACTGCCGCATCCATATCGCCGTCATGTTCGCTGTCGAACTCGTCGCGAAACCGGCAGTAGTCCTCGTAAGCTTCACGAACATGCTGCAGTTCGCGCGCTACGAGTTCCAGGATAATGACGTCGTCGAGATAGCCGATGACCGGAATATCATCAGGAAGGATATCTTCAGGGTCGCCGAAATATACGAATGCGGCCAGGATGCGTTCACGGTCGGCCGCAGGCAGCCGCCATTCGACATCGGCAAGCATTTGCAGCATGGATTCGAGTTCAGGCAACCGCGTCGCCACGAAGTCGGGCAGTGGTTCGCTCTTGCGAATATCGTCGATAATGCCACGTATGGCATCGATGATTTCGGACTCATCCGCGCTGTTCACGACGGCGCGGGATTTTTTCAGCGCGTCACGAAAAAACCGCAGGTCACGATCGCTGAGTTCGAAAGATAGTCTTAGGCTCATCCGCATTGCATGCAAGGATCGAAGCGACAGGCTACCGGCCTCTCCGCGACCGGTCAATGAATACGTGAAATCGGGCAGGACGCGTTGCAGGACAATGGTTTACCATGGCTGCGGCAATCGTGACGAGTCGCCGCACAAGACAATTACCGTTAAGCGAAGACAGGCATGAAACCCAAACTGATTATCGGCAACAAGAACTATTCGTCCTGGTCCCTGCGGGCCTGGCTCTTGTTGCGGGAAGCTGACATCGATTTCGACGAACACCGCATCGTGCTGGATACGGACGATACGGCGCGGGAGATAGCCGGGTTCAGTCCTGCCGGCAGGGTGCCCGTGCTGCTGCTGGACGGTTTCGCCGTGTGGGATACGCTCGCGATCGCGGAAACGCTGGCAGAGCGCTGGTCCGAAAAAAAACTGTGGCCTGAAGACGCCGCGGTGCGTGCGCATGCGCGCAGTATCAGCGCCGAGATGCATTCCGGTTTCGGGGAGCTTCGCGCTCGAATGCCGATGAACTGCCGCGCGATGGGCCGTCGCGTCGCGCTGCCCGACGAACTGACCACCGATATCGACCGCGTCATCGACATCTGGTCGGACTGCCACCGCCGATACGGTGACGGCGGACCCTGGTTATTCGGTGAATTCAGTATCGCGGATGCCATGTATGCGCCGGCCGTCCTGAGGCTCAGGACCTACGGAATCAACCTTCCGGAGTCCGCCAGGCACTACCCGCAGCGCCTGCTGCAGAGCGAAGCGATGCAGGAGTGGCTGCTGGCATGTGAAACCGAGATCGAAGTGATCGAGCATGAAGAGGTTGGCCAATGAATCCGCTGCGCATCACGCTGACCTTTTTCGGTGTCCTGTTCGCCGCATCGCTGCGTGCGGAGATCTACGAACTTCCGCCGGAGGGTTACGACGTCGTCGGCGCTGTCGCGACCGTGACAGCGCGCGAAGAAGACACGCTCATCGACATCGCCCGCCGAAACGGTCTCGGCTATCACGACATCGTGCGCGCAAACCCCGGTGTCAACATCTGGGTGCCGGGGCAGGGCACCGAGGTCGTGTTGCCGACGCGCTTCGTACTGCCGCCGGGAGCACGGCGTGGCATCATCCTCAATCTCGCGGAGTACCGGCTTTACTATTTTCCGCAACCGGTCGAAGGCGAACCGGCGTACGTCATGACGTATCCGATCAGTATCGGGCGCATGGACTGGGAAACGCCGCTAGGCTCGACCAGCGTTGTTTCGAAAGTGACCGATCCCAGCTGGTATCCGCCACAATCGGTGCGCGAGGAGCACGCGGCGGACGGACGGCCTCTGCCGCGCGTCGTGCCGCCCGGACCGGACAACCCGCTCGGCAAATACGCCATGCGGCTCGGACTGCCCGGTTACCTCATTCACAGCACCAACCGGCCGGCGGGCGTCGGCATGCGCGTGACGCACGGATGTATTCGCATGTTCCCCGAAGACATCGAATACCTGTTTCCGAACGTGGACATGAACACGCCGGTACGAATCATCAACGCGCCGGTGAAGATCGGCTGGTTCGGCGATGAGCTCGTGATGGAGGTGCATCCTGTACTCGAGGCTGCCGTGTCGGAAGGCAACGAGGAACTGGTTGCCGCCGACATCGACGTCGATACTGGCGTTGAGGCGGCCGGCGAAAGTGAGGTCCTGGTCCAGCCGAAGGATCCGCTCACGTATGTGACGGAGCAGTTCATTGCCGTGACGGGCAGTCGTGCGGGTACGCTCGACTGGGACGAGGTCGAGGTTCTGATCAATCGTTCCGACGGCATTCCGGCTGCCGCCGGAACGGGCATAAAAAACGCCGCGACAAGCGCGGCGTCTCAATAAAGTCTTGAATGTCTTGTTGTAGTCTGGTGCTACTTCGACATCGATTTCTGGAACATGCGCTCCATGCTTTCGCGGTTTGCTTCGCAGCAAGCCTGCGCTTCGTGAGCTGCAGCAGCAGCCTGGGCAGCACGATCAGCAGCAGCGCGCGCGGACTCGGCAGCCGCGGCAGCGGCAGATGCGTCAGCAGCAGCCTTGTTGGCGGTTGCTTCGAGTTCCGCCGTGTTGGCACAGCCCGTGACCAGTGCAACAGCAAGCACCAGTGCGCTTACTTTGAGTGCGGTTTTCTTCATTGTCTAAGATTCCTCTAGTTGGGAAAAAACTGCAGGCGGATTATTTCGCAAATAACCGCTAGCTGCAACGAAGATCACTGTTTTTATTGTTCTTTGTCGTGCAATTGCGACAAAAAAGCCGTCTTCCACAGCTTTCATCGGCGCAAATGATAGTCATTCGTTTGCCGACGGCTTTCGTGGGGGTGTTCGGCCCTCGCGGCGCGCAGCCGCAGCGAGCAGATATTTCACCGACCAGGCCGGGCGGGAAACGCTTGCACTGCTCAAAGTACTGTATATAATCGCAGGTACTGTGCATTCATACAGGGCATGATCAAATGCGCGAACTGACCCCCAGACAATCGCAAATTCTGGATATGATTCAGGAATTTATTAACGAAACCGGGATGCCGCCGACGCGCGCCGAGATCGCGCGCGAACTCGGTTTCAAGTCCGCCAATGCCGCCGAGGAACATCTGCGGGCGCTGCAGAGGAAGGGCGTACTGGAACTCGTACCCGGCGCCTCGCGGGGTATTCAGCTCAAGGATTCCTTGCGTGAGCAAATGGGATTGCCGCTCGTGGGCCGGGTTGCGGCAGGCAGCCCCATCCTCGCCCAGGAACATATCGAGGCGCATTACAAGCTCGATTCCGCATTGTTCGATCCCAGGCCGCATTACCTGCTGCGTGTCCACGGCATGAGCATGAAGGATGCCGGCATCCTCGACGGTGACCTCGTTGCCGTGCATCGTACGCCCGAAGTCCGCAGCCGGCAGATCGTCGTTGCGCGGCTCGAGGACGAAGTCACCGTGAAGCGCTATCGCCAGGAAGGCGCGATGGTCTGGCTGTTACCCGAGAACTCGGAGTTCGAACCCATACAGGTGGATCTCGCGCACCAGGATCTCGTCATCGAAGGCGTCGTTGTCGGTGTCATCCGCGACGGTATCCCGCTGCATTGATGACCGGGGGCGCGCATGCCACGCAATAGCGACACGTCGTCTCTCGAGAAGCTATTGGAAAATCCGCGCGTCTGGCGTGCCCGCAGCCAGCCGGGACCTGCGGAAGGGCTGTCGAGTGGTTATGCGCAACTGGATCGCATGCTGCCCGGCGGAGGATGGCCCCGGCAGGCGCTGACAGAGATCCTGGTCGAACAGTACGGCATTGGCGAATTGCAGTTGTTGATGCCGGCACTCGCCAGCCTGTGCACCGAGGAACCGGGTGCCGAATCCGTCGAGCCGGGCTGGATTGCCTGGGTGGCGCCGCCGTTTCAGCCGTATCCGCCCGCACTGCAAAAGTGCGGCATCAACCTCGCACGCATGCTGATCGTGCGTCCCAGGAACGCTAGCGAAGTGCTGTGGTCGGCTGAGCAGGCCCTGTCTTCGGGGACCTGCGCTGCCGTGTTGTTATGGCCGCACGTGCTTGATGATCAGGCCAGCCGGCGCCTGCAGCTTGCCGCTGAAAAGGGCGGTAGCTGGGCCATTGCGTTTCGTCCGCTCTCGGCTCGCCACGAACCGTCGGCCGCGGCATTGCGTCTCGAACTCTCTGCGAGTCATCGGGGTAAACGACTCGCGATTCTGAAAAGCCGCGGCGGCAGTCCTGCGGTATTACACGATGTGGTATGACGATGCGGCCGGCACGACGACCACCTGTCATCGCACGGGACAACGCACCGCCCCCTGATACTTCCGCTCAGCATTCACAGTATGCGTTGCCGCTCGCAAAAGAGGAGCGGCTCTGGTTTTGTGTGTATCTGCCGAACCTGCCACTCGAAGCCTGCGGGCCGGGTGACAAGGACCTGGCCGTCATCGAGGAACAGCAGGGCGTTCATCGCGTATTGCTTGCCAGTGATCACGCCAGGGCCGCTGGCGTGTTGCCGGGCCAGTCGCCGAATGCGGCGCTGGCACTGCTGCCGACCCTGACACTCGAAGAACGCAGCGTGATTCGGGAGCAGCAAGTGCTGGAATTGCTCGCGACCTGGCTCGAGCAGTTCAGTTCGTTCGTCTGTGTCGCCGGGCCCGACGTGCTGTTGCTCGAGATCGCCGGCAGCCTGCGGCTGTTCGGTGGTTTGAAGAGCCTGCGCCGGCAGGTTGCGAAAGGCCTCGAGGCGCAGGGATTCGGGGCTTCGCTGGCGATTGCGCCGACGCCGCTCGCGGCAACCTGGCTCGCACGGGGGCGGCGGCGCGCCTGCATTCGTGAACCGGCCAACGTCATGGCGGCGCTTCGAAACCTGCCGCTGTCCTGCCTCGACTGGCCACCGACGGTACTCGAGTCTCTTGCCGGCATGGGTATCACGGACGTTGGTGATTGCCTGCGTTTGCCCCGGGAAGGTTTCGCGCGACGCTTTGGCGTAAAGCGGCTGCTGCAGCTGGATCGCGCACTCGGGCACCTGCCGGATCCGCGTAATTCGTGGCGGGCACCGGAACGATTTTGCGCCGATTTCGAGATGACCGAGGAGCAAAGCGACCGGGAGTTATTGCTGACGATTTGCCACGAATTGCTGCACGCGCACGAGCAGTTCCTGCTGTCGAGGCAGCTGGGCACGCAGCGCCTGTTGTTCACGTTCTTCCACCTCAAGGCGAAGGCGACATCGCTACCGCTCGGCGGTGCTCGTGCCGATCGTGCAGCAGGTCACTGGTACGAATTGCTGCGTCTGCGTTTCGAAAAACTGGTCCTGCCCGAGCCCGTTATCGCAATACGGTTGCGCGGCGGCACTACCCAGGCGCTTAACGGCACGTCGGGCCGCCTGGCATTCGACGGCAGAGCGCCGCGCGAGCACTACTACTCGATGTCACAGCTTGCCGAGCGGCTCGCAGCGCGTATCGGCAACGAATCCGTGCACGGCGTCAATGCGGTCGCCGATCACCGGCCGCAATATGCCTGGAGCACGCGGGATTTATTCGCGGCACGGGCGGTGGATGCGCTGGCCCGGGTCCGTCAGGGTATCGAACGCCCGTTGTGGTTGCTGCCGGAGCCCGAATTACTGTCGACGGATAATGGCTACCCGCTGCACCAGGGTAAATTGCGTTTCGTTTCGGGGCCCGAGCGTCTTGAAACCGGCTGGTGGGATGAGCACGGTATCGCCCGTGACTACTACACGGCAATCAGCCCGCGTGGCGCCGGGCTGTGGGTCTTTCGTAACCGGGATCGTCATCACGGCGGCGAGGCAGCCTGGTATTTGCACGGCATTTTCGGATGACGTAATGCGGCGGGTTCGCTACGCGGAACTGCATTCACTCAGCAATTTCACGTTCCTGCGTGGTGCGTCGCACCCCGAGGAACTCGTGGAGACAGCTGCGGCCCTTGGCTATGAAGCACTCGCGATTACCGACGAGTGTTCGATGTCCGGCGTCGTTCGTGCGCACATGGTGGCAAAGGCTGCCAAACTCAAACTCATCATCGGCTCCGAGCTGCGATTGCGCAGTGGCCGCAAGCTGGTGGCACTTGCGAAGAATCGAAACGGCTATGCCGCACTCTGCCGGCTTATCACGCGGGCCCGGCGCGCTGCAGAGAAAGGCAGCTATGTATTGACGCGAAACCTATTCGAAGACGGTCTCCCGGATTGCGTCGTGTTGTGGGTACCGGACGACGCGCTCGCGCTCGATGTTGAAGACCACTGGATACGCGAGACGTTTCGGGATCGTTTGTGGATCGCGGTCGAGCTGCTTGCCGACGGACGCCATGAAGAGCGTCTCGAGGCTTTGCGGCAAGTCGGCCGGCGGCTCAAATTACCGCTGGTCGCAAGCGGCGACGTGCACATGCACCGCCGCTCCAGGCGCGTGCTGCAGGATACCTTGACGGCAATCCGCGAAGGCGTGACGGTCGACCAGGCGGGTTTCCTGCTGTATTCGAACGGCGAACGCCACCTGCGTTCCCTCGGTGTGCTGCAGCATTTCTATCCTGAGGAATTGCTGCAGGAGACGCTACATATCGCGGCGAGTATCGATTTCTCACTCGACGAATTACGCTACGAGTACCCGGACGAAATCGTTCCCGCGAGCGAGACCCCGGCAAGCTACCTCAGAAAACTGACCGAACAGGGTATGCGCGAGCGCTGGCCCGGCGGTATGCCGCAAAAGGTCGTGCGGCTCATCGAGCACGAACTCCAGCTCATCGCCGAGCTTCGCTACGAACCGTATTTCCTGACGGTTTACGACATCGTCAGTTTCGCACGCTCGAAAGGCATTCTTTGCCAGGGCCGGGGTTCGGCCGCAAATTCCGCCGTCTGTTTTTGCTTGGGGATTACCGAGGTCGATCCGGCACGCATGGAGACGCTCGTCGAGCGCTTCATTTCCAGGGAGCGCGACGAGCCGCCCGACATCGACGTCGATTTCGAACACGAGCGGCGCGAGGAAGTTATCCAGTACATCTACGGGAAATATGGCAGGGACCGGGCCGCATTGGCGGCGACGGTGATCACCTATCGGCCGCGCAGCGCATTACGGGACGTCGGTAAAGCGCTCGGGCTGTCGGAGATGCAGGTCGGCCGCCTTGCGCGTTCGATGCAGTGGTGGGACGGCAAGCGCGTCGACGACAGCCGTGTTCTCGAGGCGGGACTGGACCCTGACAGTCCCGTGATCCGACGGCTTCTTTATCTTGTCAGGGAGCTGATCGGTTTCCCGAGACACCTGTCGCAGCATGTCGGTGGTTTTGTCATCGCGAACGGCTCGATGTCGGAGCTCGTTCCCATCGAGAATGCGTCGATGGAAGACCGTACCGTGATTCAGTGGGAGAAGAACGACCTCGAGGACCTGGGGCTCCTGAAGGTCGACGTGCTAGGGCTGGGTATGTTGACGGCGATTCGCCGCAGTTTCGAACTGATACGTGATTTCGACGGCCGGGAGTACACGTTGGCGGGCGTGCCCGCGGAGGACCCCGTCGTCTACGACATGATCTGCGAAGGCGACACGATGGGTGTCTTCCAGATCGAGTCGCGCGCACAGATGGCGATGTTGCCGCGGCTGAAGCCGCGATGTTATTACGATCTCGTCATCGAGGTCGCGATCATCCGGCCCGGGCCGATCCAGGGCGACATGGTGCATCCCTATCTGCGGCGCCGGAACGGTGAGGAGGCCGTCGATTATCCCAGCGAAGAGGTAAAAGGCGTCCTGCAGCGCACCCTGGGCGTGCCGATTTTCCAGGAGCAGGTGATGGCGCTTGCTGTTGTGGCGGCGGGCTTCACGCCGGGCGAAGCAGACAGCCTGCGCCGCGCCATGGCGGCATGGAAACGGCGCGGCGGCCTCGGGTCCTTCGAAGACAAGTTAATCGACGGCATGCACCGGCGCGGCTACAGCAAGGAGTTTGCGCGGCAGATCTTTCGCCAGATCGAGGGGTTTGGCGAGTACGGCTTCCCGGAATCGCATTCGGCCAGTTTTGCGCTGCTCGTGTACGTTTCCTGCTGGCTCAAATGCCATACACCGGCTGCTTTTACCTGCGCGCTTCTGAACAGCCAGCCCATGGGTTTTTATTCGGCATCGCAACTCGTCCAGGACCTGCGCCGCCACGGTGCCGAAGTTCGCGGCGTCGATATCAACCGCAGCGGTTGGGATTGTTCGCTCGAGGAAGGCGCGGGCGGCGCGGCGGCACTGCGGCTCGGCTTCCGGATGGTGAAGAGCCTGTCCGAAGAGACCGGGCGGCGTATTGCCGACAGGCGTGGCGCGCAGGCTTACGAAAGCACCCAACAGCTCCTGGAGAGAACCGGGCTCGATCGGCGGGAGCTCGAGGCACTTGCGTCGGCTGGTGCGCTGAGAATCCTCGAGGGGCACCGTCACCAGGCGCGCTGGGCCGTGGCCGGGGTCGAGAAGCCCGGTGGATTGTTTGACTCGATGGATCGTTTCGAGGCGACGCCACTCCTCAGGAAACCCACCGAGGGTCAGAATATCGTGGCCGACTACAGGAGCGTCGGCCTGACGCTGGAGCGACACCCGATGTACCTGGTTCGTCATCGCCTGGACCGCTATCGTTACCTGCAGGCAGGGCATCTGCGGGAAATGACGACGGGCCAGGCCGTCAGCGTCGCCGGCCTGGTAATCACCAAGCAACGGCCGGGTACGGCCAGCGGCGTCACCTTCGTGACGCTCGAAGACGAGACCGGTCACATCAACCTGGTCGTCTGGAAGCACATCGCGGAACGGGATCGAGCTGCGCTGCTCAATGCGCGTCTCATGGGAGTGCGGGGCGAATTACAGATCGAGGCGAACGTGATTCACGTGATCGCAAAGAAGCTCATCGACCACACGCCGATGCTGGGTGACCTCGAGGTCAAATCAAGGGATTTTCGGTAGGAGCGCGCCCGGGCGCGCGATCGCGATTCGTGAACCGCCGCTACAGTTCGTCGTCGAGATTGAAATTGAACGTGCTGTCCAGGTCCTCGTTCGTTCGGCGCATCTCCTCGAGCTCATCGAGGCGCCGCCGAATCTCACGCTTGCGGCCCACGTCGTCGCTATCTGTCGCCTCCAGCTTGGCGACGAGTTCCTCCACGTTGATTTCAACGGAAATGTCGCCGATGTTGTCTTCGCCGTCGATCTCTTCGACATCTTCATCGCCGTCGTCCACGACGAGTTCCTTGTCCTCGATATCATCGTCGAGTTCGTCTGCCGGTATGTCGTCTTTGATTTCACCGATCATCGCCGATACCTCACGCAACAAATAGCAAGATTGCTGAGAGCCAGTTTAGCTACAACTTTTCGCCTGTATACCGCGAAAAATCGCGTCGCGCAAGGACCCAAATCTCATCGAATCAGGTTATTGATTTCGAAGATCGGCAGCAGGATTGCCAGGACGATGACCATTACGATCGCGCCCATGGCAACGATGAGGAGCGGCTGCAGGATGCCGAGCAGGGCGGCGATGAGGCCGTCGACTTCACGCTCCTGGCCTGCGGCCGATCGCGTCAGCATTTCCTCGAGACGGCCACCCGCTTCACCACTGGAAATCAGGTGAATCATCATCGGCGGGAACAGTTTGCTTGCGGCAAGAGACCGGCTGATCGAGGCGCCTTCGCGTACCCGCAAAGCAGCCTCGTTGACGGCTTCGCGCATCGGCAGATTCTCGATGACTTCGGCCGAAATTTTCATTGCCTCCAGCACCGGAACGCCGCTGCCGGCAAGAATGCTGAATGTGCGGGTGAATCGCGCCGTATTAATGCCTTGCGTCAACCGCCCGGTTATCGGCATGCGCAGCAGGAACTCATGATAACGCCGCCGCGGACCTTCTTTCTTGAACAGCCACCACAGCCCCCATATCACCGCGGCGGTGGCGATAATCAACAACAGCCAGTAGTTGCGCAGGAAGTCGCTGGTGGCGATCAGGCCGCGCGTGAGTCCCGGCAATTCGGACGACGTGTTTTCGAAGACATTTACGATGCGCGGCACCACGGTGGCCAGCATGAAGCTGATGATGCCGATTGCCATGACGATCAGCGCAGCCGGGTAGATCATCGCGTTGGTGATACGTTGACGTAGCTCCTGGCGCGCCTCCGTGTAGTCGGCGAGCCGTTCGAGGACGACGTCCAGGTGCCCCGACTGTTCACCTGCGGCTACTGTTGCGCGGTAAAGCTCCGGAAACGCCTGCGGAAAGTCGCCGAGACCGTCTGCAAGCGAATGTCCCTCCATGACCTTGGAGCGCACGCCGAGCAGTATGCTCTTGGCGCGCGGCTGGTCATTCTGTTGCGAGACGGCCAGGAGAACTTCCTCGAGAGGCAACCCTGACTGCGACAACGACGCCATCTGTCGTGTGATTAGTGCGAGTTCTCCGGAGGACAAGCCGCGCCGGAAGGAAAATGTGGTCTGGCGTTTTGCTTCGCGCTGCGCCACTTCGGTGATGCGCACCGGAAACATGTTGCGGTCCCGCAGCAGCTGCCTGACGTGCTTGGGCGTGTCACCCTCGATCAGGCCTTTGGATTCCTTGCCGGACTTGTCCAGCGCGACGAATTCGTAGGCACCCATTGCGCTTTTACCGGGTCAGTCTTCGCGGGTTACGCGCAGTACTTCTTCCAGCGTCGTGCTGCCGCTCAGCACACGCCGCCGGCCATCCGCGCGAATGCTCGGGGTCATCGTCCGCGCGTGGCGCTCGAGTTCCTGCTCGCTGACGCCGTCATGGATCATGGCGCGCATCGCATCGTCGACCGCGATGAGTTCATAAATTCCGGTACGGCCCGCAAAGCCCGCACTGCCTGCCTCGCCAGGCTTGTAGAGCGTGGGCGGGCTGTTCGGGTCGACACCGAGAACACGGCATTCGTATTCCGTTGCCATGTACGGCACCTTGGTGTCCTTGTCGAGAACGCGAACAAGGCGCTGCGCGAGTACGCCGATCAGGCTCGATGAGAGCAGGAAAGGCTCAACGCCCATGTCCCGAAGTCGGGTGACGGCGCCTGCAGCCGTATTGGTATGCAGCGTCGACAGTACGAGGTGGCCGGTGAGACTGGCCTGGACAGCGATTTCGGCCGTTTCAAGATCGCGGATTTCGCCGACCATGACGACGTCGGGATCCTGTCGCAGGATGGCGCGCAGCCCGCGCGCGAAGGTCATTTCGACCTTGGTATTCACCTGCGTCTGGCCGATACCGTCGATGAAGTACTCGATGGGATCTTCGACAGTCATGATGTTGCGGGTGTGATCGTTGATTCGATCGAGCGCCGCGTAAAGCGTCGTGGTCTTGCCGGAACCGGTGGGGCCAGTGACGAGAATGATACCGTGCGGCTTGTGGATCAGCTCGTCCATCTTGAACATGGATTGATCGTCCATGCCGAGTGACGTCAGGTTGAGGCGGCCGGCCTGCTTGTCGAGCAGGCGCAGCACCACGCGTTCACCATGCCCCGAGGGCAAGGTCGAAACGCGCACGTCCACGGCACGTCCGGCGATCTTCAATGATATGCGACCGTCCTGTGGCAGTCGCTTCTCTGCGATATCGAGTTTCGACATGACCTTGATGCGCGATACCACGAGGGGTGCCAGCGCGCGCCGCGTGTGCAAGACGTCGTGCAGTACGCCATCCACCCGGAAACGCACACCGAGCCGGTTCTCGTAAGGCTCGATATGGACGTCCGACGCATTTTCCTTGATGGCTTCCGTGAGTACCGCGTTGATGAACCTGATGATGGGTGCGTCGTCATCACTCTCGAGCAAGTCGGAGGGCTCGAGTTCCTGTGCCACCTGGGTCAGGTCGAACTCGTCGTCGAGTCCACCCACCATTTCCATGGCCTTGTGGCTGCCCTGTTCGTAAGACGCCTGCAGCAGAGAATCGAAAATATCCGGCGACACCCGCGACAACGTCAGGGGCACGCGCAGGTAGCGCCTGACCTCGGAGATGCTGAGGGGCGACGCGCCAGCACGATAGACGGCATCGGCGCCGTCACTCGTAATTTCGCGAATAAGAACGCCGTGGCGCTTTGCAAAAGAGAAAGGCAGTGCCCGGGTCTCGGCCGCGGGCTCCAGATCGGACTCGACCGCAGGTGTTTCCAACACGATTTCTGCTTCTGTTTCCATGGCCATCCGCGATTCCCTGCTACTGCGAACCGTCAGAGGCCTCGGGCGCCGTCGGCAATTCTCTCCGGTCGGCCTCCTCGAACGGCGGCAGTGTGAACGCCTCTTCTTTGGGCATCAGGTTGATGCCGTCTTCGTTGGTCTTGTCCAGTATATCCTTGATGATGTTGTACTTCGCGTTCGTCTCGGTCGATATGGTTGCCGCATCACGCAGGATCTTCGGCCGGATGAACACCAGCAGGTTGGTCTTGACCTTGTCCGTCGTCTGCGCACGGAAGAGCGCCCCGAGTACCGGTATCGAACCGAGTATCGGAACGCGCTGCTCGCTTTCGCGCAGGACGTCTTCGAGCAGGCCACCGAGCACGAGCACCTGGCCGTCGTCGACGATAACGGTCGTTTCGACGATGCGCTGGTTGGTAATCAGGTCAGTCGCGCCTTCGACCGACTGGGCAATACTCGAGATCTCCTGATTGATTTTAAGCAACAAGGAGTTGCCCTCGTTGATCTGCGGCGTAATTGTCAGTTTGACGCCGATCTGCTCGCGCTGGATGGTCTGAAAAGGGTTGACGGCGCCGACATTGCCACCCGTACTGGAAAACGATCCCGTCAGGAACGGAACCTCCTGGCCGACGTTCAGGCTGGCTTCCTCGTTGTCCGTGGTGACAAGTGACGGCGTCGAAATGATATTCGTATCGGCATCGCCTTCGAGCGCGCGCAGGATCGCGGCAAAACTGACGCCCGTATTGCTGATGCGGCCAATGCCCATCGTGATGCCTTCGCCGATCAGGGATCCCGGATCCACCGGTGTTTCGCCACCGCCTGCGGCGGCGCCCGCGAGCTGCACGACGCCATTTCCAAAGCTCGGGAAGTTTGTCGCCCCGATCGGCGTTGTCGAGGCAGCGCCCTCTACCGCCCAGGTAATCCCGAGCTCAGCAGTCTTCTCAGCAAGGACCTCGACAATAATCGCTTCGACAAGCACCTGCGCCCGGCGGATATCGAGTTTGTCCACGATCTGCATCAGCGAACGCATCATTTTCGGGGGTGCGTTCACCACGATAGCGTTGGTCTGCGTGTCGGCCCAAACGCTGACCTCGCTGTTCTGAGTCGGCGCTGCCGCGCCGCCAGCCGCCGCCTGGGCGGTGGCCTGGCTCTGAAAGTGCTGCTGTAGCTTGGTCGCGAGTTCCTCGGCGTCCGCGTAGCGAAGATAGCGAACCTGGGTATCGCCGCCGTCCTCCAGCGGTGTATCAAGATGCGTGATCAGCGTGCGCAGCCGCAGCCGGTCGGATTTGTCGCCGCCCACAAGCACACTGTTGGTTCGGGCGTCCGCGACGAGGCTCGTCGACACGGGGGCACCGTCGGCGCGGGGCTGCTGTGTCAGAGCCGTGAGGACGCGAACGACTTCCGCCGACGAAGCGTGCTGAAGGGGTATGACTTCAATATCGTCGTCGCTGGACAGGTCGATACGGCGAATGATGCTGACCATCCGCGCGACGTTGCCGGCCCGGTCGGAGATAATCAGCATGTTGGACCCAGGGTGCGCTGCGAGGTGGCCAAACTGTGGGATCAACGGCCGCAGAATCGGCACGAGCTGCGCAGCGCCGACATTATTGACCTGGATCACCTGGGTGACAATATCGTCGTCGCCGGCCGAGCGGTCAGTTCCCATAGGGGACCCGTACTGCCGGGCGGTGGCGTTCGGGATAATCTTGATGATGTCGCCGCTCTGCATTGCGGCAAGCTGATGCACTTCCAGAATCGCAAGGAATGCCTCGTAGAACGCGTCCGGTGTCATCGGCGTCTTCGACAGCATCGTGACTTTGGCATTCACCCTGGGGTCGATGATGAAGTTCCTGTCCGTCACCGCGCTTACGGCCTCGACGATCTGCCGAATGTCCGCTTCCTTGTAGTTCGGTGTGATGGTCACCTGCTGTGCGAGCAGCACTATCGGGACCACGACCAGCGCCAGCATCGAAACGCCGAGCTTGCGCAGCACCTTTCTCGATTGGTGATTCATTCGGTTTCGTCTTCCCCAAGATTGAGTTGATCAGTTTTCAGTACGATGACTTCGGGCTGTCCGTTACGCTCGACCGTGACAGAGACCTGGTTGGATGTACCGAGTGACTGGAAAATCTGCATGGCCTGCGTGGGATCAGTCAATGCCTGGCCGTCGATGTCCTTGATGAGGTCACCGGGCCGGAGACCCAGAGCGGCAAACTGGCGGCGGTCGCGGCCGGGGTACACGCGGTACCCTTGCTGCTGGCCGTTTACGAAGTAGGGAGTGGGCCGGATGACGTCGGCCAGCCTGGCCACATTCTGAGAGACAACGGACTGGATGCTCTCTCTCGGCGGCGTAGTGCGCCGCTGTGTCGTCGTGCGTCGCACCGGTGCGGTCGCGACCTGTTTGTATTCTTCCGGCAGGCGCAGATTGGTCAGGCGGCCGTTTTCATTGAGCACGACCCTGTCCGTGTAAACTGCATGCAGTTTGGCGCTGGACGCAATCGGGTCGCCGATGAGGTATACCTTCTCTTCATTCTTGCCGTCGGTAATGATCGCTGCGGACATGGTCGGTTCCGGCGACGCTATGGTGCCTTTCAACTCCAGGCTCGAGAGACGCGTATCTTCGAGGTCCTCATCGGATATCTCGGGAACGACGGGCGCTGCGTCGTCGGCGTCGGCCTCGCCAAAGAGGTGTACGGAGGCAATTTCCTGGGCATCGGCAGCTCCTGGATCGGACCTGCCCGAGACGATCTGTCCGGCGGGCACGACCACCGAGTCACCGGCGGCCGGCCCCGGTATCAGCGTCCAGATGATGTTGGCCAGCTGCCAGCCGATGGCGATGACGAGTAGCAGCGCTGCCCATGGTGGCAGCAGCTGGTTGGCGGCCGCCAGCGTACGGGCACCTTCCAGGCTCGAAAAATCCGACCATTTTGCTTCAGTGGCCATGCAGAGTCCGGCTTCGTCCTTTCCTGATCTGTTTAAATTTAACGTAGCGCGATGATGATACGGGTTGAGGCCCTCCAAACAAGGGCATCGGTAGCAAAAATCCTATATTTGCCAATAATATACCAAGACTTGATTAACAAAAATCGATTTCCGCACGGAGTTTGGGTTGTAAATTCTGGGAATCACGATGAAATCGCCGCTCGAGGCCCATATATAATACCCCGTACACGGCCGGGTCGGCACGAATTGTCCGGCCCGATTTTGCTGAAACAGACTGAACTGGAGACGGAAAACAGGACCGATGAGCGAGCGACGAACCGACACTGAACGAGGCCCGAACTTCGACCTCGCGGTCGAGGAAGCGAAGGCGGAGGTCAAGCAGCCGCCACTGTATCGTGTCGTACTTATTAACGACGACTACACTCCGATGGAGTTTGTCGTCAACATCCTGGAATCGATATTCGGCATGGAACGGACGCGAGCGACGCAGGTCATGTTGGAAGTACATATGAAAGGCAAAGGCATCTGCGGCGTGTACAATTTCGAGATAGCGGAGACGAAAGTCGCCCAGGTCATGGGTCTTGCGCAGCAGCATCAGCATCCTCTGCTGTGCACAATGGAAGAATCTTAAAAAGGAATCGGCACCCGGAAATGTTGAGTAGTGAACTAGAATTTTGTCTTAACGAGGCGTTCCAGCGCGCGCGCGATGAGCGCCATGAATTCATGACGGTCGAGCATCTGTTGCTTGCGCTGTTGGATATCCCGCGGGTTCACGAGATCCTCAAGGCGTGTAATTCAAATATCACGGAATTGCGGCGGCAGCTTACCGAATTTATCGAGGAGCAGACGCCACTGCTGGCTCAGGATGACGACACCGACGTGCAGCCGACGCTGGGATTCCAGCGCGTGTTGCAGCGTGCGGTCTTCCACGTGCAGTCGAGTGGCAAGAAGGAAGTGACGGGCAGTAACGTGCTCGTCGCGATCTTCAGCGAAAAACAGTCCCAGGCCGTGTATTTCCTGAACCTGCAGGATATTACGCGCCTCGACATCGTCAATTACATTTCCCACGGGATGCCGCAGCTCCCTGGCGAGGGAGACAGCGAAGAGCAAGAGGCGTCGCTGGAGACGGAAACGGAGGTGGAGGCCACGCCGCTCGAGCGTTATGCGACCAACCTCAACCAGCTCGCCATCGAAGGCAAGATCGACCCGTTGATCGGCCGCGAGATCGAAATCGAGAGGACGGTGCAGATACTCTGCCGCCGCCGAAAGAACAATCCTCTCTATGTCGGAGATGCGGGTGTCGGCAAGACGGCGCTTGCGGAAGGCCTGGCGCGTATGATCATCGAAGAACGGGTACCCGAGGTTTTGCGCGACGCGACGATCTATGCGCTCGACATGGGCACGCTGATCGCCGGTACCAAGTACCGCGGCGACTTCGAGAAGCGCCTCAAGGGCGTCATCAAGGAAGTCCAGACGGATCCGGGCGCAATCCTTTTCATCGACGAAATCCATACCGTAATCGGTGCCGGCGCGGCGTCTGGCGGGGTCATGGATGCCAGCAACCTGATCAAGCCGGTACTGGCAAACGGTGAGATTCGCTGCATCGGCTCGACGACGTACGAGGAGTACCGCGGTATTTTCGAGAAGGACCACGCGCTTGCGCGGCGATTCCAGAAGATCGACGTCCCCGAGCCGAGCGTCGAAGAGACGATAGCCATCCTGCACGGGCTCAAGTCCCGTTTCGAGGAGCACCATGGCGTGCGCTATGACACGGAAGGGCTCGACGCTGCGGCGGAACTGTCGGCGCGCCACATCAACGACCGGCGCCTGCCCGACAAGGCTATCGACGTCATCGACGAAGCGGGTGCCAATCTGCGGCTGCAGCCGGTCGGGGAGCGTGGCGATCGGGTTACGGTCGAAATGGTAGAAAACATCGTCGCGAAAATGGCGCGAATCCCGGCAAAGAGCGTCTCGGCCTCCGATCGCAAATCGCTGCGGACCCTCGAACGCGATCTCAAGCTGACCATTTTCGGCCAGGACCAGGCCATCGCGGCCCTGGGTTCCGCGATCAAGATGTCGCGGTCTGGGCTACGCGAAGAAGACAAGCCGATCGGCATGTTCATGTTTGCCGGCCCCACGGGCGTCGGCAAGACCGAGGTCACGCGGCAGCTCGCCATGATCATGGGTGTCGAACTCATCCGCTTCGACATGTCCGAGTACATGGAACGCCACACGGTGTCGCGCCTGATCGGTGCGCCGCCCGGGTACGTTGGCTTCGACCAGGGTGGCCTGCTCACGGAAGCAGTCACCAAGAACCCGCATGCGGTCGTGTTGCTTGACGAAATCGAAAAAGCGCACCCGGAGGTCTTCAACCTTCTTCTGCAGGTTATGGACCATGGCACACTCACGGACAATAACGGCAGGAAAGCGGATTTCCGCAACGTTGTGCTCGTAATGACGACCAATGCTGGCGCTCAGGAGATGAGCCGCGCGTCGATCGGGTTCACGCGGCAGGATCACAGCAGCGACGGCATGTCGGTTATTCAGAAGAGTTTTTCGCCGGAGTTCCGCAATCGGCTGGACGCGATTATTCAGTTCGCTTCACTGGATATCGGCTCGGTCAAACGCGTCGTGGACAAACTGATCGTCGAACTGGAAGCGAAACTCGGCTCGAACAATGTCACCATCGAGCTCGACGACGCGGCACGAGACTGGATCGCCGAACGCGGTTACGACGAGCAGATGGGTGCGCGTCCCATGGCCAGGGTTATCCAGGAGCACATCAAGCGGCCGCTCGCCGACGAGTTATTGTTCGGCAGCCTTGCCGAGGGCGGTCACGTGCGCGTGACGGTGGGAGACGACAACGAATTGAAGCTGTCGCCCGAGTCCGCGGTGAAGGAACTCGAGCACCTTTCGGAAAAGGACTGATCGGCCGGGTTCAGCGGCCGCGATAGACGATGCGACCCTTACTGAGATCGTATGGGGTCAGTTCGACGGTAACTTTGTCGCCCGTAAGTATACGAATATAGTTCTTGCGCATTTTGCCAGAAATGTGCGCGGTGACGACGTGACCGTTCTCGAGTTCGACACGGAACGTCGTGTTAGGCAGCGTCTCGGTGACGACACCTTCCATCTGAATGGCTTCTTCTTTGGCCAAGGGGTTCCTTTCTCTGATATCTAAGGCCCGCGAATTGTGCAGAAATGGCCGCGTTATTGCA
>JAACFJ010000054.1 GCA_009937505.1 Gammaproteobacteria bacterium
CGGCCGAGCCAGCTCTGTTCGAGCTGCATCGCGGCAGCCTGATTGTCGATCTTTGAAAGTGCGGCGTTGAGCTCCTCACCCGAAAGTCCGGCCGCCGCCGCTTGCTGTTGCTGTTCGACGAACGGCGCAACGTCGTCGGAACGCGGGTAATAGGCGAGCGCCCAGATAACGACGGCAACCGAGAATATAACGGTCCCCGCACGACGCAGGAACACTTTGGCGCGGCCGAGCAGCTGCATCAGCACGGTGCGCAGATTGGGGCGACGGAATTCGGGCAGCATCAACGCGAATGGGGGCTTCGGACCGCGCAGTGCGGTCTTGCGAATCAGCAGCGCGGTCAGGATACCCATGATGATCCCGAATATGTAAAGGCCGAACAGTACGAGTCCCTGCAGGTTCAGGAAACCCACGGACTGCGCCGGCACGAACGCGGCGATCAACAACGCATAAATTGGCAGCCGAGCCGAACAGGTCATGAAGGGCGCCGCGAGGATAGTGGCGATCCGGTCGCGTCGATTCGGTATGACTCGCGTAGCCATGATGCCGGGTACCGCGCAGGCGAAGCTCGAGATCATGGGAATGATCGACTGCCCGGACAGTCCTACGGATCGCATCGCGCGATCCATCAGGTAGGCGGCACGAGCGAGGTAGCCGGAATCCTCGAGCAGGATGATGAACAGGAACAGGATCATGATCTGCGGGAGGAAGATGATCACGCTGCCCACACCGGCGATGACGCCATCGGCGACCAGGCTTGCAAGCGCCCCATCACCGAGGGCCGCATTGACGCGGGCGCCGAGCACCGACGTGGCCGAATCGATCAGGTCCATGACCGGCGTCGCCCAGGCAAACACGGCCTGGAATACGATGGCCATCACCAGGAACAGCCCGATGGTCCCGGGCACGGGCTGGTTGAGCCAGGTTGTAATGCGTGCCTGCCAGCCATAGAACGGCGGTGCCTGCTGCACCACCTCGTCGAGTACTTCGCGAACCCAGCGGTAGCGCACGCGCGCCTCCGAGGCAAGCGGCGGTTCATTCCCGAATAGCCGATCGCGAAGTTCCTGCAGCCTGGCTTCGGCACCTTCGCCGAAGCGTGCCAGGAAACCCTGCCTGGCCTCGGTCGGGCCGTCGATCAGCAACCGCTCGACCTCCGCGAGGCGCACGGTTTCGGGGCACATCGAGGCGAGCTCGCGGGCAGCTGCAGTGAGTTCCGGCCAGGTCTTGCCGGGCTCGGGAGGCTGCACCTCGGTTATCCGGGCAAGTTCCTCGCGAAGCTTGTCCACGCCCTGCCCGCTGGTCGCGACCACCGGGCAAACCGGTACGCCGCCGAGCTTCGCGGTTAACCGGGAAATGTTGATCTTCAGGCCATCGAGTTCCGCCGCGTCCGACATCGTAAGGGCAACGACCAGGGGTTTTTCGAGATCGAGCAGCTGCTGAACGAGATACAGGCCCTGGTAAAGGCTGGTGGCATCGACGACCGCGAGAATTCCGTCTGGCGTCGCCGTGCCTTCCATGTGCCCGAGGATCACGTCGACGGCGATCTGTTCTTCCAGGGAATGGGCACTGAGGGCGTGAGTACCGGGCAGATCGACGAGTTCGAGCGAACGCTCCCCCACCTTGAGCGTGCCGATGTGACGCTCGACCGTGACACCGGGATAGTTGCCGATACGCTGCCGCAGCCCGGTCAGGCGGTTGAACAGGGTGCTCTTGCCAGAATTGGGATTACCGACAACCGCGATGCTGGCGTCTGCGCGCCGGCTCACGGGTATCTGGTTGGCGGGAACGCGGATTTCTGTGGTTTTAGTCACCGCCCGCCGCTACCGGAGACACGGCGAAATGCCTGGCCTGCTCCTGGCGAAGCGAGATACCGCGACCGAATAACCGGAACTCCATGGGATCCCCGCCGAGCGCGGCGCTCGCCAGTTCGACGATGGCACCCTCGACGAGACCAAGTGTCATCAGGCGCTGGACCTGCGGGTCTGCGGCATTCACCGACGCGATGACGCCTTTCTGGCCTTTCCGGAGGGATGCGAGGGTGCTGCCGTTGCGCTTCATTGGATGTTTGTCCCGGTCTTTTCTGTCCCACTGAAAATCCGCGTAGAAATTATGTAAGCAACGGATTTTATTAGTGGTTTGCTGATCCAGGTCAAAATGATAATGATTCGCATTACGATAAGCAATAGGGGTTATTACGAATAGCCGGTTCAGCTTGTATTCATCGACCCCCGGTTAGCTTGGGTATCAGGTCGCCGCAAATTCTCTGCGACGCCGACAGGCACACCTAGCTACGAGGACCGACATATGAATAACAAGCGCCCGCTCGCTATCGCTTCCGATCCCGCGAGACGCCAGGCGACCCTCGGACTGTTGCTGGCAGGCACGCTGCTGATATTCGCACAATCCGTGCTGGCGAACACCCCGACCATCCGTCTGTTCCCGACCACGGTCGTCGAGGACCTGAAGCAGACGGGCAACGTCGCCCGGGACATGGAGACCGGACTGCAGGAAATCATCGGCCGCCTCGATCAGCAGCAGCAACTTTACGTGGAGAGCAAGTGTGACGGCGCCGAGAACGACGCCGGTTGCCAGCGCCTTGCACGCCAGATCGGCGCCACCTACCTCGAAATGCTGACGATCATGGAGGAGCGACTGCCCGACATGGAGCACACCGTCAACAATACGCGCATCAGCCTGGAACGAGGCCTGCGTAATGAACTCGGCAAGAAGATGACGCCCTGGCAGCTGCAGGAAACGCTGGTCGGCAAGACCGTGGCCAGTGCGCCGGCGCAGTCGTCGCCGACTCTGCGCGGCCGCTCGGGGATGCGCTTGTCGGAACGTTTCAAACAGTATTATCAGCTGGTCGCTACCTCCGGCAGCCAGAGCGACCAGTCGCTTGCGGTATTGGCGTCGGACATTTACCTCGATATGGAAGAAACGAGTGTGCTGATCGAGCGCACGCGCCAGGAGATCGCGCGCGCGACGCTCATGGAACAACTCAACCAGTCGTTCGGCATCATCACGCCGGAAATGATGGAAGTCGTCGGTGGCGTCAAGACCATCCTGTTCGGCGACGAAGACGCACGCGCCCTTGTTGCAGGGCCTCCGCCGGGCAGCGTCGAGCAAGCCTACCGCAGCCCTCTCGAACAGTGAGCCCCGGATACTTGATCCGGTACGGAGCAAAATAATGAACACGCAGAACCTCATGTCCCCCTTCAAGATCCTCGGCATACTTGCCGGCCTGATGACGATCGCCGCCTGCGCGTCGACGGAACCCGGTTGCCCGTCTCCGCAGTCGCGCAACCTCGATAGCGCGATCGGTTTCGTCAAGACTTCGCTGAACACCGGCTGCGAGGCACATTTCGACCGTTTCTACGACGACCTGCTGACGATTGCCGAGGGCGATCCGAAGCCCGAGAACAAGCGAATTTTCAGCGAGTTTCTCCTCTGGTCGGGCGACCAGGGGCTGTTGAGCACGCGCCAGGCGCAGGAGTATTACAACCGCTTCTTCAACGTGAAATTCATGTCGATGAAGGGCGACTACAACAACTGCTCTCATACCTGCCCGAATAAACAACGCGTGCTGTTCGACATGGAACGTGAACTCTCAGACAAGGAACGCGGCCTGCTCAAGGTGAGCGAGGATCGTGACGGCTACTACCGCGCCGACCGCCTCTACCAGGAGGTAGAGCTGGTGCTCGAGGCAACCTGCACGGCGTGTGCTGCGAGTCGATGACGAGAGGCGGCGATGACGCAACGGCTATTTCTGCAGGGACTGGTCGCCGGCGCTTTCGGAACGCTGCTCGGCGGCGCGGCGCTGTTGTACATGCTGGCCCGGCTGGAGTTGATTCGTCTCCACGACACCGCCATCAGCACACCGGGAGACTGGCTGCAATGGGCTTACACCAATCTCGGCTCGTCGATCCCGGTATTTGCCGGGCTGGTGCTTGCCTACTTCATAACGCTCGGTCGACTGCGCCGCTGTCTCGATGATGACAGACCGGTCAACCAGATCGTTCAGCTCGACCACCTGACCGACATCTGGACAACCCTGTTCTTCGGAACCGGCGTCATCTGGACGGCGATTGGAATGCGTAGCGCGCTGATCTTTGCATTGGGTGACAGGGACGTCGCCCTGCAGGCGGGCGCCTTCGCGATGCTCGAGCGCATGATCGACGGCGGTATCCTGCTCGCGCTGTCCACAACGATATTCGGCGGCATTGGCGGCTACCTCATGCGTGTCTACAAGACCGTCACGCTCGGTTCCCGCCTGCAGCAGCGTTACGACAAGGCGGCCCGTGCCGATACGTCGGAGATGCGCGAGAGTCTGCAGCGCATTGAGCGGCACCTTGGCCATCGCGGTGCTGCCATAACCACTGCGGAGGCCGCCGAGTGAGCCGCTCTCCCCTGTTTTATCCCATGCACCGCGGTGATAGTGACGCCGGCGGTGCTGCCGACCTGCAGACCGACGTCATGCGGTTCATGGCAATCCTCGCGCTATGCCTGGTTGCCATTTTTGCGCTTGTGCAAAGCATCCCGCTGGTCCCCGAAGCGCCAACGCAGTCGCCTGCACCGGCAGCACCGCCACCAACAACAGAAGCCGTCGAGGCCGATCCCGAACCGCCGGTGAGGAACAAGGATCCGGTCCAGCCTGAAGCCGAGCCGGAAAAAGTCGTGCAGCTCACACGCCCGAAATGGACATCGACCTTCGTCCCGGAGCGAGACACCACGGAACCGGTGCTCGCGCCGGATTCGGAAACCGCACCGCAAGCAGACACGCCAGCGGATCCTTCGCGACAGGGCTTTACCCTGCGTTTCGAATCGGACCTCGCGCTAACGCGACTCGTGGCTGCCGGAAAGGTGGGCCTGTACGCCATCGCCGGCGGTCGCGCCCGGCGCATGACGGTCAGCGAGAGCCGCATAAGCTTCTGGGACGCGTCCGCACCGAACCGCTACCACGAGATGGAAACCGGCACCGTACCGAGGCCCGTGATCGACGCACTTGCGCGCACCGGCGCAGATACCGCCAATGTCGGCTGGGGCGTGACGCTGCCGGGGAAACTGCGCGAACAGCTCGACACGATCATGCGTGGCAACTCCGGTGGCGCGCTCGTGATCGGCCGGGACGGTGAACTGCGGCTGGAAGCGTCATGATACGCAGCGCAGCAGCCGTCATTTTCTTGTCCCTGCTTGCAGCACAGGCCGCGGCGGCCGAGAGAGACCTCGATCGCTGGTTCGATCGCGAACTGGTGCCCTTCGTCACCTCGCAGCTCGTCGAACACCCGCGCTTCAAGGGGGAGTCGGTGATGTTCGTCGTGCTCGAAGACAACATCCCGGCGTCCGTGAGCAACGAACTCGCCATCTCGCTGCGCGACCGGCTTCTCGATGCCGCGCTGAATACGCCCGGCGTATCCGTGGGCCGGCGCCAGGGAGGCACGACCGCAACTCCGGCTGCCCAATCCGTGGACTGCACACAGGACGACGTTCACTACTACATCGGTATTTCGGTATCGCGGCGCATAGACGGTCTCTATGGCGTCAGCGTTCGCGCGCTCGACCTCGAGGATCGCAACTGGGTATCGGGTTTCGGCAAAGCCTGGCAGGGAGCGCTCAGCAGCGTCCAGCAACGGGCCATGCGGCAATCGCAGGACGACGCGACTTTTCGCGGCGCGCGCGATGTGCCGTTTGCCGGGGATGAAACCGACCTGCTTGCCGCACACCTTGCGCACGAACTGTCGTGTGCCTTGCTGCGCGAGACCAGCGGCAGATACATCGTCTCGGCGAGTCGGACGGCCGAACCCGGCGACAACCTGGTTGCAACGGTAGAGCTGGCAGGCAACAACCTGGCCGCCCACGATGCGCTGGAGCTGACGGGGAACGAGCAGAAGATCAATGCGACGTTGAGCGGCAAGGCGCACCAGATAGACGGCGCCCTCTACCAGTACTGGCTCACGGTCACGCCGACCGACCCCGGAAACGAACTGTCTACGTTGAGCGCCAGCGCCTACGTGCTGCTGCCCGGCCACCGCCTTGCCGGCGAACCGCCGCCTCCGCAGCCGGTTGCCGATCGGCCGGGCGCAACGGTATCCGTTCCTCACGGCGGCGGTGATGCGTTGCTCGGTCCATTGCAGATTCTGAAGTCCCAGGATCGCCGCACTTGCTCGCGTTCCGGGGACGCGTCGATCCGGGCTACAAGCTACGGCGAGTCGCAACGGCCCTGCTCCGTACTGGTCGCCGACTCGCGCGCCGACGCGATCGTATTCGTTCTCGAATATCAAGCCAACTACGGACTGGTTCGGCTGGGCGGCCCCTCTTGTCGCGAGCGCACGGCGCCCCACGTCGTGACGCGCGGCAAGCCGATGCGTTACCCGATGCCGTTCACGACAATCGGCACTGGTGAGATGCGTGAAGTCAAGGAGTGGCAGGCTTCCCCGGGCGTCGATACTTACTACGCCTTCGCCGTCAGCGACTCACGAGCCGCGCGCGAGTTCGCGAATCACATCGATACCCTCCCTATGCGCTGCAATGGCTCGATACGCCGAGGCCTCGAGAATAATGCGCTGCACCGCTGGCTCGAAGAGTTCGCGGTGCTCGCCGAACGCCATGCCCGGCACGTCGGCTGGCGCGCGATAGAAGTAAAGGACGTGCTGTGAGGACAGAACGATGATGCGTTTTCTGGGTGTGCTTGTGGGATCCGCCCTCGCCGTCGCCGCGCTGGTCGTCTTTGTCGGTATCCCGGAGTTCACGACCGAGTCGAGCGTTGTGGAAGATACCGTCATTACCTTGCCAATGCGGGCAAGCCCACCTGCGCCCGATCCTGAACCAGGGCCAGAGCCGCAGGAAACGCTGGAAGTTGCGGCGATCGATGCGCCGGCTGATCCGCCCGCGCCTCCCGAAACCGGGATCGCTGAATACGAAACCGCGCCTGTCCTGGCTCAGTTACCGCCTGCCCAGGCAGCCGCGGCGCTGCAGTGGTACGCGTTCTGGAGCCCGTTCCGCAGCGAGATTGCCGCAAACGGCTTCGTCGACCAGTTGCAG
Source organism: Gammaproteobacteria bacterium (assembly GCA_009937505.1). Taxonomy (GTDB): domain Bacteria; phylum Pseudomonadota; class Gammaproteobacteria; order Steroidobacterales; family Woeseiaceae; genus UBA1847. The sequence continues at coordinate 7,036 of JAACFJ010000054.1, forward strand.
CGTGTCACCGGCCTCGACTATCGCGTCGTCAAGGTGAAGCCCGGCGTCTACGAAGTTGCGTTTGCCTACGAAGACGACCAGGAAATCACCGCTTACCTGTCGCAAATTTCTGCGGCGACCGGCCTGCAACTTCCGGAGGGCTGACGTGCTGCAGCAACGATTCCTGACAATGCTCCGGCGCATGCCGCTCCTAATCTGCCTCGTCGGCATCGAAGCGCAAGCACTCGAGCCGGATCTCGACACCGCGTGGCGCGACTATTCCAGGACGAAGACTCATCTCGAACCGGCCTATCGCTTTCCTTATGCGAACTGTTTCGGCGCCGCGGCGCTGCAGTACAACCTGCCCGAGACGCTCCTGCTCGCCGTCGCGCGCGGCGAAAGCGATTTCGAGGCCACGGCACGATCGCGGGCCAACGCCCACGGCGTGATGCAGATCCTCTGGCCCGACACGGCACGGCACCTGGGCATTCATCGTCTCAGCGAACTGTACGACCCCTGCACGAACATCGACCTGGGTGCACGCTACCTGAAGGAGATGCTGGGGCGGTACAACGGCAATCTTCACCTTGCTCTGGCCGCCTACAACTACGGTCCCCGGCGCATACCGGTCGATGGCGGAGCGATCCCGACCGGTGCCAACTGGTACTCCGGATACATATTCCGGCACCTGAACTACGTACTCGGCGACGGCAATTCAGGGAAGCCCCTCGGCGATGCCCTGTATTCCGAGCTCGGACAGTCGACACTCGTGACGTTCGGCGAACCCTACCGGGCCGCCGCCTTCGTAGAGCGCCTCGAACAGCAGGCCCCCGACCTGAATCTCGACTGGTTCCGCCGCGGCACGGGAGAGTTCGAGGTCGTCATGACCTACGCCGACCGGCAGGAATTCGACTCGAGTGCAAGAATGCTTCGCAGTTCCGGTTTTCGTGTCGACTGAAGACGCTCAGTCACCGCCCGCGCGACGACTCTCGAGCTCGAGATAGATCGCGGCCGCGATGCCGCCGGTACCGAAGAACATCGCCATGACAATCATCTGGTACTTCGCGGCAATCAACGGCGACACGCCAGAGAGAATCTGTCCCGTCATCATCCCCGGCAAAGACACGACACCGACGGCAAACAGCATGTTGGTGATCGGTATCATGGCTGTCTTGAAAGCACTGCGGCGCGCATCCGGCACCGGCTCGTCGCGAGCGGTTTCGGACTGGAAGCGTTCGGCCGCAAGGCTCACGGAGTTCATCGCGCCGGTAACGACCATGCCGCCGAGGGGCACTACGTAGCGTGGACTGAACCAGGGCTCTACGCCGATGACGGCCTGCGTAACCAGGGCCAGGATCACGACGCTGGCAAAACCGACCGCGAGCAGCGAGTTCGGCCAGGACTGTCTCTTTGCATCGCCCAGCGGCCGCACCGCAATCCAGCTTGCGACGACGATCATGATCGTCAGCACGCCGGCAATTACCCAGTAGCTGTCGCTATCGAAGATATAGATCAGCACGTAGCCGATCGCGAACAACTGCACCATCATACGCGCCATCGCGTAAACCGCCGTACCGGTGCCGGCCTCCCAGCGCCACATGATGAACAGCACGACCAGCGCTGGCAAAAACGCGTACAGGAGTCCCTGCAGCGAAATCTCGAGTATGCCGCCGTTCATAAGATCAGGAAGCGGTTGCGCAATTCAGCATGCCGGCTTGCCCATTTCCGTCGGCAGCACGGCCTCGATACGCTTCATGACGTCCAGCCGATGCACGAGGTCGTGGATATAGTCGAGTTCGTCCGTCTCCAGTACCAGCACGTCGCTCATGGCGTAGGAATCGATCCACTCGTCGTACAGCCGCTCGAGGCGCTTGAGGTAGGACAGCGGCACGTCACGCTCCATCGCCCGGCCTCGCAGGCGTATGCGTTGTCGCAGAGTCCGCATCGAGCAGCGCAGGTAGATCATGAGATCGGGCGGCCGGATCGCGTCGAGGATGGCATGGTAGAAACTCTGGTAGGTCTGCCAGTCGCGCTTCGATATCTTGCGCATCTGGTGCAGGGCGGTCGCGAAGACTTCCGCATCCTCGAAGATCGTACGATCGAGTGCAACCACGCCGGGCTGCCGGTCGAGCTCCTGGTGCAGGCGAAACTTGTTGGCCAGGAAATAAAGTTGTGACTGGAAGGCCCAACCTCTCATATCCCTGTAGAAATCCGACAGGTAAGGATTCTCGTCATTCGGCTCGTAGAACGGCACGACGCCGTACGTGCGTGCCAGGAAATCGACCAGCGTCGACTTGCCCGAGCCCATGTTACCCGCGATGGCGATGGAGCGTTTCATACTCCGGCTACCTTACCCGATTCGCGTCTGGCTTCCACGTACAAGATACCCTATCCTGCAGTTATCGCAGACGACAGGCCCGAACATTGAACCAACCGCCCGTTCTGATCAGCGAACAGGATATCCAGGCGCGCGTCGCCGAGCTCGCAGCACAGATTTCAGCCGACTACAGCGACAAAGGCGACATCGTGCTTGTAGGCGTACTCAAGGGTTCGTTCATCTTCCTCGCCGACCTGTCACGGCGGCTTACGATCCCTCGCACGATCGAGTTCATCGCCGTTTCCAGCTACGCTACCGGCAGCATTTCTTCGGGTGCGGTGCGTCTCGTGATGGACGTACGCGGCAATATCGAAAACCGCCACGTCCTGATCGTCGAGGACATCGTCGACACGGGCCACACGCTCAAGTACCTGATCGGCATTCTGGAATCGCATCACCCTGCCTCCATCAAGACCGCAGCCCTGTTGCACAAACCGGAGCGCGCCGAGGTGGAAGTGCCCATCGACTACATCGGCTTCGGCATCGGCGACGAATGGGTCGTAGGTTATGGCCTCGATTACGCCGAGCACGAGCGCACGCTGCCTTATATCGGGATCATCGAGCCAACCGATTAGTGATCGGCGCAGTCGTCGGTCTCTATCTCGATTGTCGAGTGCCCAATACCGTAGTCGTCCTTCAGGGTCGCCTTGACCCGCCGCACGACGGCTGTCGGGTTTGACACATCCGGGGAGATCCTGAGATGCATCGTCAGCATGAGTTCCTGTGGCGTCAGGCCCCAGACATGCACGTGGTGTATCTCCTGCACCTCGGGGACGCGTTCGACGATTTTCTGCTGCATCTCACCTCGATCGAGCCACTCAGGCGCGCCCTCCAGCAGGACGTGCCCGCTCTGCTGCACCAGCGCCCACGCACTCTTGAGGATCAGAAAGGCCACGGCGACCGACAACAGGGGATCGATCGCCATCCAGCCGGTGTAGATGATCACGATCGCGGCGACGATTGCCGCCACGGATCCGAGCAGGTCTCCGGCTACGTGCAACGCGGCGCCGCGGATGTTGAGATTGTCACGGTCACCGCTGTGCAGGACTGCGAAAGCGATGACGTTCACGATCAGGCCGGCCCCGGCCACGACCAACATCGTTGTGCCAGTCACCTCGACCGGTGAAATGAAACGGCGCATCGCTTCGAAGAGTATCCAGCCTACAATGACCAGCAGGCTCAGACCGTTGACGAAAGCCGCGAGGATCTGGAAGCGTTGGTAACCGAAGGTGCGGCGTGCATCCGCAGGACGCTTGCTGACATGGAACGCGACCGCCGCGAGTGCAAGCGCCATCGTGTCCGTCAACATATGGCCCGCGTCGGCCAGCAGTGCGAGTGAACCGGCGAGGATGCCGCCGATAACCTCGACGACCATGAAGATGCCGGTCAGCGTCAGCGCAATGAGGACGCGCTTCATGTTGCCGTTGCCGTGGTCGGATGCCATAGATGAAACTCGCCGAAAAAGTCGGCACTCCCGCCATGGAACTAAAAAAGGCGGCTCCTCTCGGAACCGCCTTCGCTACCTACGTATCGTACGTGGTACCTGGCCCCCTGAATCCCCCGCCAAGCCGTACCTGAAGGTGTCTGGCTATGCTCACGCCGCCCAATGTTGTTCAAACACGACGCAAGTGAGCGGACAAATTCGCAGAAGTGCCGGGTCATGTCAATATATTAGAACGCTTCTATGTTAACCAGAACCTCGATTCGTTAAATCGTGGTATTTTTGCTACACCTTGACCACTGCTACCGGAGCCACTTTCGTGATCAAAGCCAGCCGCGTACTGCTTGCCCTCAGCTGCTTCTGGACGCTCGTCGCGTCCGCGGATACAGCCATTCACAACGTTACCGGATACACGCCATCCGCTGAGGGCATGCGTGAATTCAGCGTGCTGATCTTTGGCGCCGGCGGCAGGATCGTCGCCACCGGCGACGAATCCCTGCTGCCCGGCATTGCGGAAGCCGATCGCATCGACGGCGACGGCAAGTTCGTGCTGCCGGGAATAACCGATGCGCATGCGCACGTTTACGGCCAGGGCTTCCTGAGCGTCAGCCTGAACCTTCTCGGCACGACCAGCGTGGAGGCCGCCGTCGAGCGAATCGACGAGTATGCTTCCGGTCGCCGCGCCGGCTGGATCCTGGGCCGCGGCTGGAACCAGGTCTTGTGGCCGGTAAAGGAGTTCCCAAGTGCAGCGGACATTGATGCCGTGGTGGCCGACCGGCCGGTCTGGCTGCGGCGCATCGACGGGCATGCGGGTTGGGCCAACAGCAAGGCATTGGATATTGCCGGTATCGATGCGGACACGCCGGATCCTGTCGGCGGCAAGATCATTCGTGACAGCACCGGCAAAGCCACTGGAGTACTGATCGATAACGCCATGGCGCTCGTCGAGAAACACGTCCCGAAACCGACACGTAGCGAGATACGCGAGGCCTACGCAAGTGCGATCGACAGCCTGCTGGCGCTCGGCATCACCGGTGCACACGACGCCGGAATCAGCAAGACGGAGGCCGAAGTGTACATGTCGATGGCCGATGACGGCGACCTCGGCATGCGCATCTACGCGATGTTGAGCGACACCGGCCCGAACCTCGACGCATTTGCCGAACCTATTCGCGGCTACGGGAACGACCACCTCGACATTGCATCGGTGAAACTATACTCGGACGGCGCTCTCGGCAGCCGCGGTGCGGCGATGATCGAGCCCTATGAAGACGATCCTGAAAATCGAGGGCTACCGTTTTACACGCAGCAGCAGCTCGACGAATTCGTGCGGAAGGCAAACAGCAAGGGGTTCCAGGTCGGCATCCACGCGATCGGCGATCTCGGTAACCGCATGGCGCTCGACGCCTTCGAGCGGGCACAGGGCGGCAAGCCGTCACCGCTCCGCAACCGCGTCGAACATGCCCAGATCATCGCACTTGAAGATATTGCCCGCTTCAGCGAGCTTGGCGTTATCGCGTCCATGCAACCGGTGCACGCAACGAGCGATATGAACATGGCCGAAGACCGGGTAGGCCCGCAACGCATCAAGGGCGGCTATGCCTGGCGCCGGCTGCTCGATTCCGGTGCGGTGATTGCGAGCGGCTCCGACTTCCCGGTCGAACTGCCGAATCCGTTTCACGGCCTTTACGCGGCCGTTGCGAGGCAGGACCGGGCGGGGATGCCGGAGGGCGGCTGGTATGCCGGCCAGGCGTTGACCCGCGCCGAGGCGTTGCAATCGTTTACGCTCGCGGCAGCTTATGCAGCACACCAGGAAGCCCGACTGGGAAGCCTCGAGCGCGGCAAGTGGGCCGACTTCATCGTCGTCGATCGGGACTATTTCGAGATTCCAGCCAGCGAGATCTACGATACCCGGGTATTACAGACCTGGGTTGGCGGGAAACTCGTGTATGAGGCGACGGCCGGGGAGTAGAAGATGATCGTAGAACAGGTCTGGACCGGTAATGCCTACCGGAACTTCAACTATGTCGTTGCGTGCCCCGAAACAGGGGATGCTCTTGCTATCGACCCGCTCGAATTCGGCAAGTGCCTCGCGATGGCCCAGGACAGGGGCTGGCGCATCACCCAGATCGTCAATACACACGAGCACGGCGATCACATCGGCGGAAACAAGGGTATGGTTGCCGCCACGGGCGCGAAGATCATCGCGCACAGGAACGCGGGCGGTCGCATACCGAATATGGACCGCGGCGTTGGCGCGGGTGACATCATCAAGGTCGGCGTAACCGTCGATCTCGAATGCCTGGACACGCCCGGGCACACGATGAGCCATATATGCCTGCTTTCCCACACCGACCAGCCTGCGCTTTTCAGCGGCGACACGCTGTTCAACGCAGGTGCCGGAAACTGCCACAACGGCGGTCATCCCGACGAGCTGTACGAAACCTTTGACAAACAGCTGTCGAGACTCCGCGACGATACGCTTGTCTACCCCGGACACGATTACCTGATCAACAACCTGCACTTTACGCTCGATCGCGAGCCCGACAACGACGTTGCGCGGCAGATGGTCCACGACTACGGGAACCAGGACCCGGCCGAAGCGCTGGTCACGACGCTGGCGCAGGAACGTGAGATGAACACCTTTTTCCGCCTCGACAGCGCGTCGGTGATTGCGCGGCTGAAGGAAGATTTTCCAGGTATCGGCGATCACCCGGATGCACGCACCGTATTTCTCCGGTTGCGCGAGCTGCGTAACAGTTGGTAAGCCGCAGGATTGCGCGGATGCCGGTGAATCATTGCAAAAAACCATGCCCGAATGGCGCTGCGACGAGTTACCATGATATGACTGTCTGAGATTGCGCGGACGAACGGATCTCATGGATATCGCCAGCTTGAACATCCTGGTGGGGTGGATCGCAATGCTCTTCGGGGCAGTATCGGGCGCGGCTCTCGGTCTGTTCTTCGACCGCGACGGTTGGGCGGGTGGCTACGGCTCATTCCGCCGGCGAATGTTGCGCCTGGGTCATATATCCTTCTTCGGGATCGGTTTTCTTAATCTTCTTTTCGGCCTGACTTTGACCGCGGTCTCACTGCCGCCGACGCACAGCCGTATTGCGTCTGCCGGTTTTGTCGTCGCCGTCATAGCGATGCCTGCATGCTGCTTCCTCACGGCGTGGAAGAAGCAATTACGCCACCTGTTTCCCATTCCGGTGCTGGCGGTGCTCGCCGGAATCATCCCCCTCCTGCTCGGATGGCCCTACGAATGAGACTCGGCCTCATCGCAATGAGCGGTGTCCGGGCTCACAACGAGGAGCTGACGCGATTGGGCCTGACGCTTCCCGGGTTTGTGGAACGTAACAAGACGATCGCCTCTTTGCCGAGTCTCGGCCTGCTCACGCTCGCCGGAATGACTGACAATGACGTCGACCTCGATTACCAGGAAGTCGAGGACATCGCAAAGCTCGATGAGTTGCCGGGTGATTACGACGTCGTCGCAATTTCCTCGTACTCGGCGCAGATCAATGAGGCCTACCAGCTGGCCGATCGATTTCGCTCGGCGGGCGTGATCGTCATTCTGGGCGGCCTGCACGTGACCGCCCTGCCCGACGAAGCGCTGGAACATGCGGACTGCATCGTACTGGGCGAGGGCGAACCGGTTTGGCCCGCAGTAGTGCGTGATTTGAAGCGCCGCCAGCTCCGGACGGTCTATGACGCGCGCGGTACCCCGTTCAATCTGGCGGGCGCGCCGATGCCCCGCTTCGACCTGCTCGAGCCGGAACGATACAACCGGCTCACGGTACAGACTCAGCGCGGATGCCCTTTTGACTGCGAGTTTTGCGCCGCGTCCATTCGTCTCTCGCCCGGCTTCCGGGTCAAGCCCGTCGACAAGGTCATTGCCGAAATTCGCCGCATCAGGGAAATCTGGCCGAAGCCCTTCATCGAGTTTGCGGACGACAACAGTTTCGTCAACAGAAAGCATGCGAAGAGATTGTTGCGTGCGATCGCCGCCGAGGGCGTACGCTGGTTCACGGAAAGCGATATCTCTATCGCCCGGGACGATGAACTTCTCGCCCTGATGCGGGACAGCGGCTGTGCCCAGGTATTGATCGGCCTGGAGAGCCTTACGACGGAAGGGCTGCACGGAATCGAGCAGAAGTCGGACTGGAAAGCGAAGCAACTCGACACCTACATGGCCGCGATCGATCGTATTCAGAGTCACGGTATCAGTGTGAATGGTTGTTTCGTCCTCGGCCTCGACGGCACAGGCACGGAAAGCTTCGACCAGGTGCGCGATTTCGTTCGCGCCAGTGGCCTGCACGAAGTTCAGATAACGATACAGACGGCGTTTCCCGGGACGCCGTTATACGAGCGACTGCGGTGCGAACACAGATTGCTCGATGACACCGCGTGGGAGCTCTGCACGCTGTTCGACGTCAATTTCCGGCCGGATCGCATGAGCGTTCGCGAACTGGAACAATATTTTGTATCGCTGGCGAGGGACCTGTACAGCGAGGCAGCAACAAAGGCACGAAAACGTGCCTATATCAGCAAGCTCCGTCATCGGAAGAGGACTGAGCAAGTGTACCTAGGGGGTGCATCATGAATGAAAAATGGATACGACCCTTCTTTCTGCTGGCAGCGGCCTACGACGGCATCCTGGGCATTGCTTTTATCATCGCGCCCGCGAGCATCTTCGCGATGTTCGGCGTGGAACCGCCGAACCACATGGCCTATGTACAGTTCCCGGCGATGCTGCTGATCCTGTTCGCAATCATGTTCTACAGGATTGCAATGGACCCCGTAAAAAACCGCGACCTGATTCTTTACGGCTGCGGCCTGAAGATCTCCTATTGCTCCATGGCATTCTGGTACATGCTTACGACAGGCATCCCGTCGATGTGGGTACCCTGGGCATACGCGGACCTCGTGTTCCTGCTGCTATTCTTCCTGAGCTGGAGAAGCATTGGCAGCCGCCCAGAGCCAGTATAAGGCAGCATAGAGGCGCACCTGGACGGCGAACTGCTC
>JAACFJ010000055.1 GCA_009937505.1 Gammaproteobacteria bacterium
CAGCCCTGGGAGTCGGATTTTCCGCATCCCGACCGCATGGCGACGCCGCTCGAGATCATGATCGACGGTCCCATCGGCGGGGCGGCGTTCAACAACGAATTCGGACGGCCAAACCTATGCGGTTATTTCCGCACCTTCGAATGGCAGTCGCCCGACTTGCCCGCGAACGAAATGCGCGGTTACCACAAGCCGATCATGATCGCCGGCGGCGTCGGCAACGTCCGCGAGGGACACGCGAAGAAGATCGACGTGCCCGTCGGCGCCAAGGTCGTCACGATCGGCGGACCGGCGATGCTCATCGGACTCGGCGGCGGTGCGGCATCGAGCGTCGCCAGCGGGACGTCGAGCGTAGACCTGGACTTCGCGTCCGTGCAACGCGGCAATCCCGAGATGCAGCGCCGGGCACAGGAGGTGATCGATCGCTGCTGGGCAATGGGCGAGGACAACCCGATACTCCTGATACATGATGTCGGTGCAGGCGGCCTGTCGAACGCCGTCCCGGAGGCGGTAGACCACAGCAAGCACGGCGCGCGCATAGAATTGCGCAATGTCGCAAACGCCGAGCCAGGCATGTCCCCGATGGGCATCTGGTGCAACGAGGCGCAGGAACGCTACGTGCTGATCGTTGATGCAGACAGGATCGACGAGTTCGAGACGCTGTGCGACCGTGAACGCTGTCCCGTATCCGTCATCGGTACGCTCACCGATGACGGCAGGCTCGTGGTCACGGACTTTGAGTTCAACAACCGGCCGGTAGACATGCCGATGCAGATGCTGCTGGGCAACCCACCGAAAATGACCCGCGACGTGGCGCGTGTGGCGCGCCGCTCGCATGACGTCGATCTGGCCGATATTGCGCTTGAGGACGCCGTATACCGCGTGCTGCGCTTTCCCGCCGTCGCGAGCAAGAGCTTCCTGATTCACATCGGCGATCGTACGGTGGGCGGGCTGAGTGCGCGCGACCAGCTGATCGGGCCCTGGCAGGTGCCTGTCAGCGACGTCGCGATTACGTTGTCGGGATTCGAGGGAGCCACCGGCGAGGCAATGGCAATGGGCGAGCGCACGCCGCTGGCCGCATTCGATGCGCCGGCCTCCGGGCGTATGGCCGTAGCCGAGGCGATCACCAATATTGCCGCGGCGGCGATCGAGGGCATCGACAAATTGCGCCTGTCTGCAAACTGGATGGCGGCCGCAGGTCACGCCGGCGAGGATGCCAGCCTGTTCGACACCGTGAAGACGGTTGCCAACGACATGTGCCGCAAGCTGGGTATCGCGATTCCGGTCGGCAAGGACTCGCTGTCGATGCGCGCCCGCTGGCAGCAGGATGGTGAGGACTACCAGGTCGTGGCGCCCGTATCGCTGATCGTGTCCGCATTTGCCCCGGTCAGCGATGCGACAAGGCAGCTGACACCTCAGCTGCAGGCGGCCAATGAGCAGACCTACCTCCTGTTGTTCGATCTCGGCGGTGGTGCCAACCGATTGGGCGGCTCCTGTCTCGCGCAGGTCTTCAATCGAGTTGGCGGCGAGGCGCCCGACATCGACGATCCTGCCGCGCTCGGGAATTTCTTTGCCGCCATCCAGGAATTGTCGTCCCGCGGCATGTTGCTCGCCTATCACGACCGCAGCGACGGGGGACTGCTGGCAACGGTCGCGGAAATGATGTTCGCAAGCCGTCTCGGCATTTCGCTGCAGCTCAGCGGTTCGCGTGAGAGTATGCTGGCGAAGCTGTTCAGCGAGGAAGCCGGGGCGGTCGTCCAGGTCACCAAAGGCAAGCTGACGCAGGTGCAGATGGTCCTCGACCGGCACGGCATCGCCGCGGAGGCAGTCGGCCGCGTGGAAAGCAAACCGGTGCTGACGATTCGGGACGGCGACGCTGCGCCTCTGCGCTTCGCGCGTAAGGACCTGCAGCGAACCTGGTCTGAGACCAGCTACCGTATCCAGGCGCTGCGCGACAATCCGGCCACGGCGAAAGAGGAATTCGATCGCATCCTGGACGATGACGATCCCGGGCTGAACGCGCAGCTCACTTTTGATGCCAATAACGACATTACCCTGCTGCACCGTGGTGGCGCGAAACCCCGTGTCGCGATACTGCGCGAGCAGGGCGTCAACAGCCAGTACGAGATGGCGGCGGCATTCATGCGCGCCGGCTTCTCGGTCGTCGACGTGCACATGAGCGACCTGCTGGAGGGGCGCGACGACCTCGCCAACTACCAGGGCCTGGTTGCCTGTGGCGGGTTTTCGTTCGGCGACGTGCTTGGCGCCGGCGGCGGATGGGCGAAGTCGATCCTCTACCACTCGCGCACTCGCGATCAGTTCCAGGCGTTTTTCGAGCGCGGCGACAGCTTCGCGCTCGGCGTCTGCAATGGCTGCCAGATGTTGTCGCATCTGCGCGAATTGATACCGGGTTCGGACAACTGGCCGCGCTTTCTGAGGAATGGTTCCGAGCAATTCGAGGCTCGCCTGAGTCTCGTCGAGGTCGTTGAAAGCCCCTCGCTGTTCCTGCAGGGCATGGCCGGTTCGCGCATGCCGATCGCTACCTCGCACGGTGAAGGACGGGCAGTATTCGACAGCGACGACGCTCGCTATGCCGCGTCGTACACGGTAGCGCTGCGTTACGTGGACAACTACGGCCAGGTGGCGGACGGGTATCCCGCCAACCCGAATGGTTCGCGCGACGATCATGATGCCCCATCCGGAGCGGGTCGCCCTGACGCGCCAGAACTCCTGGCATCCCGATGACTGGGATGACGATGGGCCGTGGATGCGGATGTTCCGCAATGCGCGGGTGGCTGTCGGCTAGTCAGAATACGTAGGTAATCGCGGCGAATCCCTTGACGACCGTTTCGTCATCGACGATCGGGCTGTCGACGACCGCGTCGTCCAGGCGTTCCAGCGATAGGTCGAACAGGATGCGCCAGTCTTCCGTGATCTCGATGAAACTCGTCAGGCCGATCTCGGCGCTTGCAGTGCTCCCGGGCGAATAGGCCGGACGTACGGGTGTCGCCGCGGAGAGCGGCACGCCGAAATCGTGGTTCGCGAGTTCACTGCTCTGCCAGTTGACGACCAGTTTCGGGCTGAGGCGTACAAACCCGAGTTGGAATCCCTTGGACAGCGACGCGGTGGCGGCGCCACCACCGATCCGGTCGAGCACGTCGTGCTCGTAGCGGAGACTCGCGTCGAATCCGCCAGGGAGTTCGTATTGCAGTCCGAGCCCCGCCAGCAGGGTGTCGTCGCGATCGCCGAGTCCGGTGAGCACCGGGCTGTCGTCCTCCTCGTAAACGCCGATCCGGTAACTCGCGGAGAGAGCCAGTCTCAGCTTGCCGCTGCCGACGATGCCGTAACGCAGGGTCGGCCCCAGCCACTGCAGCCGCTCGCCGTTATAGGTGATCGCCGGAATGGGCTGGAAGACGCCGCCACTCGAGTCCATGTACGGGCTGGAGCGGCCGACCACGCCGGCTCCGACTCCCAGCCGGCCTCGTTTGCCGAGCACCTTGTAGAGTTCGATCTCGATCTTCCGGGCATCGTCCTCACCGACCATGAAACGGGCGCGGTCGAAACTCGGAGGGCCTTTCGGACGGTAGTTATTGGACAGCCCCAGCGTCTCGCGTGGAATGCCGATAAAGTTCTTGTCGATGATGCCGTTCCGGTTGGCGTCGACGTAGACGAGCACGGCGATATCGCCTGACGGCACCTGCAGGAGCCGGTACTCGCCGTCGCCTTTTGACTCGACTACGGTCTCGCTGGCCGGATCGCGAAAATCGCCGAAGGCGTTCGCCGAGTCGTACACCTGGAACACGAGTTGGCCCGATGCAGGCACATTGCTGACCTCGACGATCAGCTCTGCCGCATCGGCATACACGGCTAGCGACGCCAGCACCGTCGAGGCGAGGAATCTTTTTACTTGGGACATTGCGGCACGCTACCACGGCCGGGTGCCGTGGTGGTTACGGGAAACGTAAAATTACAATTTCGACCGCGAGTCAGGCGGACGAAGCCAGGTCGCCGTCATTCTCCTGCACGAAAAACCGCCTTACCTTCAGTGCTCGCGTCAGCTTGCCGCGGCGTACGAAGCACTGGTAGAGCATGTCTTTCATCACCTCGAGCAGGATCCCCGCCTGTACGCGATTCAGGAGGGGCAGCAGCTCCTCTTCGCCCGCGTCGAACAGGACCGACTTGATTGGCGCGAAGGCCTGGTCATCGATGCCGGCGATATCCTGGGCGATCATCACCTCTTCGAACGCCCGCAGCTTGCCGCCCTCGCCGAGCGCCGCGTAAGCGCTACTGGCGGAGCGCCGGCACATTGACGCGAAGGCATTGAAATTGTTGGTGGAGTAGCAGGACAGGGCCTCGCGAAACAGGACTTCCGTGTGCTTCGGCAGGTAGGAAAACGCGAAGCGCTCCTTGGGTCGCTCGAGTTCGACAAAGTTGCGGTACAGCTCCACCCGGTCGTCGGTGAACGACTTCGTCGCGAAGCGCAGGAATACGGGCGCGTGGCAGGAGTCGCACTGGTAGACGAGACCGACGTGCTTGGGCCGCGTTTCGATGACGTCAGCTGCTTTGGGGATGGACTGCGGTGTCATGTGCGAGTAAACGTTGCAATAGGGGCACTCGAGCCCGATTTGCTCGTCATCGTCGCTCAACAAACCCTGGTGCCTGTCCAGTGCTAGTGTCATTCGCTCAGACCGCTCATTACCGCCGGTCACCGCTATCGTTATTCGCCGGGCCGACGCTTATTATAGTTACGGCAGGTCACTCCTTGCCGGTAATTCCAGTATGCACCAAGGTTTTACCACGCCAGCGGCCCTTGAACATAATCCGGTAACTTGGGTCCGGCGCTAGTCACCGAGGCGCTTGTACCTGATGCGGTGCGGATTATCCGCGTCCGCACCGAGGCGGCGCTTGCGATCCTCCTCGTAGTCGGCGTAGTTGCCCGCAAACCAGGTCACGACAGAGTCGCCCTCGAACGCCAGCATATGCGTGCAGATCCGGTCCAGGAACCAGCGATCGTGCGAGATGACGACTGCCGAGCCCGGGAACTCGAGTAATGCCTGTTCGAGCGCGCGCAGCGTTTCAACGTCCAGATCGTTGGTGGGTTCGTCGAGCAGGAGCAGGTTGCCGCCGGAGCGCAGCATCTTCGCAAGATGCACGCGATTGCGCTCACCGCCGGAGAGCAGGCCGATCTTTTGCTGCTGCTCCGCGCCACGGAAATTGAAGCGGCCGACGTAGCGGCGTGAAGGGGTCTCGTAATTGCCGACCTTGATGAGGTCCTGGCCGTCCGAGATTTCCTCCCAGACGGTCTTGTTGTCGTCGAGGCTGTCGCGCGACTGGTCCACGCTGGCCAGCTGCACGGTGTCGCCCAGGCGTATGCTGCCGGAGTCCGGTTTTTCCTCGCCCGTGATCATGCGGAACAGCGTTGTCTTGCCCGCACCGTTCGGGCCGATGACGCCCACGATGCCGCCCGGGGGCAGCTGTAAGCTCAGGTCGTCGATCAGGAGTTTGTCGGCGAAGCCCTTGCGCAGGTTCTCGACCTCGATCACGACGTCACCGAGACGCGGGCCGGGCGGTATGTAGATCTCATTGGTCTCGTTGCGCTTCTGGTAATTCGACGACGAAATTTCCTCGAACTGCCGCAGCCGCGCCTTCGATTTGGCGTGGCGGCCCTTCGGATTCGAACGCACCCACTCGAGCTCGGCCTGCATGGCCTTGCGGCGAGCCTTCTCCGAGGCCTCCTCAACGGCCAGACGATTTTCCTTTTGCTCGAGCCACGACGAATAGTTACCTTCCCACGGGATCCCGTGGCCACGGTCGAGCTCGAGTATCCATCCGGCAACGTTGTCCAGGAAGTAGCGGTCGTGAGTAACCGCGATGACGGTGCTCGGGTACTCGTCGAGGAAACGCTCGAGCCACGCGACCGATTCTGCGTCGAGGTGGTTCGTGGGTTCGTCCAGCAGCAGCATGTCGGGCTGCGACAGCAACAGCCTGCAAAGCGCGACGCGACGCTTCTCGCCGCCGGACAGTGTCGTGACCTCGGCGTCCCATGGTGGCAGTCGCAATGCGTCCGCGGCGATCTCGAGCTTGCGATCCAGTTCCCAGGCGCCCGTGGCGTCGATGGCATCCTGCAGCGTGCCCTGTTCCTCGAGCAGGGCATTCATCTCGTCGTCGGACATCGGTTCTGCAAATCTTTCGCTGATTTCGTTGAACCGGTCGACCAGCGATTTCGTCTCCGCGACGCCTTCCTCGACGTTGCCGCGCACGTCCTTCGTGGGATCCAGTTCAGGCTCCTGCGGCAGGTAACCGATCTTGATGCCCGGCTGTGGCCGCGCCTCTCCTTCGATCTCGGTGTCGAGGCCCGCCATGATCCGCAGCAGCGTCGATTTTCCGGAGCCGTTCAGCCCGAGTACCCCGATCTTGGCGCCCGGGAAGAAAGACAGCGAGATGTCGTGGATGATCTGACGTTTCGGGGGGACCGTCTTGGCTACCCGATTCATCGTGTAAATGTATTGCGCCATTTCTGCTGGGTAATGGTTAAGGTGCGCGCATTATCCGGTATGCTGCAACGATAGCAAATCGGCTTATGGCGCCAATGAGTGACCCTGTACTTGTCTATAAAGGCAAAGATATC
Organism: Gammaproteobacteria bacterium; assembly: GCA_009937505.1. Classification (GTDB taxonomy): domain Bacteria; phylum Pseudomonadota; class Gammaproteobacteria; order Steroidobacterales; family Woeseiaceae; genus UBA1847. The sequence goes on from JAACFJ010000055.1 coordinate 6,626, forward strand.
GCGGCCTATGGATTCGGCGACCCGCATCCTTTCGGCACCGACCGTCACGATGTGTTTCACCGGGAGCTGGCGGAGGCGGAACTCGATCCCACGATCCGCTATATGACGCCACGCCGCGCGAGCGTCGACGAACTGATGCTGTTTCATACGCCGGAGTACATCGACAAGGTGTCGCGCATGTCCAAAGAGGGCAGAGGCTACCTCGACGAGGGCGATACGCCGGCGTTGCCCGGCATCTTCGACGCCGCGTCGGACGTTGTCGGCACTACGCTGGCCGCCGTCGATGCCGTCATGCACGGCGAAGCAAAGCGTGCATTCGTGCCCATCGCCGGCCTGCACCATGCCGCCCGCGACCGGGCAGCGGGATTTTGCGTTTTCAACGACTGCGGCGTGGCTTTGGAGTACCTTCGGCACCACCACGGATTGAGCCGGGTCGCTTACGTGGATATCGATGCCCATCATGGTGACGGCGTTTTTTACGGTTTTGTCGACGATCCCGACCTGATCTTTGCCGATATCCACGAGGACGGCCGGTACCTCTACCCGGGGACCGGGGCTTCCGAGGAGACGGGCACCGGCAGGGCGCGTGGCACGAAACTCAACGTGCCGCTCGCGCCGGGCGCCGACGACGCCGAATTCCGCATGGCGTGGCGGCAGGTGGAGGCCTACCTCGATGCCGCCGAGCCCGAGTTCATCATCTTCCAGTGCGGTGCGGACAGCCTCGAAGGCGACCCCATCACGCACCTGTGCTTTACCGAGCAGGCGCACGCGGACGCGGCTGCAACGCTTTGCCGGCTCGCTGACAAGCACTGTGAGGGCCGCCTGATCGGCACCGGCGGCGGAGGTTATAACCGCCAGAATCTTGCGCGTGCGTGGACGCGCGTCGTGCAGGCATTCGTCGAGGCCGCCTGACGCATTTAGGAAAATCGCTCTCTACAGCGCGCCGTTTTGCAGGTAAGATCGCCCTCTTTTCGCGCCCCCGCTATCGACCTCAAGCCCGGAGAAGCTCACCCATGGTTGCCACGAAGCCCATATCCGCTACTCACTCGGATCGCCCGCTCGATGTCTTCGACCCCGAACTCGCCAAGGCGATCGAGCTGGAGCAGCGCCGCCAGGAAGAGCATATCGAGCTGATCGCATCGGAGAACTACGCGAGCCAGCGGGTCATGTTGGCGCAGGGTTCGGTGCTGACGAACAAATACGCGGAAGGTTATCCGGGAAAACGCTACTACGGTGGCTGCGAGTACGTCGATGACGCCGAGATACTGGCGATCGAGCGCGCAAAGACACTCTTCGGCGCCGACTACGCCAACGTGCAGCCACACTCGGGTTCACAGGCGAATGCGGCCGTGTGCATGGCGCTGCTGAACCCCGGCGATACACTGCTGGGCATGAGCCTGGCCGAAGGCGGCCACCTGACCCACGGCACCAAGGTCAATTTTTCGGGGCGGCTTTATAACGCCATTCAGTACGGACTCGACCACGAGACGGCCCTCATCGATTACGACCAGGTCCAGGCACTGGCGACGGAACACAAACCGAAACTGGTGATCGCCGGTTTCTCCGCTTATTCGCGCGTCCTCGACTGGGCGCGTTTTCGCGAAATCGCCGACAGCGTCGGCGCGTATTTGATGGTGGACATGGCGCATGTCGCCGGGCTCGTTGCCAGCGGCCACTACCCCAGCCCGATACCGCACGCGGACGTCGTAACGACCACGACGCACAAGACACTGCGAGGTCCGCGCGGCGGCCTCATCCTCGCGCGCGAGAATCCCGAGCTCACCAAGAAGTTCAATTCGCTGGTGTTTCCCGGCACGCAGGGCGGCCCGCTCATGCACGTGATCGCCGCGAAAGCGGTGGCGTTCAAGGAAGCCATGGAGCCGGGCTTCAAGGTATACCAGGGCCACGTGTGCGAGAACGCGAAGGTCATGGCGAATGTACTGCAGGAACGCGGCTACCCGATTATCTCGGGCGGCACCGATAATCACCTGATGCTGGTCAGCCTGATCGAGCACGGCATCACGGGCAAGGATGCGGATGCGGCGCTCGGGCGAGCCAACATCACGGTCAACAAGAACGCGGTGCCCAACGATCCGGAGTCGCCGTTCGTCACCAGTGGATTGCGGCTCGGTACGCCGGCAATTACCACGCGCGGCTTCGGCGTCGAGGAAACGCGCCTGCTGACCGGCTGGATTGCGGATATACTGGACGACATCGAAAACGAGGAAACGATCGATCGCGTGCGTGGCGACGTCCTGGAACTCTGCGGACGATTCCCCGTATACGATTAGACACCCTAGATGCACTGCCCGTTCTGCGCCAACGAAGAAACGAAAGTAATCGATTCCCGCCTCGCCGGCGAGGGCCGGCAGATCCGCAGGCGCCGGCAATGCCTGGACTGCAACGAGCGATTCACGACGTTCGAGACCGCCGAACTCGTCATGCCGCGGCTCGTCAAGAACGACAACAGCCGGCAGCCTTTCGACGAGGACAAATTGCGCTACAGCATGGTTCGGGCGCTCGAAAAGCGCCCAGTGCCGAGCGATGCGCTCGAGCAGGCAATCGGGCGGCTGGTGCACAAGCTCAGGACCATGGGCGAGCGTGAAGTGCCGTCGCGGTTGGTCGGTGAACTCGTCATGGAGGAGCTCCGCGCTTTGGACGAGGTCGCCTATGTTCGTTTTGCTTCCGTCTACCGCCGCTTCCAGGACGTGACCGAATTCGAAGAGGAGATCAAGCGGCTGCAGCGGATCTCGGAGGCGGCCGCGAGCCGCGAGCAGATGTCATTGTTGCCCGAGCTTCTGGGCAAGAAGAACCGGTAAGGCCTGGTGGCTGAATTCTCGGCCGCGGAAAGCGCATTCATGGCGCGTGCCCTGCGTCTCGCGGCGCGCGGTATCTACACGGCTCATCCGAATCCGATGGTGGGTTGCGTGTTGGCCCGAGACGGCGAGATTGTCGGTGAAGGCTGGCACGAGGCGGCGGGCGAAGCGCACGCCGAGATCAATGCGCTCACGGCTGCCGGCGCGAAGGCGCGCGGCGCAACGGCCTATCTGACACTGGAACCCTGCTCGCACCAGGGCAAGACGCCGCCGTGTGCGCCCGCGCTGATCGAGGCGGGCATAGGCGAGGTCGTCATCGCGATGGAGGATCCGTTTCCTGCAGTCAGCGGCAACGGCAGGGCAGCGCTCGAGACCGCCGGAATCCCGGTCCGCAGCGGCCTGATGCAGGACGCTGCGCAAACACTGAACGCGGGCTTCCTGAGCCGAATGCAGCGCGGCCGGCCTTTTGTCCGCCTCAAGGTCGCCAGCAGCCTCGACGGCGCGATCGCGATGAAGTCCGGCGAAAGTCAGTGGATTACCGGGCCGGAAGCACGCGCCGACGTGCAGCGCCTGCGTGCGCGATCGGGCGCAATCCTGACGGGAATCGGGACCGTGCTCGCGGACGATCCCGCGTTGAACGTGCGACACGAGGAGTTCGACACCCGCGGCCGCCAGCCGATCAGGGCCGTGCTGGACTCCAGGCTGCGCATGCCCCTGTCAGCCGGAATGCTGGGGATGCCCGGCATGACCGTCGCGTACTGCGTGGACGATGCCGCGCGACAGCCGCTGCTCGATGCGGGTGTTCACGTGGTTCGCGTGAAACGTGCCGCGGGCATGCTCGACGTGCAGCAAGTGCTTGCCGATCTCGCCGCCCGGGAAGTCAACGAGGTACTCGTCGAAGCGGGCCCCACGGTGTCCGGTCACCTGCTGGCGCGGAGATTCGTCGACGAACTTGTGATTTACCAGGCGCCCCATATCATGGGCAGCGAAACCAGGCCGATGTTCGGCACACCAGAGTGGACACGGCTTGCCGACCGGTTGGCGCTCGACATCGTGGATCTCAGGCGCGTCGGTCCGGACATTCGCATAACGGCGCGGCTGAAGGATTAGGGCTGGTGTTTACCGGAATTATCAAAACAAAGGGCGCGATCGGCTCGATCGAAAAACGCGGCGGCGACGTGCGCCTGCGGGTCACGACGACCGGGCTGCCATGGGCGGATTACGCGGTGGGCGACAGCATATCGGTCAACGGTGTATGCCTGACCGCCGTGCACCTGCACGATAACGGTTTTGACACCGACGTCTCGGTCGAGACGCTCGACGTCACGACGCTTTCGAACCTGGCCGTTGGTGATGCCGTCAATCTCGAGCCGGCGCTGCGCGTTGGCGACGCCCTGGGCGGGCATCTCGTCAGCGGTCATGTCGACGGCATCGGAACGTTGCTCGCGCGGGCCGACGACGCGCGTTCTGTTCGTATGACCTTCGAGGTGCCGGGTGAGCTTGCGCGCTATGTCGCCAGGAAAGGCTCGATCTGTGTGGATGGGGTCAGCCTTACCATCAACGAGGTATCGGGAAACACCTTCGGTCTCAATATCATCCCGCATACGGCCGAGGTCACGACGATGGGCTTGTACGAAGTCGGTGCGGCTGTAAACATCGAGGTAGACCTGCTGGCACGCTATATTGAGCGCATGCTCGGCAGCGACGCCGGCGGGTTGTCCATCGATTTCCTGAAAGAGCACGGTTATGCCTGACAATACGACAATGCACCCCAGTGCCATTGAGACGCCGTTCAGCGATATCGAGGATATCGTCGCGGATATCCGCGCCGGCAAGATGGTCATCATGGTCGACGACGAAGACCGCGAGAACGAGGGCGACCTGATCATGGCGGCTGAGCTCGTGCGGCCCGAGGACGTCAACTACATGGCGACTCACGGCCGCGGCCTGATCTGCCTCACATTGTCGCGCGAGCGCTGCGCGCAGCTGCGTCTGCCGCTGATGGTGTCGGAGACCGACGAGCACCACGCGACGAACTTCACCATCTCGATCGAGGCGGCCGAAGGGATAACGACCGGCATCTCCGCGCATGATCGGGCCCGCACGATCAAGGCGGCCGTGGCGCCGGATGCGCGTCCTGATGACCTCAGGCAGCCGGGCCACATATTTCCCGTCATGGCGCAGCCTGGCGGCGTCCTGACGCGTGCCGGGCACACCGAAGCCGGCTGTGACCTCGCGCGGCTCGCCGGGCTGGAATCCGCTGCCGTGATTGTGGAGATCTTGAAAGAGGACGGCAGCATGGCACGCCGGCCTGACCTGGAACGCTTCGCGCATAAAAGAGGAATCCGAATCGGCACGATCGCCGACCTGATCCGCTATCGGCTGGAGAAGGAGCGCAATGTCGAGAGAATCGCGGAGCAGCCCATCGATACTGCGCACGGGCGCTTCACGATGTATTGCTACGACGACCTCATTAATCGCGCCGTACACGTTGCGCTCGTAAAGGGCGATCTTGCCGAGGCCAGTAGTCCGCTCGTGCGAGTGCATCTGCAGGATACGCTCGGTGACATCATCGGTGTCAGGGACCGCACGCTCGGCTGGCCGCTGGACAGCGCCATCGAGCGCATTACCAGGGAAGACGCCGGTGTCATCGTGATTCTCCGCGAGCAGGAGTCGTCGCGCGACTTTATCGATGCCGTCGAAAGGCTCGGCCGTGAGACGAGCGAGCCGGATGAACACCACGGCGGTGATGCGGTACTGCGCACCTACGGTGTCGGCGCCCAGATCCTGCGTGACCTCGGGCTGTCCAAATTCCGTGTATTATCGGCACCCAAACACATGTACGCGATTTCCGGATTCGACCTGGAAATCACGGAGTACGTGGAAAGCTGACAACCGGCATCCGTTGGGATATGGACAAAGTAAAGACCACCGAAGGCGACCTGATGGTGCGCGACGCACGATTCACCATCGTCGCATCGCGTTTCAATGGCTTTATCGTGGAGTCGTTGCTGAAGGCTTCTCTGCATTGCCTGCGCCAGCACGGCGCGGCAGACGCGGATATCGACGTGGTCCGGGTTCCCGGCGCTTTCGAAATGCCGGTTGCGGTCGGCAAGGTCGCTGCCGCGCGGCGCGCGGATGGCATCATTGCGCTGGGTTGCGTGATTCGTGGCGGCACCCCGCACTTCGATTACGTGGCTGGTGAATGCGTGCGAGGTGTGGCCGCAGCCGCACGCGAATATGGCGTGCCCGTCGGCTTCGGCATCCTCACCGTGGACACGATCGAACAGGCGATAGAGCGCGCCGGTACCAAGGCCGGCAACAAGGGCGAAGAAGCGACCCTGGCCGTCATCGAGATGGTCAACCTTCTGCGCCGCATCGATTAGTCATGGCGTCCGGAGAATCAACAGGCGCACGCACGCGTGCGCGCGAATTGCTGGTGCAGGCTTTGTACCAGAAGCAGATCGCCGGTCACGACTGTGCGGAGCTGCTGTCGCAATTTCGGGAGCAGGTCGCCTACGAACGTGTCGACCAGGAATATTTCGAGGAGCTCTTGCGCGCGATCTGCAATACGCAGGCAGATCTTGAACAAAGCATCGACACGCTGATCGACCGGCCTCTGGAACAGCTGGATCCGGTCGAGCTGGGCATTCTCCTGATCGGCGTCTACGAACTGCAGTCACGCATCGACATTCCGTATCGCGTCGTGATCAATGAGTGCGTGAATCTCGCCAAGCGTTTCGGCGCGCTCGACGGACACAAGTACATCAATGCCTGTCTCGACGCCGCGGCGCAATCGCTGCGGGAGGTCGAGGTCAAGGCCAAAGGCAGTGGATGAGTTCGAACTGATCCGCCGCTTTTTTTCGCGGCATTCGGACTCGCCGGTGGTCGTAACCGGCGTCGGCGACGACGGTGCCGTGCTTCGGCCGCCTGCAGAGAGAGATCTGGTGACCGTCATCGACACGATGGTTGCGGGCACACACTTCCCGGCTGACATGAATGCACGCGACGTCGGTTATCGCATCGTCGCCGTCAATCTCTCGGACATTGCCGCGATGGGCGCGGAACCCCGCTGGATGACGCTGGCGCTGACCCTCGTCGAAGCCGACGCGGATTGGCTGGACGAGTTTGCCGGGGGGCTCTATGAAGCGGCAGGCGAGTGGGGCGTGGTCCTGGCCGGTGGCGATACCACGAAAGGCGAGCAGCTCGTGGTCAGCATCCAGATGAGCGGCGACCTTGCGCCGGGCACCGCGCTGTATCGCAGCGGCGCGCAAGCCGGCGACACCATATACGTCACCGGCACCCTGGGCGATGCCGCGGCCGGGCTCGGCCGGTTGTCGGAGGGCCCGAGCGGGCACTACCTCGCACGACGATTCGCGCGGCCCACGGCCCGGGTTCGTATCGGTAAAGCGCTGGCGGGAATTGCGCACGCGGCAATCGACCTGTCCGATGGACTGGTCGCGGACCTTTCCAAGGTCCTCGAGGCGAGCCGGGTCGGCGCGGAACTCGACGTGCGCCACTTGCCGCTTTCGCAGGAACTGCTGGATGCGGTCGGTCGTGAGCAGGCACTGCGCCACGCGATGGGTGGCGGCGACGACTACGAGCTGTGTTTTGCAGTGCCCGAGTCGCTGCTCCCGGCCGAGATCGCCTCCGAGGTGACGGCGATCGGGCGCATATCGGCGGAAGCCGGCCTGGTATGCCGCGACGGGGATTCGGTTGTTCCCTTCGACGACACCGGGTACCGTCATTTCTGATGACTAACGCTCCCGACAATCTGGTACGAACCGTCTTGACGGACCCGGTTCACATCCTCGCCTTCGGTTTCGGTACCGGGCTGTCGCCGGTCGCCCCCGGCACCGTCGGTTCGCTCGTGGGCGTCCTGTTCGCCTGGCTGACGATCGACCTGGGACTGCCGCTGCAGCTGGCCGTCGCGGTTGCCATTTCGGCCGCTGGAATCTGGATCTGCGGCGAGAGCGCGCGCCGTATCGGCGTGCACGATCACGGCGGGATTGTCTGGGACGAGATCGCGGGCATGTACATAACGCTGCTGGCAGCGCCGCCCACGATAGGCGCGTGGATACTGGGTTTCGTGCTTTTCCGGGTCTTCGATATTGCCAAGCCATGGCCGATTCGGGACCTGGATCACAGACTGGGCGGGGGCCTCGGAATTATGCTGGACGACCTCGCTGCCGCGCTGTATGCCTTGATTTTGCTGGGTTTGTACGGGTGGCTTATGACTTGACGTGAGACAAAATGGCCACTCCTGTTAGCGAAATCCAGCGCTCGAAAGACGTGCCCGAGAAAATCGGCAAATACGTCATCATTAACAAGATCGGCAAGGGCAGCACCGGCATGGTGTACCTGTCTCACGACCCCTACTACCGCCGCGACGTCGCGATCAAGGTGTACAACATCGAAGAAGACGCGGACGCGGATCGCGCGCAGGTCTCGCGCAAGATGTTCTTCAACGAAGCACACATGGTCGGAATGCTGCAGCATCCGAACATCATGCCGATCTATGATGCCGGCGAAGAGGACGGCAAGTATTACGTCGTCACCGAGCACATCCAGGGCGCGCGCACGCTGGCAGCCTACTGCCGGCCTGACAACCTGTTGCGCGTCGACGACGTTGTGGAGATCGTTTACAAGTGCGCCAAGGCCCTGCATTACGCGCACGGCCGCGGCGTCATCCACCGCGACATCAAACCCAGCAACGTGATGCTGACGATCGACAACGACGTGCGCATCATCGATTTCGGCATCGCTATCGTCAGCGACTCGGAAGTATCGCGCATCGAAGGCATTGCAGGTTCGCCGAGCTACATGTCGCCCGAGCAGGTGCAGTCGGAGGAACTTACGCCCGCGTCCGACCTGTATTCACTCGGCGCGGTTATGTACGAATTGCTGAGCGGCTTTCGCCCGTTCCGCGCGGATAATCTCTCGAAGCTGCTGCACCAGATCGTCTACGCGACGCCACCGCCGATACATACCTACCGCGACGACCTGCCCGAGGAACTCGAGGAAGTCGCCGCAAAGACGATGATCAAGGATCCGGGAAAGCGGCTGAACAGCGGCGCGACCATGGCTGCCGAACTCACGCGCGTTTACAAGGACCTGCGGCAGAAGTACGACAGCCTCGACAACCAGGAACATTTCGACCTGCTGCGCACGCTGACCTTCTTCCACGAGTTCTCGCACGCCGAGATCTGGGAGGTGCTGCGGGCATCGGACTGGCACGAGTACCGTGACAGCGACGACATCGTCAAGGAAGGCGAGATCGACGATCGCTTCTACATCATCGTCTCCGGTGACGTGTCCGTGCAGGCCAACGGCAACACGATCGGCACGCTCGGTCCCGGTGATTGTTTCGGCGAAACGAGCTACGTCCGCGGTGCCAAGCGTCAGGCCTCCATTCGTGCCGATGGTGCCGTAACCATACTCCGGGTCAGCTCGACGCTGATGGAGCAGGTGAGCTCGGCCTGCCAGCTGCGTTTCAACAAGGTCTTCCTGCGCTCCCTGATCACCCGCCTGCAGGGCAGAGGCGGCGCGAATACCTGACGTTGTCGACCGGCCGGACGGCCACGTATTCCTCTCCCTCATGGCTCCCTTCGGTCCGCTTTACTTCGGTCGAGGAACACCCGGCCGTCCGGCCTCCTTTAGAGTAGGCCTGGGCCCGCGATGATTCGCTGAGATAGAATAGTCGTCGAAAGCACTCATATTCCTGCAGGGGGTCCCCATGTTCCGATTCATTGCCGCGGCCGCGGCGATCGTTTTGTTTGCGTTTTCCGTCAGCGCGGATGAACTCAGCGATGCCGTAAAGAAAGATTACGATGAGTATTTGTGGCCGCTGTTCGACCATTTTCACCGTAACCCCGAGCTGTCGCTGATCGAGCATGACACCGCCGCTCGAATGGCGGAGGAACTGCGTGCCGCCGGATTCGACGTCGCGGAGGACGTCGGTGGTACCGGCATCGTTGCGATGCTGGAGAACGGTGGGGGCCCGCTCGTAATGATGCGTGCCGATATGGATGGTCTGCCGGTCGAAGAAAAGTCCGGGCTCGAGAACGCTTCACGCAAAATGCAGATCGACCCGATCACCGGCAACGAGGTATTTACGATGCATGCCTGCGGGCACGACGTGCATATCACGAGCCTGGTGGGAACCGCCCGGCAGATGGCGAAGCGCAGGGACGAGTGGAGCGGCACACTAATGCTTATCGTGCAGCCGGCGGAAGAGCGCGGCATGGGCGCGCAGATGATGCGCGAGGACGAGATCTGGCAGCGATTCGGCAAGCCGGACTATGCGCTCGCGTTTCATGTGAATTCGCTGGACGTGGCGGGCAAAATCAACATCAACGAGAGCCCGTTTGCCGGCGCCGATTCGGTGGATATCATCATCCACGGTGTGGGCGCGCATGGCGCTCACCCCTACGCCGGCAAGGACCCTATCGTTCTCGGCAGCCAGATCGTTGTCGCATTGCAGACCCTGGTTGCACGCGAACTACCGCCGCGCTACCCGGGTGTCGTGACGGTCGGCTCTTTTCATTCCGGTACCAAGCACAACATCATCTCAGACCGCGCTCACCTGCAGCTGACCGTCAGGAATACGAGTCCGGAGACCCGAGAGATTCTGCTCAACGGCATCAAGCGTATTGCCGAGAACATGGGCCGCGTCGCAGGCCTGCCGGAGGATAGGTTACCCGAGGTTATTGTGGCCGAGCGTGAGGCCGTGCCGCCGACCGTGAATACCCCGGAGCTGACGGAGCGGATCACGGCTGCGTGGAAGACTGCCATCGGCGACGAAACCGTTATCTCGAATCCGACGAAGGGTATGGGCGCCGAGGACTTTCCGTTCTTTACGATCGACCCGACGATTCCCTCGGTGTACTGGCAGATCGGCGGTACACCGCAGGAGGCATTCGACGCGGCGGAAGCAGGTGGTCCACCGGTGCCGAGTCACCACTCGCCGTTGTTCAAGATTTCTCCGGAGCCTTCGGTACGCGCCGGCGTCGAATCGACGGTTGTCGCGCTGATGGAATTGATGGAGGCCGGGTAGATCAGATAACGGGCTTCAGCTCTCGATCGCGCCGTCGGTTGTCATTCCTCCTCCGCTTCGACGTCGAAATCCTCGAGCGTCTCCTCGCCGCCGGCGCTCTTCAGGAGGACCTCGACTTTCTGTTCCGCGTCCTTTAGCGCCAACTGGCAGTTACGGGTGAGCTTGATGCCTTCCTCGAATTTCTGCATCGCTTTTTCGAGCGGCAGGTCGCCGGATTCGAGTTCTTCGACCAGTTCTTCCAGGTCGTTGAGTGCTTTTTCGAGGTCGATTGCTTGCTTCGTGCTCATGTGGCATCCCGTGCGTGATTGCGTCGCTACGCTACCTCCCGTGCGTGGCAGCGTCAATGCTCGCCGCGGTCCTGAGATGCGCGTTGTGGCCCGTTGACAACGTTGCGGCTCGGGCATAGAGTACAGTCTCCTTAGACTCAGTCTAATTGAAAATCAATCTCAATTGCAGAGGGGAAATCATGTCACTGAAAGGCAGCAAGACCGAACAAAATCTCAAGGACGCCTTCGCGGGTGAGTCCCAGGCCAATCGCCGTTATCTCTACTTTGCCGCCAAGGCTGACGTCGAGGGCTACAACGACGTGGCTGCCGTGTTCCGTTCCACCGCCGAAGGTGAGACCGGTCATGCTCACGGCCACCTCGAATACCTGGAAGAGGTTGGTGATCCCGCTACCGGTATGCCCATCGGTTCGACCGCCGAGAATCTTGCGTCGGCGATCGCCGGAGAGACCCATGAATACACGG
>JAACFJ010000004.1 GCA_009937505.1 Gammaproteobacteria bacterium
AACCATTTCCACATGGGCGGGGATTCTACTCGTTACTAATACGTAATGCGGCGGCTGTTGCATAAGGCGCCAGACTCAGCGTACCGACCGCGTATGCGGCCAGTGCCCAGATTCCGGCTGAATATGTCTCGTTACCGGCCGCAAGCGACACGGTGTTGGCACCGATGATGAGCACCGGCATCGATAACGGCAAGATCAGCAAGCTCAGCAACGCGGTCCCGCGGTGCAGGCCGACCGTCAGCGCCGCCCCTATTGAGCCTAACAGACTCAGGCTAATGGTGCCGAGCGTCAGGGTCATCATCAACACTATGACAACATCTCCCGGCATACGATAAGTGATAGCCACGATGGGAGAAACCAGTACGAGCGGTAAACCGCTGGTCAGCCAGTGCGAGATCGTCTTGCCCAGCCCGACCAGGGGCAAGGGCTGCGGACTCACGAGGAGCTGCTCGAGGCTGCCGTCATCGAAGTCGGAGATGAACAGGCTGTTCAGCGAGATCAGCATCGCCAGCAGCGCGGCAACCCACAAGACACCAGGGCCGCTGAACGTTAGTTGATCGGCGCTCGGCCCCACGGCGAGCGGGAACAGCGTGCAGACCATCGCAAAGAAGAACAGCGGGTTGAGCACGTCGCCCGGGCGCTTCCATGCCAGCAACAGGTCGCGCCTGGCAACCGCGATAAGCCCGCTCAGCAACCCCGGCATATGCCGTTCGGAGTACGTCATTGCAGGATCACCTTCTTCACCGGCGCATCGATCTCGACGTCCTGGTGGGCGGCCATCACGCACATGCCGCCCTTGTCCAGATGTTCCTTGACCAGCTGCATCACGAGGGCACGTCCTTCCCTGTCCAGGTTCGTAAACGGCTCGTCCATCAGCCACAGTGGCACGTCCGCGAGCAACATTCGGGCGAGCGCAACGCGGCGCTGCTGGCCCGCAGACAACGACCGCAGAGGCAGGGGCTTGAGGCGGCTGATTTCGAGACGCTCGAGTACGGTCTCCAGGCCGTCACTGCCCTGCGGGCGCAAAGCAGCCTCGAAACGCAGGTTCTCGACCAGGGTAAGATCCGCCTTTAGACCGACACGGTGGGCAGTCCACACCAACGCGCCATGAAAGACCTGGCGCTGCTCGGCAACCGGCATGCCGTTCCAGCTCACCGCGCCCTTCTCGAGATCGAGCATGCCCACGATCGCTCTCATCAGGCTGGTCTTGCCGCTGCCGTTCGAGCCCTCCAGGATCAGCAATTCGCCTGAGTTCAGCGCAAAACTGACGCCCCGGAACAGGCAGCGATCGCCGCGAAAAAGCGTCAGGTTCTCGGCCGATAGTTGCGAAGTCAACGCCTTACGTCCTGTCGCTGCTTGCGGACACTTTGATTCAACTGCTCAAAATCCTTTTTATTCATTAAGTTAGTTGTCTTTCCTAAACAAGCGTAGAGAATGCATCCGCGTCTGTTTGATGCGTATAGGTTTCACTAATTGTCGTTTGCACGGCTTGCCGCGCGACCGTAGACTGAATAATCCGGCCCGATTTGGACATAAATACGCGCAGCGGGCAACGATACCAGCGCGTGATAAGTAATAACAACTGGAGCGAATTCAAGCGTATGGATTTAGCCGCGGCAGGTCTAAGGGAGCAACCCTTCCGCACCTACGGCAAACCAGAGCCGATTGTATCGTATGCCTCGCACCTTGAGGGGCTCGAGGCCATTCGCGCAGCCTGTAAGAAGCCGATGGGGCTCGCTCTGCTGCAGGGCCCGCCGCTATCCGGCAAATCCACGCTTATCGAGCATCTCGTCGTTTCGCGCGACGATGACCAGGAATGCGCGGTGGTCGACGGCAGCGGCCTCAATACCACGACTCTGCTCGAGACCACGTTGCAACAGTTTGGCTACGATGCCGATTTCGGTACCGACAATGAAATGTTGGCGATGCTGCGTGTGTTCGCGCTGCAGCAAACCGCAAATCACCAGCCTCCGCTGCTCGTCATCGAGAACACGCATCGACTGAATCCCAGCGCCCTGCGGGCGCTGTGCAGCCTGGCCGATCTCAAGTGCACGAGAACCAACAGGCTGACGAGCGCCCTGAAGATCGTGCTGGTGAGTGATCGATCGCTCGAATCGATCATCGAAGCGCCGGCGATGGCGCCGATTGCGCGCCGCGTGGCCGTCAACTTCCAGATGCGGCCGATGTCCTGCGACGATGCCAAGGACTACCTGCGGGAGAAGCTTCGCAGGGCCGGCAGCTCGATACCGGAGTATGTGTTCCCCAACTCCGTGTGCGTCGAACTGTGGGACGCGTCCGGGGGCTGGCCCGGCGTGCTCGACCGGATCGCATTGTTGGCGCTGTCGCGCGCCGAGGCGTTGCCGGTCGCTATTTCTGCGATCGAGCGACCGACGCTGCCCCATTCGGACTGGGACGACCATTCGCTGGCCGAACTCGAAGACGCCGTCGGCGCGATTCCGGAGCCGCCCAAACTCTTTGTCAGCAAGGACGGCGAGGTCATAAAGGAACTTACCTTCGACCAGCCGCGGTTACTGATTGGCCGCTCGGAGCACAACGATATTGCGATTCCGAGCCGGTTTGTCAGCCGTCACCATTTGCTGCTCGTCCGGCACGGCAGCACTACGTTCATGATGGACCTGAACAGCAGTAACGGGATCTTCGTGAACTCGAGGCGCGTGTCGAACCACGTACTGATGGACAACGACGTCATCACGGTGGGCAATCACCGAATCAAGTTCTGTGACCCGCATGCCAGGAGTCGCGGCATAATGACCGGCAGCGAATTCACGGACACTGCAATCATGAAGACGCTCGACGACATGCGTAACCTGCTCGCCCAGGAAAACACGGCGATGCTGCCGGTTCCGAGCGAAAACCTGCCGACCTACGGCAACAAGTAGAACCATTCAGCCGTAATAACTCTTCTTGAAGTGCTTGCGGCACATCGAGACATAGCGGTCATTGCCACCGATTTCGACCTGTGACCCTTCTCGCACCGCGTTGCCCTCTTCGTCCATGCGCAGCACCATTATCGCCTTGGTGCCGCAGTGGCAGATTGCCTTGAGCTCCTTGAGGTTGTCCGACCAGGCAAGCAAGTACTTGCTGCCCTCGAATGGCTCACCCTGGAAGTCCGTGCGCAGGCCGTATGCCAGCACCGGGATGTTCAGGCTGTCAGTGACCTCGCCGAGCTGAAACACCTGCTGCTTGGTGAGGAACTGCGCTTCGTCGATGAGGACGCAGTGCAGCGGCGCATCCGCCATCATGGATTGGATGAGGTCGAAGAGATTTTCCTGCGGCGTAAACGTCGTCGCTTCGGACTCGAGCCCGATCCGCGAGGTCACCTTGCCGACGCCATAGCGGTCGTCGAGTGCAGGTGCCAGTACGACCGTGTTCATCCCGCGTTCGCGATAGTTGTAGCTCGATTGCAGGAGAGACGTCGATTTCCCGGCGTTCATCGACGAGTAGTAGAAATACAGTTTTGCCATTTGGAACTCGTAGCTAACGGAGTTCCGTTATTGTCGCACCGGATGCGGGCCCTTGCACCCGCGGGCGATCAGGGCCGGAGTTTGAGGACCGTTGCCAGCCTGCGCCGATGTCCGTTCCGTCCGGCACCCGTGTTTACTCCGGAATCTTCGCGGCATTTGTCGCAGACATTCCGGGGCCGGTGATACGACGAGAACACCTGGGGTATCGGCGTGACGCGCCCGGCTCTAAGGCAGCGGCTGCAGATCACCAGCTTGTTGAGCCGGTTCAGCAGTCGGTAGTCGACATTGTCCTTGCTGTTCGTGGCCATGATTCAACTCCACGTTTCCCTGGCAGCTTTTTTGACATTCGGCACGCCAAAAGACCAGCAAAGCGGGCGGGAAGGTCCGGAATTGTTAACTGGTCGTGGTTTTCCGTGTGACGCGCTCCGCATCCTCCGGGCCTCTATAATGTGCATATCGCCATAATCCGGGATCACCAACGCATGCTGAAAAAGCGCCTATTGTGGACCGCCGTCATTCTGCTGGCCGTCGCCGGTGCCGTTACGGGCCATATCGACAAGGCATCCGAAGAACAGGCTGAAAGCGCACTCGGGAATGCGCTGGTGACATTTGCCGTCGCCCGCACGCTCAACGGTGTGATCTCCGTCGCGCAGGGCACCGAAGTTGCGCTCGAGCCCGGCGGCGTCGGCGTGGTTCTGTCTGTCGGCGAAATCCTGGATCCGGTCAACGACCTGATCGAACGATTCTCGACCGTCATGCTGATTGCCGCGAGTTCACTGGGATTGCAGGCACTGCTGCTGAACATCACCAGCTGGTGGGGCGTAACAGCGTTCCTGTTCGCCGCGGCGGCCGGCTTCCTGATCGTGATCTGGGCACCCCGGTCGGTTGCAGCCACCTACGCCGGGCCGGCGCTGCGGGTATTGCTGATACTGCTGTTCGTGCGCTTTGCGGTACCGGTACTCATCGTCGGCACCACGGTGATCTCCGATGCGTTCCTGGCACCGGAGCAGGAAGCGGCGACGGCGATTCTGAGAAACACCACCGCGAATATCGAGCGTATTAATGACGAGACTCGGGCCACATCGGCCGACGAACAGTCGCTCATGGACCGGCTGGGCGAAATGATCGACGAGTCGCTGGCATCCATGCAGGTCGGAGACCGATTGCAGGAATTGAAGGAGAGTGCCTCCAATGCGGCGGAGCACATCGTCAGTCTCATCGCGATATTCGTGCTGCAGACGATTCTGCTGCCGCTGCTGTTTCTTTGGCTCTTTATCGAGGGCCTGAAGGGTGTCGCGAGCCGGTCTCCCAAGCTGTTCCAGGCTGGTAGCGGCGACCGCTGACCGGCAGGAGCGGGTCTCGGCCCGCGATCGCGCTTCGGGAACCGCCCCTACAACAGGTAGTCGGCGACGACCTCCATGAGGTGATCCGACCAGCGCACCGGGAACGGTTCGGTGAGTTCGACCGACTTGCCGAAATCGGGCGTAAACACCGCGCCGAGCAGTGCGTCGACATACGGCGCATGGGACGTTGCGATATTCAGCTCCTTGTTTGTCCGGAAGCTAAGCTTGTCCCAGTTCGCAGAGCCCATGCAGGCCCAGCCGTCGTACACTGCCGCCTTGATGTGCGACATGCCCGGGTAGACGAACACCCGGACGCCATGCTCGAGCATGGCGTTGGCGGCGAGTACATTGCTCTTGTTGATCGGGCCGTGGTTGCCCACGAGCGGCAATATGACACGAACGTCCACTCCCCTGCGCCGTGCTTTCGCCAGCTCGTACAGCATCGCGTCATCGGTGAAATACGCGTTCTGAATGTAGATGAATTTGCGCGCGCTGCGGATGGCGGCGCGCTGCGCACGAAAGATTTCCGCATCGCCGGGCCGAGTGTGCAGTACGCGCAACGGGAACCCGACGTCTTCGCTGTTACCGTCGTGCCGTTGCACAGCGGACAGCAGGTAGCCCGCATCACCCATCGGACCGGCATGCGCCCACGCCCGTTCGAACTCGCCGCGCAGGACGTCGACGACCGGGCCTCTTAGCTCCATCATCAGGTCGTGCCACACGTACCGATACTCGCGGCCGATGTTCATACCACCGGCAAACGCGATCCTGTTGTCCACGATTGTCGTCTTGACGTGATCGCCGGCCACCAGCCACGGGTTCTTCGACTGCCGCACGCTGATGGCCGAGCCAGACTCGAGCGACTCGCGAACCGACTGCGGCGCCTGGTAATCCGCGGGCATGGATTCGTCATCCGCCCCGGTCGCAACAATCGTGCCGAGGCCATCCAGGAGTATGCGCACATCGACGCCTTCGTCGGATCGGCGTCGCAACAGGTCCCGTATTCTCGACGCGAAATCGTCGTTGTCGAAAATATAGGTGCGGATATCAACGGACTGCGTTGCCGTCGAGATCGCGTCGATGTAGCGCACGAAAAAATCCTCGCCGTCGACGAGGTAGTCGATGGTGCCGCGCGTCGCTTCGTGGCCGGTGATGCGGGTCAACTCCTCTTCCCAGGCATCGAGGTCCATAGCGGGACGTTCGCTGAGCTCGGGAATCGGCTCCGACTCGAGTGTCACCATCCAGCTCGGCGTCACCGTCTCGACGGCGACATCCTTCGCGACGAACAGCAGGCGGTACAGAGACGACACCGGCCTCGAAACGAGCCCGCCGAGGTGGCTCTGCGCGACGTGCCCGGTGGACTGTGCGATCTGTGAGGCCTTGCTGGCTGCCGGACCGTCTGCCGGTGCCGGCGCGTAGCGCACGAAGATGCCGATCGGGATATCGCGGTCGATAAAGATAAACGGCAGCGAATAAGTTCCGGTGTCGCCCGTGCTGAAGACGATACGCCGGTCTTCGATGCCCTCCTCCTTCAGGAACCGGTCGAGCACGGGCTGCGCCCGTTCGATGAAATCCATGAAGTCGATCGTCTCGGCCACGATGTAGTTATCGGGCTTGTCGATGATCAGCCGGGCTTCGAAGTTGTTGATGTCGTTGTTGAAGAGAAAATAGTCCTCTTCGCCGAAGTGCATGACGATGCCGGTCATTTCCGCTTTCGGCAGCACGGTCGCAAAGACCTCGTCGATAAAGCGGCTCCAGTACTTGCTGCTGAGCAATCGCGGGACGATCGGCTTCTCCGGCAGCTTTTCCCAGCGTTTCGCGCTGTGGTACTCGAGCGGCAGGATGAAGGGGCCGGCATAGTCACCATCGGGGCCCTGCTTCAGGGCCGTCAGGTCGACGCGGTTTGACCAGTTGCCTCCGGAATAGACGAGGCCGTCCTCGCCTTCGTACGCAACGAAAAATTCATCGCTGCCGATATAAGCTTCGACCGCGACGAGGGGCTTCGTGACCGGCTCGTCGGCAAAGCGCCCGGGAAGTACGCGGAGATCATCATCCTCGGGAACCTGCTCGGGCTGCTGCGATGTACAGCCCGCCGTCACGAGGACCAGCAGCAGCGGGAAAAGTCGTGTCCTGAATGCCATGGCACCCCCCAATATCCGGACAACAATCACCCGATTCTCCGCAGAAAATAAATGGCTTTCAAGCAAATAGACTGCAGAACTCGCTTGCCGGACCGCGTTATTTACGTATATACGGGCTGTCACCGCCTGTAGTTCAATTGAATCAGCGTAATCGTGGATCCTAAAGGGGGGTATATCCAGCAATGAATCTGTTGAACGAGCGTCTCGACCGGGAACGGCATACGATGGCGAAAATGGTCGAGATTTACTGCAACGCGCGCCACCAGCCTTCGCATGCAGATTTGTGCGACCACTGCCAGGGCTTCCTCGACTATGCCGATGTGCGCCTGGAGAAATGCCTCTACGGCGCCGACAAGCCTACCTGCGCCAATTGCCCGATCCATTGTTACAAGCCCGGTCCCAGGGCACGAGCCAGGATGATCATGCGGTACGCCGGCCCACGAATGTTGCTCAGGCACCCGTATCTCGCGATTGCGCACAAGCTGGACGGTTTCATTTCGGCGAAACATCCCAGGGAACTGACACGCGACCAGAGGGCGCAACTGAGAGAACGCTGAAAACTCATTAGCTCGGGGGGTGCCATGTCTGTTTATGAAGATCACGTGCTGCCGCACCTGATTGACATCGCATGCTCGACAAAGCCGACACGCAAACAGCGCGAGAAGATCGTCCACCTCGCTGAGGGTGACGTCCTGGAAATCGGTTTCGGCAGCGGGCTCAACCTGCCGTATTACGACAATGACAAGGTTCGCAGGGTCTTCGGCCTCGAACCCTCTGAGGGCATGCGGCGTAAAGCTCAGCCCAACGTCGATGCGTCCGGACTGGACGTCGAGTTCATCGACCTGCCCGGCGAGGAGATCCCGCTCGAATCGAACAGCGTGGATACCGTGCTTGTCACCTACACGCTGTGCACAATCCCGGATGCCGTGGCCGCGCTCGAAGGCATGCGCCGTGTCCTAAAGGCTGGAGGCAATTTGCTGTTTTGCGAACACGGCGAAGCACCCGATGCGAACGTGCGCCGCTGGCAAGATCGGCTGAACCCCGGCTGGAAGCGCTTCTCCGGCGGTTGCAACATGAACCGCGACATACCGGGGCTCATCGAGAGCAGCGGCTTTCGCATAACCACCGACGAGCGCATGTATATCCCGGGACTCAAAATCCTGTCGTACAACTACTGGGGCACGGCAAAACCCTGACCCGTGCCCGCTTCGGTCGTGCGGATCAGGCGGCTGTCGAGTACTGCGGCCTGCCGGTGCTTCACCGCCTCCTGGTATTGGGGATCAGTGACCATTTCGAGGAACGCACCCGCGGTGGGATATCGGGCGATGAAGATCAGATCCCACCGCTTGTCCTCAGGCCCGATCAGCATGACTTGTGGCCTGCCTCGCCAGATGATCTCGCCACCGACGCGGTGAAACACGGGAGCACTGTCTCTTCCGTAAGCTTCATAAGCCTCCGCGCCCGTGGCCTCGCGGCCATCCTCATATGCCGCCCTCTCGCGGAAGCGCAGCAGGTTGATCATCATAATCGGTTCGTCGCGTGGTAGCGCCTTGAATGCCTCGAACTGGTCGCGCTCGGGATCGATGTAGTTGGACATGCGTAGCCTCCGTCAACTCTTCACGCCGGCAGCAAACGCCAGGGAGTAACTGGCCGGGAATTCAACTATCACCAAACACGGCGTTAACGAGCGCCGTGTCGAAATATTCCTTGACCTCCGCTATCTTCCCATCCCG
This sequence comes from Gammaproteobacteria bacterium, assembly GCA_009937505.1. Lineage (GTDB taxonomy): Bacteria > Pseudomonadota > Gammaproteobacteria > Steroidobacterales > Woeseiaceae > UBA1847. Next base: position 8,703 of record JAACFJ010000004.1, read on the forward strand.
GACGCGTATCACCTGGCAATAGGTATTGTTGTATGGAGTGCCATCGTGCGTTTCTGCCGAACCGTTAGTTTGGGCAACGACGACGTCATCCTCTGCGATCAGGCGCTCGATCTTCGAGGCGATTCCTGACTTCAGTTGGCTGAACAGCGGGCCCAGCAGCTGCGCGACGAGAGCCTCTTTGCCTGAATAGGTCCCGGAAAATCTCGTTGTTCCGATATTGGTCCAAGTGATGTCGTCTGCCAACATGGCGAAACATGCGTCCATGTCGCCGCGCGCGCCGGCCGCGTAGAAGTCGAGAACCAACTGTTTGTTTTCGGCGATCCCCATGATTGCCCCATCGAGTCAGTTAATAGCCAGTAAATATAGCAGCCAATTCCCTCGATCGGGGCTACGTAGAATCGCGATCAAATGCGAACTCAATCTTGCCCGCACGGATTCATAAACTTGCGGCAATTGCGGATGACACCTTGCCGTGATCATGGTTTATGCTTCGGGCAATTCGGGGGCGATTAGCTCAGTTGGGAGAGCGCCGCATTCACATTGCGGAGGTCACTGGTTCGAGACCGGTATCGCCCACCACTTTTTTCCGTCGAAGTGGTGCCCGGGGCCGGACTCGAACCGGCACGTCCTTGCGGACAGCGGATTTTAAGTCCGCTGCGTCTACCAATTCCGCCACCCGGGCATTGAATGACTGCGTTGCATCACTCAGGATACAGGGAAATGTCGACGCGATTGTTGCTCGCGGCGATCTCGTTCCATGCTGCCGCACTGAGGCCAGACGGAGTCGGCGGGTAATCCAGCAACGGGCTCGAGTTGCCATACGAAATGATCTCGTAGCGGATCGCTCCCTCCGTGCGGGCACGGGCGGCATTGATGAAGTTCGCGAACGCAGCGGTCTGGCGCAGACCCATTTCATACGCCTCGCTGGGGCCAAAGCCGACCTGGTCGCACTGGTCTGCGGGGCTATCCGGCGCCGCGAGTCCGTATCCGTCCGGGCCTCCAAAAGTCATGCAGAAATTGCCGACGTGCGATTCGATCCTTACGACCCCACGAAAATCGAGCGCCATGAGGCGATTCGTCAGCTCCTGGAGCATTGACATCCGAAAATCACCCATCGGCATTTCATTGATGCCGTATTGCGACGACTGATTAGCGGCCCATTCCAGTGAATCAAGGGCCACCATCTTCACCTCATCGAGAGACCGTCGGTACTGGTCCAGTTGCTGACGTACCTCGACAGAATCCTGCGTCGCGCTGACCTGCCCCGCTTCGAGCGCCCGTTGCAGATCAGCGTTCCGTTGCTCCAATTCCCGCCAGTTGTCTTCGCGATACCAGAAAAGCAACGCAAAAATAATTGCGAGCACACCGAGCGCAACGACAGCACCCTGGAACACATACCTGGGTATACCGTTGCGCTCAGGCCTTTCTTCAACCGCCTCTTCCTGCGCCGGTGGCCGAACCTGGTCTGCGACACGCCTCGCAATGATCTCCTGACTGTCCGCGAGCTCCCGCCGAAGAATGTCGCGCTGCTGATCGAACAGGTTCCGGATCATCTCCTTCAGGTCCTGATCGAATTGATCGAGACTCGGGTATTCTCCAGAGGGTATCTGGGCCTCATCCCGGTCACGCTTCTCACGCGACTCGGCGGGTTCGCCGATGATTCGCAGGGACTCGAGTACTTTCGACACTTCCACGGGTTCGAGTTGCTTCGGCAGGACGCCGATAGCGCCAAGCGCGCGGGCCTGGCCGACGTACAACTCGCCCTGCTGTGCGGTGTACATCATGATCGGGATCGTTGCCGTGACCGGGTTGTCCTTGATAGCCGACACGGCTTCAAGACCGTCCATTCCCGGCATCTCGTGGTCCATGAAGATGATGTCGGGCCGGGACTCGCTCAGGTATTCAATGGCATCTTCGGCAGATTCTACCGTAGCGACCTCGAGGTCATGGGTCTCGAGAATTCTTTGCAGCACAAGCCGTGCTGTTTCGGAGTCGTCGACGACTAAGGCCGTTTTGCGCAACAATTCACCCTCATTGGCAGCCTCGAAAGTAGCGAATTGAATGCCGCTTGCCGAAGCGCATGGATGGATGATTATGTCACGACTCACGGGCGGATGCCGAACGGAATCCGGCTCGCGTCGAGAAAGGAAAATGGAGGCTAGGGTCGGAATCGAACCGGCGTCCACGGCTTTGCAGGCCGCTGCATAACCACTCTGCCACCTAGCCTCGGTGCGCGGCGTGAGTACCTTGCGGGACTAAACTACCACAGGACGAGCAGGCGTCGCAGTATACAGTCCCGCCGTGCAGAATCAATTTGCGCTTGCCCGAATGGAGACGTTTGCCTGGACAGCTTGCATAATAAGCACATGTATAAACCCCTGGCGATAATGTTGGTCCTGCTCGCAGGGTGCTCGGCGCCCGACACGCCGCAGCAACCTTCGGTCGATTTGCTCGCGGTTCCCGCGGGTGCGCAAGCGGTGGGGCCGCGGCTTGCAGGGGGCGGTGGTCAGCCCCTTGTCCTGAGCTGGATGGAGCCCGATGAGACCGGCACGACCCTCTGGTACTCCACATTCGTCGACGAAGCCTGGAGCGGGCCCCGGGCGGTCGTGTCCGGCAAGAACATGTTCGTCAACTGGGCCGACATGCCGGCCGTTACGGCTCTCTCCGAGGATCACTGGGTTGCGCACTGGCTCGAGATGGCCGGCCCCCTGACCTACTCCTACCACGTCGTGATGGCACAGTCGTTCGACGGCGGGCTTAGCTGGTCCGAGCCGGTCAAGCCCCACACAGACGACACGCCGACCGAGCACGGCTTCGTGTCCGTGTATCCGATTGACGGCAAGGTAGCAGCGATCTGGCTGGACGGCCGCAAGACAGGTAACGACAGCGGTGATCCGGCGACCTCCGGTATGACGCTGCGTGGCGCCGTCATCGATGCCGACAACGCCCTCCACCACGAGCAGGAAATTGACGACTTGATCTGCGACTGTTGCCAGACCGATGTTGCAGTGACGGACGCAGGGCCGGTCACCGTGTATCGCGACCGGACAGTCGACGAGATCCGCGATATCTACGTCGCGCGCCTTATCGACGGCCGCTGGCAACCGGGTGTGCCGCTCAACAACGACAACTGGCAAATCGCCGGCTGCCCGGTCAACGGCCCCGCCATCACGGCACGAGGGGCCGAACTGGCGGCTGCCTGGTTCTCTGTTCCGAGTCAGGGGCCCGCCGTGCAGCTGCGGTTCTCGGGTGACGGCGCTGCAACGTTTGACCCGGCCATCAAATTGGCCACGGACGGTGCCCTGGGACACGTCGACGTCGTAATGCTGTCGGACGGATCCGCAGTCGTCAGTTGGCTTCAGGCCAGCGCAGGCGGGCACGGCAGTCTTGTTCTGCGCCGCGTGACTCGCGACGGCACACTGGGACCCACGCTGCCGATAGCCAACGGCGCACCTGCGCGATCCGTGCCACAAATGGCGCTGGCAGGTGACGAACTGGTGCTGGTCTGGACGGAGGCGCAGGACGAAACGAAGCGCATCGTCAGCGCCCGCGTCCCGATCGACTCGGTACCCAGCAACTGATTTGAGCTCGAATCCGAACCCGGTGCATGCACCCGGAGCGGGAAATGCGGCGCGCCGGCACTCGTCAAAACCCTGTGGCAAGTTCCTGGCGCGACGAACACGCTCCCGTCGAGCGCCCCTCAGGGGGGGGCAGCCAAGCCTTCTCCTCAAACGCAAAAGGCCGCCCGGTGGGCGGCCTTCTTGGCGTTTGGAGCGGGAAACGAGGCTCGAACTCGCGACCTCAACCTTGGCAAGGTTGCGCTCTACCAACTGAGCTATTCCCGCGGAAGGCCGGAAACAAATCAGGCACTGTCAGCCGTTATCGTCCCCGTTCTGGTCCGCCATGATGAACGGCCACGCGGCCTTGAGGTAAAAGAACATCGACCAGATCGTCATGACGGCAGCAGCGACGAGCAGCACGAAGCCGACGGTGTAAATCGGAATTCCGAACAGGTCGTTCTGGTACACCATGAAGGCGATGCCGAACATCTGCAGCGTGGTCTTCACCTTGCCCGAGAACGATACCTGGACGTTGGCACGCTCGCCGATCGTTGCCATCCACTCTCGCAACGCCGAGATCGTGATTTCCCGGCCGATGATAATCATGGCGATGATGTCCTCGAACCAGTGCGACTGGGCCTGGACCAGCATGACCAGCACGATCGCTACCATCAGTTTATCCGCCACCGGATCCAGGAACTCGCCGAACCTCGAAGTCTGGCCGAAACGGCGCGCCACCCAACCGTCGATAAAATCGGTCACCGCCGCTATGCCGAAGAGGATCGCGGCAATCGGTCGCGCATTCGGCAGCGGACTGTAGAAACAGATGACGACCGCCGGAATTGCCGCGATACGAAACAGGGTTAGCAGGATGGCGAGATTGAGTTTCACGTCTGCGGGAGCCTTTAGTGCTGGCCGTCGATGTGCAGGTCATTGTATATGGTTTCCGCCAGAGTACGACCGATGCCGCGAACTTTGGCGAGATCGTCGATGCCCGCACCGATGACTCCCTGCAGACCGCCGAACTGACGCAGCAATTCGCGACGCTTCTTCGGGCCGAGCCCGGGGATCTGCTCGAGCCGTGACGTGTTGCGTGCTTTCGCACGCCGTTGCCGGTGCCCCGTGATGGCAAAGCGATGCGCCTCATCTCGTATTTGCTGTACGAGCAGCAATGCGGGCGAATTCGGCGGCAACTGCAGGGCCATTTTGCGACCCGGCATGAACAAACGTTCCGCGCCCGGCTTGCGCGCCCTCCCCTTTGCAACCGCAACCACCTGCAGCCAGTCGAGTTCGAGGTCGCGAAGTACCGCAACGGCTTCCGATAGCTGTCCCTTGCCACCGTCGACGAAAAGCACGTCCGGCATCGGCACCTCGCCCTTCTTGACGCGGGCGTAGCGGCGCTTGAGGGCCTCCGCAAGCGCCGAGTAATCGTCGCCCGCCGACGTGGGGCTCAGGTTGAATCGACGGTAGTCGCTTTTGATGGGGCCGGCCGCGTTGAAGACTACGCAGGAAGCGACCGTCGCCTCACCCGAGGTGTGGCTCACGTCGAAGCACTCGAGCCGCTCCGGAGTTTCTTCGAGTTCCAGTGCCTCGGCCAGCACCTTGAACTGCCGCTGAATCGTCGCATTGCTCGCAAGCCTGAGATTCAGTCCCTGCTCCGCATTGGTGCGCGCCATTTCGAGCCAGCGCTTGCGGTCACCGCGAACATTACTCTTGATGGCGACTTTGCGGCCCATGCGAACGCCGAGTTCGGCTTCGAGCAGGTCCCGGTCCTCGATGTCGGTGTCGATGATAATTTCGGCTGGCACGTCGCGGCCAAGGTAATACTGGGCGACGAAACTGTTAAGAATCTTTTGTTTGTCGGCTTCGCCCTGCACCCGCGGAAAATGGTCGCGGCTGCCGACAACGGCGCCATTGCGAATGAACAATACCGTAACGCAATGCGTGCCGCCTGACGTGGCGAACCCGATCACGTCGATATCCTTGCCCGCGCTACGCGATACCAGCTGCCGCGCCTCGATCTCCTTGAGCTTGGCGATCTGGTCACGGAAGCGCGCGGCCAGTTCGTACTCCTGCGCGCTCGATGCCGCCTCCATGCGCTCCACAAACGTATTGATCACGCTCCGGTTGCGCCCTTCCAGGAACTGGATCGCAGCCCCGATGTCGCGGGCGTAGTCATTCTCGCTGATCAGCCCCACGCAGGGCGCGGTGCAACGCCGGATCTGGTATTGCAGGCAAGGCCGCGTGCGGTTCTTGAAAAACGTGTCGCGGCAGTTGCGGATCAGGAACAGTTTCTGCAGGTCGTTGAGCGTCTGGCGTACGGCACTGGTGCTCGGGTACGGCCCGAAATAGCGCCCCTTCCCCGTGCGCGGGCCCCGGTGAAAGCGCAGGCGCGGGAACGGATGGTCGGTGGAAACATAGATGTACGGGTAACTCTTGTCATCGCGCAGAAGGACGTTGAATTTCGGCTTGTGCTGCTTGATCAGCGTGTACTCGAGCAGCAGCGCCTCGGCTTCGGTATTGGTTACCGTCACCTCGACGCGCGCAACGACCTGCATCATCGCCGCGGTCTTAACCGACGTTTGCGTACGGTGAAAGTAGCTCGACACCCGTTTCTTCAGGTCCCGCGCCTTGCCGACGTAGATGACCTTGTGTTTGGCGTCGAGCATGCGATACACGCCGGGACGATGGGTCAGCGTGCGCAGAAAGGATTTTGCGTCGAATGCGGCGGCGTCATTCATACGCTATTTATCCAGCATCCCCTTTGCCTTCGCAAATACGGCATCGAACATCGCGGGCGTCAGGCGTCCCGTGTTGGTGTTGTAGCGACTGCAGTGATACGAGTCGAGCATGCAAAACGTCCCGAGATCGTGATCGGCTGCGTGCGCAAATTTGTAGTCGGCCTGCCGCAGACCGCGAGCCTTGACCACCGCCCGGTGAGCAATACCGCCCAGCGCCAACACAATGGACCCCGGCACGAGGCTGTCCAGTTCGTTCGCGAGAAAGCGATTGCAGCTGTTTATCTCCGCCCCAACGGGCTTGTTGTCCGGCGGCAGGCACTTCACCGCGTTGGTGATGCGGCAGTCCCGCAGCGTCAGTCCGTCGTCGGCCGACAGCGATTCGACCTTCGAACTGAAGCCGAACTTGTGCAGGGTCTCGTAAAGCAGGATACCCGCATGGTCGCCCGTAAACGGACGTCCGGTACGGTTTGCGCCATGCATGCCGGGCGCAAGCCCGACAACCAGCAACCGCGCTGCGCCGTCACCGAAGGGCGGCACCGGCCGGCAGTAATAATCGGGATAGCGCGAATTCACTTCGTCGAGGAAACCGGCCAGCCGCGGGCAGGCTCGGCAGCCCCGGTCGAAGATCTCTCGCGACACGGATGCGGCCTTATTCGTCATCCATGTGACGGATCACGGCACGGCCGAACTCACTGCAACCCACCAGCGTGGCGCCGGGGATGAGTTCCTCGAGCTCCGATTCGACCTCCTTGCGGTCGTGCGGGCGTTCCTTGCGTATTGGCCTGTGTATGGCCTCGCGAAGGCGCGCGAGATCGAACGTGAGTTCGCCGTTCGCGATCGTGTTCGCAAGGCCTTTCATGATCAGGTCCGCCGCTTCGACCCAGCCGATGTAACGCAGCATCATCTCTGCCGACAGGATCAGTGAACCGGGATTGACGCGGTCCTTGCCGGCAAAACCGGGCGCCGTTCCGTGGGTGGCCTCGAAGACACCGACGGCGTCGCCGAAATTGGCGCCGGGCGCGATGCCGATACCACCCACCTGGGCGGCCAGCGCGTCGGATATGTAATCGCCGTTGAGGTTCAACGTCGCGATGATGTCGTACTCCTCGGGGCGCATCAGGATCTGCTGCAGGAAATTGTCGGCAATCACGTCCTTGATAATGATCTCGTTACCCGTCACCGGATTGGGGAAGCTGAGCCAGGGACCGCCATCCTTCTCCGTCGCGCCGAACTCGGTGCGAGCGACGTCGTAGCCCCACTGGCAGAACGCGCCCTCGGTAAACTTCATGATGTTGCCCTTGTGCACCAGTGTGACGGAACTCTGGTCGCGATCGACACAGTACTGGATTGCCTTGCGGACGAGGCGCTCCGAGCCTTCGCGGGATACGGGCTTGATGCCTATACCGGAACTGGCCGGGAAACGGATCTTCTTGGTGCCCAGTTCAGTCTGCAGGAAGTGAATGAGCTTCTGAACTTCCTGCGACCCGGTCGGGTACTCGATGCCGGCATAAATGTCCTCCGTGTTCTCCCGGAAAACGGTCATGTCCACGAGGTTGGAATCCTTCATCGGCGTAATGACGCCCGGGAAATAGCGGATCGGCCGCACACAGGCGTAAAGGTCGAGAGTCTGGCGAATGGATACGTTCAGCGACCGTATGCCGCCGCCAATCGGCGTGGCCAGCGGTCCCTTGATGGAAACGATGAACTTTTCCATCGCGTGCAGGGTCTCGTCCGGCATGTAGACCTCGCTGCCGTAGACCTCGGTCGCCCGTTGCCCGGCGTAAACCTGCATCCACTCGATATTGCGCGCGTCGCCGTAGGCTTTGTTGACGGCCGCATTGACCACGTCGAGCATGACCGGCGTGACGTCGATGCCGATCCCGTCACCCTCGACGTACGGAATAACCGGCCGGTCGGGGACGTTCAGCGTGTGGTCGGGATTTGCGGTAATGGCCTCGCCGCTGGCGGGCACCTCGATGTAGTCGTAATGCATGGGCTCTCTCGGCTGGATGGGCGTGCATTGTACCCGGCCAGCCGCAGAGCTCAATTAGCCATGAGCAGGAAAACTCTCGCGAACAGCGAGAGGCGCCCTCAGGATTTATGAAGACCCGCGATGCGCATGGCGACTTCCATGGCCTGTTCGTAGTTCAGCCGCGGATCCACCGTCGACTTGTATGCACGCGCAAGGTCACCATCCGTCAGGCCGCGGGCACCGCCGGTGCATTCGGTAACATTCTCCCCGGTGAGTTCCAGGTGCACGCCGCCGAGGTAGCTGCCCATGGACTTGTGCACACGAAAAGCGGCTTCGAGTTCCGCGACAACCTTGTCGAAGCGCCGGGTCTTTACGCCATTCGAAGTGCTCTCGGTATTGCCGTGCATGGGATCGCAGACCCAGAGGACCGGCGAACCGGTCTCCCGCACCGCTTTGATCATATCCGGGAGATGATCCTCGATGGCTCCTGCGCCAAAGCGGTGAATCAGGGTCAGGCGGCCGGGCTCGTTGTTCGGGTTGAGTATTGCAATCAGGTCCTGGATCCACTCGCGCGTCATCCCGGGGCCGATCTTGATACCGACCGGGTTGGCAATGCCACGAAAAAACTCGACGTGCGCGCCATCAGTGGCGGCGGTTCGCATGCCGATCCAGGGAAAATGGGTCGTGAGGTTGTACCAGCGCTCGCGGCGATCGAGGAACCGCGTCTGAGCCTGTTCGTAGAGCAGGTGCAGGCCCTCGTGCGCTGCGTAGATGTCGGCTCTGCGGGTCTTGTGAACTGGCTGGCCGGCAATCGTTTCCAGGAAATCCAGCGAATCCGAAATCGACGCGACGATCGCATGATACTCGTCGGCCATCGGGGAATGTCCGACCCAATTGACGTCCCAGTACTCGGGATGATGCAAGTCCGCGAAGCCACCGTCGATCAGTGAGCGGACAAAATTCAGGGTCAGCGCTGCGCGCTCGTAGCCGCGCAGGACTAAATCCGGGTCCGGCACTCGGTCGGCCGCGGTAAACGGGTTTCGGTTCACAAGGTCGCCGCGAAAACTCGGCAACGACTGGCCCTCCCGCGTCTCGGTATCCGCCGATCGCGGCTTGGCGTACTGCCCTGCCATACGACCGACACGAACGACCGGCTTCTTGAGGCCATAAAGGATCACGAGACTCATCTGCAGGAGAATCTTCAGCTTCGCGACGATGTTCTCCGAGGTGCAATCGTCGAAGGTCTCGGCACAGTCGCCGCCCTGGAGGATGAATGCTTCGCCGCGCTGAGCCCGCGCGATCTCGTCCTTGAGCGCGTCGATCTCCCACGACGTCACGAGCGGCGGCAGCCGGCTCAGGTCCCCAACGGCACGCTCGAGCGCCGCCTGGTCGGGATACGTCGGCTGCTGCGCCGCCGGCAACGCCTGCCAGCTCGCCGGGTGCCAGTCTGTTTTCGGGATGCTGCGGGTCAAGGGCGTGTCCGGTTCATCCGCGGGACTATGCCATGCTGCATTGCAAAACTGCAAAGCTTTCATATGGAAAGGTTTCGCAGACATTGGCACAATGCGCGCCATCTTCGACCCGCCCATAGCTGGCGGTTTTGTTTTAGGGAGACTCCATTGAAAGAGATCCTCGTACTCGGCGCCGGCAAGATCGGCGCCCTCATATCCGGATTGCTGGCCGAAAGCGGCAACTACCGGGTCCAGCTCGCCGACGCCGAGTCCGGCATCGCAAAGTCGGTCGTTGCGGCTCATGGCCTGGACTCGCTTACCGCCTTCGACCTTGATGCGAGCGACAAGGAAGCGCTCACCGCGCACGTGCGCGAACACAAGCCGGTCGCACTGGTTTCGAGCCTGCCCTACTTTTGCAATGTCACCGTGGCGGAAGTGGCGCGGGCCGAAGGCCTGCATTACTTCGACCTGACCGAAGACGTTGCCGTCACCGAGAGGGTCCGCTCAATCGCCGATGGCGCGTCCACCGCGTTCGTGCCGCAGTGCGGCCTCGCGCCGGGCTTCATCAGTATCGTGGCGAACGAGCTCATCCAGCACTTCGACGAATTACGCGCAGTGAAGCTGCGCGTCGGTGCGCTGCCACAGCACCCCAACAACGTGCTCAAGTATTCGCTCACCTGGTCGACCGATGGGGTCATCAACGAATACGGCAATCTCTGCAAGGCGATCGTGGACGGCGAGGAAGTAGATGTCCTGCCGCTCGAGGGCCTGGAATCGATCGAGATCGACGGCAAGAAATATGAGGCATTCAATACCTCGGGTGGGCTGGGTTCGCTCGCAGAGACCTATGGCGATCGCGTCAACATGATGAACTACAAGACCATCCGCTACCCCGGGCACTGCGAACAGATGCGATTGCTGATGAACGGCCTCAAGCTCAATCACGACCGGAGCACGCTTAAGCAGATACTCGAGAACGCGGTGCCGCAGACCTTGCAGGACGTGGTGATCATCTATGCGGCCGTGAATGGCCTGCAAGATGGCGAACTCCGCGAGGAAAATTACGTCAACAAGGTCTACCCGCAGGTTGTCGCCGGCCGGCTCTGGTCCGCGATACAGATCACGACCGCCGCCGGCGTCTGCAGCGTCATTGACATCGTGCTGGCAGACCCCACTCAATACGAAGGGTTTGTTGCCCAGGAGCAGTTCCGGCTGCAGGATATCCTCGACAATCGATTTGGCCACTATTACGCACACGGTGGCAGCAATATCGAGTCAGCCGAACTGGTCGCCCGCGGCGAAACCGGACACCAGCGTAGCAACGCCGGAGAATGACATCATGAAGAAGATACTTGATTCACTTGGGCTCGGAGCCACGAACCCGGGCACGTGGTTCGGCAGCGAAAGTAGCGAGGATGCCTCGGCACCGCTGATCGAATCGATCAACCCGGCAAATGGCGAATTGATTGCAAGCGTGCGGTCGACGACGCCAGCCGAATACGACCGTCTCGTCAACTCGGCCAGAGACTCTTTCAGGGAATGGCGCGCCGTGCCTGCACCCGTGCGAGGCGAAGCCGTGCGGAGGATCGGCAATGCGCTGCGTGACCACAAGGACGCGCTCGGCAGCCTGGTCACTCTTGAAATGGGCAAGATCAAAGCCGAGGGCGACGGCGAAGTCCAGGAAATGATCGATATCTGCGACTTCGCGGTCGGCCAGTCGCGCATGCTATACGGCAAGACCATGCACTCGGAGCGCCTCCAGCATCGCATGTACGAACAGTGGCACCCGCTCGGTCTGGTCGGCACCATCACGGCGTTTAATTTCCCGGTTGCGGTGTGGTCCTGGAATACGAGCCTTGCGTCTATTTGCGGCAACGTAAGCATCTGGAAACCGTCACCGAAAACACCGCTGTGCGGGCTTGCCGTGCAAAAAATCGTCAACGAAGCCGTCGCCGAACTCGATTTGCCGACATTCTCCTGCTTGATTAACGACGGCAGCAACGAACTCGCGCAGCAGTTCGTCGATGACAGGCGCATCGACCTGATCTCGTTTACGGGTTCTTCCGCGGTCGGCCGCCAGGTTGGCGTGCAGGTCGCGAAGCGCATGGGCAAAGTCCTGCTCGAACTGGGCGGCAATAACGCCATCATCGTCGACGAACACGCCAACATGGAGCTCGTGGTGCCTGCAATCGTTTTCGGCGCGGTCGGCACGGCCGGCCAGCGATGCACAACCACCCGTCGCATCGTCGTGCACGAATCACGCCTCGATGAGCTCAAGGCAGCTCTTGTCAAGGCTTACGAACAGGTGCGCATCGGCAATCCGCTCGACCCGAACACGCTGATGGGACCGCTCATCGACGACTCGGCGATCGAGCGCGTCGAGGCTGCGCTCGCGACGGTACGCGACACCGGTGGCGAAGTCCTGTGCGGCGGTGAGCGGGTCGATGGACCCGGCAATTTCGTAACGCCGGCCATCGCGGTCGCCAGGAACGACTGGGACATCGTGCAGACCGAGACCTTTGGACCGGTGCTCTACCTGCTGCCATTCAAAACGCTGGATGAAGCTATCGAGATGCAAAACGGGGTCGTCCAGGGACTCTCGTCCGCGATTTTTACGGACAGCCTGCAGAACGCGGAGTACTTCCTGTCGCAATCGGGCTCGGATTGCGGAATCGCCAACGTCAACATCGGCACCTCCGGTGCGGAAATCGGCGGTGCCTTCGGCGGCGAGAAGGAAACCGGCGGCGGCCGCGAGGCCGGCTCGGATGCCTGGCGCGCCTACATGCGGCGCCAGACCAACACGATCAACTGGAGCACGGAGCTGCCGCTCGCGCAGGGCATCAATTTCGACCTGTAGAAACCTACGGGGAAACTTATGGGGAACTTATGGGGACAGTGACTTTAAGTGCCAGGCGAAGTCGCCTGGCACTTAAAGTCACTGTCCCCTAATTGATGAAGTCGCCTGGCACTTAAAGTCACTGTCCCCTAATTGATTCGAAGCGGTTTTCCGCGCGGTTCTTGCGAACTTCGCCGGCCGTGAACATCTGTCCGCTCATCGCGATGTAGACGCCCGGTGCTGATACCTGCACCGCGGCCACGGCCATGCCGACGTTGAAAATGGCATCCGTGGTTCTGAATCGCGCCGGGGTAAGCGCCCCCGTAAGGACGATCGTCTTGTCGCCCAGTCCCTGCAGGGCTTCGGCCGTCTCCGGCATCGTGTCCGTACCGTGGGTAATTATGTAGAAACTCGCGTCGTCCTTCTCGATGTAGCCACGCAGCTCGGCTCGATCTGCATCGGTCATTTCCAGGCTGTCTTTTTGCAACAACGGCGTAATCTCGTAGTCAAACTGGACGAGACCTTCCTTGAGGATGTGTTCGACCTGCGACTCGCCGACTTCGAACTGGCTCAGCGCGTCAAAGTAGATCTTGTCAATCGTACCGCCGGTCGTTATGAATCGGATGAACATGGAGCGAAGCATGCCACCAAAACGGCCCGATCAACAGCCGCCAGCCCTGCTATTATGACGCCATGAAATCGACAATCCGACGCGCATTCATTGCAGGCCTCTGCAGCCTGATCGCATACACTGCGAGCGCCGCGGGCAACACGGTCGTCGTTCTTGAAATCAAGGGCGGCATCGGCGTTGCGACCGCAGACTACCTGGCAAGCGGCATTCGCCGCGCCGAGGAACAAAACGCCGAACTGATCATCATCGACATCGACACGCCAGGCGGCCTCGTCAAGCCGATGCGAGACATGGTGCAGGATATCCTCGGCTCATCGGTCCCGGTCGCCACTTACGTGACACCAGCCGGCGCCCGGGCGGACAGCGCGGGAACGTACATCCTGCTCGCCAGCCACATTGCGGCCATGTCGCCGACCACGCACCTTGGAGCTGCGACGCCTGTTTCTCTGAACGGTGAGGACGTTACTCCGCCCAACCCAGGGGGCGAGTCTCTGGAGAAGCCGGCTGACAGCGAAACCGAAGGTGACGAAGAGTCGACCGAGCCGGAGCCCGCTCCCATGCCCGGCAGCGCAATGGAACGCAAGGTGCTGAACGATGCGGTCGCCTACATTCGCGGGCTGGCCGAGCGTCATGGGCGCAACGCGGAATGGGCCGAGAAAGCGGTCACCGAAGCCGCGACTCTCACGGCCGAAGAAGCGCTTGAGCAGAACGTCATCGAATTCATCGCCACCGACCACGCGGACCTGCTGCAGCAGCTCGATGGTTTCGAGGTAAAGATGGACTCCCAGCAGGTCGCCCTCGAAACAGGCGACGCAACGATCGAGGAATTCGAACCGAACTGGCGCATCAAGATACTCTCAGCCATCGCGAATCCCGAAATCGTGCTGCTGCTCGGCATAATCGGGCTCTACGGGCTCATGTACGAAGGCTGGAATCCCGGGGCGATCGTCCCGGGGGTCGTCGGCGTCATCTGCCTGCTGCTCGCGGCCTACGCCCTGCAGGTGCTGCCGGTGAATTACGCGGGCCTGGCCTTGATCATCGTCGGTATCGCCCTCATGACTGCAGAAGCGTTCGCGCCGAGCTTCGGTGCGCTCGGACTGGGCGGAATCGCCGCCTTCGTCTTCGGCGCTATCATGATGTTCGACAGTGACGTTCCAGGATTCGGTATTTCGGTGGGTTTTGTGATCGGTCTCGCGATTCTTGCAGCGCTGGCGATAATCTGGCTCGTCGGCTATGCGCTGAAGCTGCGCAGGCGCGGCGCTGTATCCGGGCGCGGATCGATCATCGGCGGCATGGGTACCGCCGTGCAGGACTTTACCGGCGACGGCAAGGTCTGGCTGGAAGGTGAAGCCTGGGCTGCGCACAGCAATGTGCCGATACGAAAGGACCAACAGGTTGTCGTGCGCGCAATGAAGGGCCTGACGCTCGAGGTCGAACCGACATCCGAGCCCGACCCGGGCGACGCACAGCTCCAGACCTGAAACACGACTACAGACATGCAAACGAGGAAATAACGATGGAACTCGCAACAATCGGACTGATCGCTGCGCTCGTCATAGTCATCGCCTACAACACGTTCAAGATCCTCAAGGAATACGAGCGAGGCGTTGTATTCTTCCTCGGCCGGTTCCAGACGGTCAAGGGGCCCGGCCTGATCATCCTGATCCCCGGCCTGCAAAAAATGGTCAAGGTGGACTTGCGCGTCATCGTGCTCGACGTGCCGACGCAGGACGTCATTTCCAGGGACAATGTGTCCGTACGGGTCAACGCGGTTATCTATTTCCGCATCGTGGACCCGGAGAAGGCCGTCATTCGCGTCGCCAACGTGTTCGAAGCCACCAGCCAGCTGTCGCAGACGACGTTGCGGTCGGTGCTCGGCCAGCACGAACTCGACGATATGCTCGCGGAACGCGACCGGCTCAACGAGGACATCCAGGAAATCCTCGACCAGCGCACCGACAACTGGGGCATCAAGGTCGCCAACGTGGAAATCAAGCACGTCGATCTCGACGAGAGCATGATCCGCGCGATCGCCCAGCAGGCAGAAGCCGAACGCGCACGGCGTGCGAAAGTCATCAACGCCGAGGGTGAAAAGCAGGCGGCGACGATGCTTGCGGAAGCGGCGGCCATGCTGGCCAAGGAAGAATCGGCATTGACACTCCGCTACCTGCAGACGCTCAAGGAAATCGCCAACGAGAAGAGCAACACGATCGTCTTCCCCATCGATCTCGTTGAAAAGATGGGTTCCGCGGCCAAGGCCCTGGGCGGGGACCGTTAAGCAGGCTGACGCTGCTCCGGGCCGGGGCTAGCGTCTTTCCGCTGCGGGCGGGATATCGACGGTGATGCATGCGCCGCCGAGCGAGGATTGCCCGATCGTAAGCGAGCCCCCGTAGGATTTCGCGATATCGCGGACGATTGCGAGGCCTATGCCGTGCCCCGGCGTCGCTTCGTCGAGCCGGGTGCCCCGTTCGAGCAACGCCTCCGCTGCCTCTTGCGGAATTCCCGGACCGTCATCGTTCACGGTTAGCCGCATGCCTCCCGCGGCCGCCGGCGTGTTCCCCGACGGCCGGACGTTGATCGATACCCTGCCCTTGCACCACTTGCAGGCGTTGTCCAGCAGGTTACCGGCCAGTTCGAGAAAGTCTCCCGTATCCCCCCGGAACTTCATATCCGGCGCCACCTCGGCCTCGATCGTCGGCTGCTTGTCGTGATAAACCTTGCGCAGCCCGCTCACCAGTCGCTCGACCTCTTTCGCCACGGGCACCGGGCCGAGGACCAGGTTATCGGCCGTCGATGCGGCAGGTTTTCTCAGCTGGTAGCGGACGATCTCGTCCATACGTTCGATTTGTTCATTGAAGCGGCTCTGCACCTGCGGCGACGATTCTTTGTCGGCAATGAGTGCCCGCATCGCGGCCAGCGGCGTCTTAAGGCTGTGCGCGAGATTATCGAGCGTGTTCCGGTAGCGGTCCGAACGCGCGCGCTCGTTGTCGATCAACAGGTTCATGTTGCGCGCGACCCCGGTCAGCTCGGTCGGGAACTTCTCCGACAGCGATGCGCGCTTGCCCTCCTCGATGTCACCGATCTCCGTCTCGATCTGTCGCAGCGGCCGCAGCAGGCCGCGCATGAGTATCGAAATGGACAACAGCATGATCAGCGCGATGGCAGCGAACCAGCCTATCAGCTGACGCCGAAACTCGGCGACCTGGGCATTGAACGAATCGAGGCTCTCGGCGACCTTGAAGACGTAAGGTTTGAGTTCGCCGTCCGGGAACTCCCATTGCACGGCAAGGCTGAGTGTCAGCAGCGGCGTGCCGTCGTCCAGCGACTCGCGTTCGAAGACGCGGGTGCCGAGCCGGGGAAATCCGCCCTGGGGTATCTCGAGGCCGAGCGCCGAGCGTGAGCGCCAGGTTAGCTGACCGCCGTCGTCCCGCAGTTCCCCGTAGAGACCCGAGCCGATGGTGTTGAAGCGTTCCTCGTGCAGGTCCGGCGGAAAGCTCAGGGCGCCCTCGTCATTAGGATTCGCCGCGGCCAGGAGTTGCATCAGGTGACCGTCGAGGATGTCGCGCCTGGCCTGCTCGCCGGCCGTGCGAAAAGCGGTATCCAGGACGACAACGGTCGCGCCGAAGAACAGCAGCAGCAGCACGCTGACCGATATCAACAAGCGTGCGCTTAACGATGACATGACCGTCGCGTGCTGACTGCGATTACTCGGACTGATTGCGCTCTAGCGCGAACCTGTAGCCGCGGCCGCGCAGCGTCTCGATCGGCTTCAGCGAATTTGCCGGATCGAGCTTCTTGCGCAAGCGGCCGATAAACACCTCGATGACGTTACTGTCGCGCTCGAAATCCTGGTCATACAGCCGCTCGGTCAGCTCGGTCTTCGAAATCACCTGACCCGCCCTCAGCATCAGGTATTCGATGATCTTGTACTCGAAGCTGGTCAACTCGACAGGCGCGCCATCGACCGTGACGTCCTGCCGCGCCATGTCGAGCACCACCGGCCCCGCCGTCATCATGGAGGACGCCCAACCGCCGCTGCGCCGCAGCAGCGCGTGCACGCGGGCGCCGACTTCCTCGAAATGAAATGGTTTGACGACGTAGTCGTCCGCGCCTGCGCTCAGCCCGTCGACCTTGTCCTGCCAGCGATCGCGAGCTGTAAGGATGAGAATCGGGTAGGTCTTGCCCTTGTCGCGCGCCTCGCGAATGATGTCGAGCCCTGAAATCTCCGGCAGTCCCAGGTCGATGATTGCCAGGTCGACCGGATACTCCAGCGCGAAGTAAAGGCCCTCGCGCCCGTCCGCCGCCTGCTCGACCGCATAGCCTGCTTCGCCGAGCTGATTCACCAGCGACTCGCGCAGGGTGTTGTCGTCTTCTATGACCAGCAAACGCATTTGAATGCCCCTTGCTAACCTCGTGACCGGCCGCGGACCTTTTCAGTCTTGACCTTGCCGTCCTTGGTCAGGTAGCGGATGTAATGTGTCTCCCGATCACCGTCGCGCCGGGTCTCGGCACTCAGGATGCGATCCACGTCGCCGCGCCGGCGCACCGACTCGATTGCCTGGTCCAGCGTCATGCCGTCCTTGGCAACCCGCAGGTCCGGCCTGGGTGCCTGCTGGTGCTGCACGTGCAGCTGCCGTAGTGCCTCCTCGACATCGAAGGCGTTGGCTGCTGAGGGCATCAGCAGCACGGCTGCCGTCAGTGATATGAGAATTGATCTGATCACTTGCTTTCTTTCCGGTATCTGGCGCGAGCCAAGGCCCGCAATCAACTCGCCGACAGTGTCCTCTGCCGGCGAGCCGATTGCAACGAAGTGCATCACAGTGATTGCCAAGACGCCTGCAATCAGCCGGCGGGGCGAATATCGACGCGCACCCGAATCTCACGGCCCGGATCGTACGGCATCCGGGTTTCGAATTTCTGTCCGTGATAGCGGTACACCACGCGGTAGCCGTCGATACGCTCCTCCTGGTGCGACGTCATGCGCGTTTCGCAGCGCTCGACCGGTCTCGTGTACTCGGTCGTGCGGTAAGCGGCTCCATAGCGTCGCTTGGCGCTGTCGTTGCCGACCGCGGCGCCGATGATGGTCCCGGCCACGGTAGCAGCGTCGTTGCCACGGCCGCTGCCGAACTGGTGACCGATCACACCACCGACGACCGCACCCACCAGGGTGCGCACACCGCTGCCCGGCACGGGCCGCTCGACGCTGTAGTACTCGGTCTCCTGCCAGCACTCGCGTACCGGCGTATTCACCGTAACGTAGCGAACGATCGGCTCCGAGCTGATCACCCGCGCATAGTCATACTGGGCAGCTGCCGCCTGCGCGGAAACCACTGTGAGCAGCGAAACTGCGACCAGACCTGTCATTACTCGTCGTGCGTTCATTGCTTTGGTATCCATTGTTCCTGACCTTTCGCTTGCGACCGGCCCTGTTGCCAGCCTGGGAACAAGATTACGCGCGAGGCAATGAACAAAGGCTGAACAAAAAACGGCAAAAAAAGCCTGAAAACTGAATGCTTTATGAACGAACGCGCTGCGACGTTCAGGCCAGGCGCCGCTTGGCGGCCCGCCATTCACGGTCCAGCGACTCGAGCCCGTGATCCTGCAGGCGACCGCCCGATTCGGTTATCGTCCGCTCCATCTCGCGGAAGCGCCGCTCGAACTTGAGATTGGCGCCCATCAGCGCCGTTTCGGCATCGACATCCAGGTGCCGTGCCAGGTTGACCATCGCGAACAGCAAGTCGCCGAATTCCTCTTCGACCTGCCCGCGCTCACCGGTGCCCACGGCCTCCTCGAGTTCGTCGAACTCTTCGCGGATCTTGTCACGAACGCCACTTCCGTCCGGCCAGTCGAATCCGACCCCGGCCGCCCGTTTGCCGAGCTTCTGTGCCCGTTTTAACGCGGGTAACGACCTGGCAACGCCCGCCAGCGCACCGCTGTCGTCGCGCTGGCCACGCTCTTCGGCCTTGATGCGTTCCCAGCTGCCCTCTCGCAGTCCCGCTGCGCGTTCATCGGCGTTGCCGAAGACGTGGGGGTGCCTGCGCAGCATCTTGTCGCAGATGCCTGCGACGATATCGCCGAAATCGAACGCACCGGCTTCCTGCGCCATGCGCGCATAGAAGACCACCTGGAAAAGCAGGTCGCCCAGCTCATCACGAAGGGCCGGCATATCGTCACGCGCGATCGCATCCGCCACTTCGTACGCCTCTTCGATGGTGTATGGCGCGATCGTCGAGAAATCCTGCTCGAGGTCCCACGGACAGCCGTTATTGCGATCCCTGAGGCAGTCCATTATTTCAAGTAATTTCTTAATATCATTCATAAGTAACTATTTTATCAATGTTTTTCTTAACTCAACCAGCATGTGGGCGGTCGCACCCCAGATGTGCTCGCCTTCGTAATGGAACTCCACCGTCGGTATCAGCCGCCCCTTGTATTCTCGCTCCAGGGCGCGCTCGTTGCGGCTATCGAGCAGGAATGCCAGCGGCACCTCGAACGCGTACTCGACTTCCGTGGGGTCGAGCTGCAGCGGCACGTCTTCCGTCACCAGGCCCACGACCGGGGTTACCGCGTAGCCGGTCACGGTCGGCATCGGCGGCAAGTAGCCGATAATGGCGATCGACTGCGGCGGGATTCCGACCTCCTCGTGTGTTTCCCTGAGTGCGGCCTGCACGACATCCCGATCGTGCTCTTCCAGGCGGCCGCCGGGAAAGCTGATCTGTCCCGCGTGGTGTTTGAGCTCGGCAGAGCGCTGGGTGAGCAGCACGGACAAACCGGCGAGCCGCTCGATCACGGGAATCAGCACCCCGGCCGGCCGCAAAGTCTGTCGTATCTGCTCGAGCGTAACTGCCGGCCAGCGTTCGCTACCCGCCGGCATGACGACGTCCAGGGGATCCTCGGGTGCGCGCGTTCCGGCCAATCGCTCCTTTAGCAGCGCCGCGGTGAGTTCGTCGGGAATCCGCAAAACCGGCGCTAGTGCTGGATGCCGCCCTTGGTGAGCGCGGCCGGATCCAGCAGGCGATCGAGTTCCTCGTCGGTGAGGTTCGTCATCTCCTGCGCGACCTCTTTCACGGGCCGGCCCTCGGCGTAGGCTTTCTTGGCGACGGCAGCGCCCAGCTCGTAGCCGATGACCGGGTTGAGTGCCGTAACCAGGATGGGATTACGCCCGAGAGCACGATTGATGTTTGCCTCGTTGACCGTAAAACCCTTGATTGCCTTGTCGGCCAGGCAGGTCGACGCATTGGCCAGCAACTCGATGCTCTGCAGGAGGTTGTAGGCGACCACCGGCAGCATCACGTTGAGCTGGAAATTGCCCGACTGCCCGCCCATGGCGATCGTGGCATCGTTGCCGACCACCTGGGCGCACACCATGGCGACCGCTTCGGGAATAACGGGATTCACCTTGCCGGGCATGATACTCGACCCCGGCTGCAGCGCCGGCAGTTCGATCTCGCCGATGCCCGCGAGCGGGCCGGAATTCATCCAGCGCAGGTCGTTGGCAATCTTGGTCAGGCTCACCGCGAGGACCCGCAGCTGACCCGACATCTCGACGGCCGTATCCTGGCTGCTCAGCGCCTCGAACATGGATGCCGCGGGCGTAAACTTGACCCCCGTGTGTTCGGACAGCAACACCGCGACCTTCTCGCCGAAATTCGGGTGAGCATTGATGCCCGTGCCGACCGCAGTGCCGCCCTGCGCAAGACAAACGAGCCGTTTCAGCGAACCGCGAATGCGTTCGCCGGCATGCTCGATCTGGGAACGCCAGCCGTCGAGTTCCTGCCCGAGCGTGACGGGCATGGCGTCCATCAGGTGGGTACGACCTGTCTTAACGACGTCGCGCAGCTCGTCCGCCTTTGCCTCCAGCACCCCGCTCAGGTGCTCGAGCGCCGGCAACAGCTGCTGCTGAATGGCGATCGCCGCGCTAACGTGGACGCAGGTCGGGATCACGTCGTTGCTGGACTGGCTCATGTTGACGTGATCGTTGGGGTGCACCTCGGAACCGAGCTTCTCGGTCGCGAGATGCGCGATAACTTCGTTCGCGTTCATGTTCGAGCTCGTGCCAGAGCCTGTCTGGAACACGTCGATCGGGAAATGGCTGTCGTGCTGACCGTCGGCGACCTCCAGTGCGGCTTTCTGCACTCCCACCGCCACGTCGCTTTTCAACAGGCCGAGCTCCGAGTTGGCGCCGGCCGCCGCCCACTTGACCAGCGCCAGCGCCGCGACGAACTGGCGCGGCATCGTCAGGCCGCTGATCGGAAAATTTTCCACAGCGCGTTGCGTCTGGGCGCCCCACAAGGCGTCCTGCGGCACCTGGAGTTCTCCCATGCTGTCGTGCTCAATGCGGTATTTTTTGTCGTTCATCGGCTTGATTTCCCGGTGTAGGCCATGTGTTCGAGTCTGGAGTGGTTATGCAATCGTGTATGATTCGCGCTTTGCGCGCGCAAGTTTACACTGGTTTCAGTCTCATGAAAGTCTCCACACTCAAGGCCCTGTCGCCAGCCGATGGCCGTTATGCGGACAAGGTCAACGGTCTGCGCGACATCTTCTCGGAATACGGCCTGATCCGGTTCCGGGTGCTCGTCGAAGTCCGCTGGCTGCAGGCGCTCGCAGACGAGAAGGACATCGCCGAAATCGGTCCTCTCTCGCCCGTTTTGAAGGACCTGCTCAACAGCATCGTCGACGATTTCTCGATGGACGATGCGGAGCGGGTCAAGAAGATCGAAGCCACCACAAACCACGACGTCAAGGCCGTGGAATATTTCATTCGCGAGAAGCTCGGGGACGGGCCCGATACTGCGACCCTGAAGGACTTCCTGCACTTCGGCTGTACCTCGGAAGACATCAACAACCTCGCGTATGCACTGATGCTGAGGACGGCGCGCAGCGACATACTCATACCGCAGATGCGCATCGTAAAAGCAAAGCTGCAGGCCATGGCGAAGCAGAATGCCGACGTAGCCATGCTCTCACGCACGCACGGGCAGACGGCAAGTCCGACAACGCTGGGCAAGGAAATCGCCAACTTCGTCATACGACTCGAGGCCGCACAGCGGCAGCTGGGCAGCGTCGCGATTCTCGGCAAATTCAATGGCGCCGTCGGCAATTTCAACGCCCACGTCGTTACCTATCCGGACGTCGACTGGCGAGCCATCAGCGAGCGCTTTATCGCAGCTCTCGGCCTGGAACCCAATTCCCACACGACACAGATCGAGCCTCACGACTGGACGGCCGAATACGCGCACGCCGTCTGTCGCTACAACACGATCCTTATCGACCTGTGCCGGGATTTCTGGAGTTACATCTCGCTCGGTTACTTCACGCAAAAAATCGCCCATAACGAAGTCGGCTCATCCACTATGCCGCACAAGGTCAATCCGATCGATTTCGAGAATGCCGAGGGCAACCTGGGAATGGCAAACGCGCTGCTCGGCCACTTCGCCGAAAAACTGCCCATATCGCGCTGGCAGCGCGACCTGACGGACTCGACGGTACAACGCAACTTTGGCGTTGCCCTGGGCTATGTCGTCATTGCGCTCGCCTCGGCATTAAAGGGTCTGGATAAGCTGCAGGTGAACCGGGACGCGTTACAGGCCGATATTGCGGACGCCTGGGAATTGCTCGCTGAAGCGGTACAGACGGTAATGCGGCGTTACGGCATACCGGAGCCCTACGAGAAACTCAAAGCGCTGACCCGCGGGCAGGCCGTCACCAGGGAACTGATTCACGGTTTCATCGACACGCTTGAGATCCCGGCATCGGAAAAGACGCGGCTGCTCGCGTTGACGCCTGAGACCTACCTGGGCCTGGCATCGGAACTGGCGCGGGACTGCTGATCTCGAGGCAATCGTGTTATCCGTAGCGCATGGACCGTCGATCCACACCATATGTGAAGTCGGGAACGGCACGATCGGCCACCGGTCAGCGGCCTGAAGCGTAAGGCTGGCGCGGACCGGGAATGATTCTCAAATAGCGATCAGGGACGCAAAACGTGACGCAGTTGGCACAGCGCAGGTTGTATGGCCGGTAAGATGGCTTTCCTGCGACCCGGAATCGTGATCGCAGCCACTACAAGAGATAGCAACCGCAACGCATGGAAGAAACACGGGAAAAAGGCAGACGCTGGGTAATCTCTACCCGAGAGGAGATGCGCCTCGCCGTCATCGATGTTGCTCGCGAGGCAACGCGAAAAGTGTCCATTTTTACCCATGACCTCGAGCCGGGCATTTACGACGATCCCGAGTTTCTCGAAGTCATCAAGCGGCTCGTCCTGTCTCAGACCTACGCGAGAATCCGCGTGCTCATCGCGGATCCGGCCCGCGCTATCAAGAACGGCAACAACTTCGTTCACCTGGGCCGCCGCCTGAACACGTACATCGAATTTCGTCACGTTCGCGAAGATCTGCGCACGCATGCCGAGTCGTTCTGCATCGCGGACGAAACGGCACTCGTCTACCGCCTGCAGGCCAGTCGCTGTGAAGGCATCGCGGACACCTACGAGCCTGCCGTCGCCAAGCTCTACAGCAAGATGTTCGACGAGATCTGGCTCGCGAGTGAAGTGGAAATGGAATTCAGGCAGCTCGGCATATAAGCCGGACTGCCACCTGAAACGAACAAGAAAGCGTTGCGGCAAACGCGATACCAGGAAGATCTGAGATGCAACCAACGGATTTAACCGTGTCCGCGGTTATCGAGCGCGATGGCCAGTACCTGATGGTCGAAGAGATCACGTCGGGCGCCGTCGTTCTCAACCAGCCCGGTGGGCACCTAGAGACCGGCGAATCCCCCGAAGAAGCCGTAATTCGCGAAGTGCTCGAGGAGACCGGCTGCGATGTCGCCTGCGGCGAGCTGGTCGGCATCTACCTGTGGATCCACCCGCAAAGCCGGCAACAGTTTCTCAGAATCGTTTACGTTGCATCTCTTCTCAACGAGGACGAATCGCGCCCTCTCGACGACGGCATCATCGCGAAGCGCTGGTTAAGCCGCGCGGACATCGAATACCGCCGCCAGAGCCTGCGCACGCCGATCGTGCAGCGTTGCATCCTGGATTTCGAGGCAGGTCGGCGTCAGTCCGACGTACTGTTCTCGGACATGTTGCCGCTGCAGCACAACGTCCACGCCGTAATCGCGAGCGCCGACCTCGTGTAATCGCGCTGGCGCGCGCTCCTCCAGCAGCCACCTGGCCCGCAGTGATAAAATGCGTCGGCTATGGCGTACGATCTTTCCAACATCGCTGACCGCAGAGTCATCCTCGGCCTTTCGGGCGGGGTCGATTCGGCCGTGGCCGCGTTCCTGCTGAAGGACGCGGGTGCCGCGGTCGAAGCGTTGCACATGACCAACTGGGAGGACGAGGACGGCTATTGCACGGCTGCCGAGGATCTGCAGGACGCGCGCCGAATCTGCGCCCAGCTCGATATCCCGCTGCATCACGTCAATTTCGCCAGGGAGTATCGCGACCGGGTTTTTGAGTACTTCCTCGCGGAGTACCGCAGCGGCCGCACGCCCAATCCTGATGTCCTGTGCAACCGGGATATCAAGTTCGGGGTATTTCGCGACTATGCGAAGCGCCTGGGCGGCGAGCTGCTGGCCACCGGCCACTATGCCAGAACCGGGATTGCCGACGACACGGTCGCTTTGCTAAAGGCGGCGGACGCAAGCAAGGACCAGACCTACTTCCTGCACGCGGTGAGCGCCGATGCACTGGCCGAAACGGTGTTTCCGCTCGGCGGCCTGCACAAGGCAGAGGTTCGCCGGATCGCTAAGCAGCAGGGGCTGGCCGTGCACGACAAGAAAGACAGCACCGGCATCTGTTTCATCGGCGAGCGCCCGTTTCGCGAATTTCTGAGTACCTACATTCCGGCTCAGCCGGGGCCCATCCTCACTCCCGCGGGCAAGGAACTTGGCCGTCATCATGGCCTGATGTTCTATACGCTCGGGCAGAGACAGGGCCTGGGCATCGGTGGGCGTCGTGACGCGGGTGACGAACCCTGGTACGTGGTGGGCAAAGAGATCGGGAAGAACGTGCTGATCGTCGACCAGGGTGACAGCCCGTTGCTCCTGAGTGACGAACTGATCGCGAGCGAGCCGTCATGGATCGGCCGTGAGCCGAATAAGCTCGACACGGGTCTGCGTTGCAAAGCCAAGATCCGCTACCGTCAGACGGACCAGGATTGCACGTTACGGCACGCACTCGACGATCGTCTAATGGTGCGTTTCGAGCAGCCGCAACGAGCCGCTGCCCCGGGTCAATTTGTCGTTTTTTATCAAGGTGATCGGTGCCTGGGCGGTGCCGTCATCGAGGCGCTGCAGGGCCACGCGACGGCCGCGGCGGACATGCCTGAATCGGCAATTTCCTGAGCGCTGCTATGCAGCATTCGCTATAATCCGCGACCCCGCAGGGCTGCGGCCCCGCACTGCAAACAAGACTCCGGAGACACACACATGAAGGACACCTTCGGTGCGCGCTCGACACTGACAGTGGGCGGCAAAGATTTCGAGATTTTCCGCCTTGACGCCGTCAGTGACGGTCACGTCGCGAGACTGCCCTACTCGCTCAAGATCCTGCTCGAGAACCTCTTGCGGCACGAAGACGGCCGCGACGTCACGCGGGACGACATCCTGGCACTGGCAAACTGGGACCCCAAGGCCGACCCGAGCACAGAGATTTCCTTCACGCCCAGTCGCGTCATCCTGCAGGACTTCACGGGCGTCCCGGCAGTCGTGGATCTGGCCGCGATGCGTGATGCCGTGGTGAAACTCGGCGGTTCCGCGGACCGTATCAACCCGCTGTCACCGGCCGAACTCGTGATCGATCACTCGGTACAGGTCGACAACTACGGCACGGCGAAAGCGCTGGACCTGAATAACAGGATCGAATTCCAGCGCAACGAGGAACGTTATTCGTTCCTGCGCTGGGGCCAGTCGGCGTTCGAGAATTTCCGCGTCGTGCCGCCGAACACCGGCATCGTGCACCAGGTCAATCTGGAGTATCTCTCCCGGGTGGTCTTCGATTCTGAACAGGGTGACGTTAGAAAGGCCTATCCGGATACGGTTGTCGGAACGGATAGTCACACCACGATGATCAACGGACTCGGCGTCCTCGGCTGGGGTGTCGGCGGGATCGAGGCCGAGGCGGCGATGCTGGGCCAGCCGATCACGATGCTGATCCCTCACGTCATCGGCTTCAGGCTGACCGGCAAGCTGCGCGAAGGCGCCACCGCGACCGACCTTGTGCTCACCGTGACGGAAATGCTTCGTGAAATGGGCGTGGTCGGCAAGTTCGTCGAGTTTTTCGGCGACGGGCTAACGGACATGCCGCTCGCCGACCGCGCAACGCTCGGCAACATGTCGCCCGAGTTCGGCTCCACCTGCGCGATCTTCCCGATCGACGCTCAGACGGTTCGTTACCTCGAACTTTCCGGCCGCGACGCGGCACACATCGAACTCATCGAGGCCTACGCTCGCGAGCAAGGCCTGTGGCGCGAAGACGGCGATGCCGACGGCATCTACACCGACACGCTGGAGCTCGACCTGGGATCCGTCGAGCCCTGTATCGCCGGCCCGAAACGGCCGCAGGACCGCATCAAGCTCAAGGTGGCTGACAAGGTCTACAAGGAGCATCTCGGGAAAGCGGTCGCCGATCGTCAGGATGGAGGCAAGGCCGTGGCCAACATCAATGGCGAGGATGTCGAAATCCGCGACGGTGCCGTCCTCATTGCGGCGATCACCAGCTGCACGAACACGTCAAACCCCGCTGTCATGGTTGCTGCCGGCCTGGTTGCAAAGGCCGCGCGGGAAAAAGGCATGAAAGCGAAACCGTGGGTCAAGACCAGCCTTGCTCCGGGTTCCCGTGTCGTCACCGACTACCTGGAAAAATCGGGCCTGATCGATGATCTCGACGCCGTCGGCTTCTACACCGTGGGTTACGGCTGCACGACATGCATCGGCAATTCGGGGCCGCTGTTGCCGGAGATCGCGGACGCGGTTCAGCAGGGCGACATCGTCGGCACGAGCGTGCTGTCGGGTAACCGCAATTTCGAAGGACGCATTCACGCGCTAGTGCGCATGAACTTCCTCGCATCTCCCCCGCTCGTTGTTGCCTACGCGCTCGCCGGCAATCTCGACGTCAACCTGCTCGAGGACCCGCTCGGCGAGGACAAGGACGGCAATCCCGTTTACCTCAAGGATATCTGGCCGAGCCAGCAGGAAATCCACGACGTGGTCAAGAACAACATCGACTCGGACATGTTCAAGTCGAGCTACGCCGGCGTATTCGAGGGCGACGCCAACTGGAAAGGCATCGATTCGCCCGAGGGTGAAATCTATACCTGGGATGACGCTTCAACCTACGTCAAGAACCCGCCCTACTTCGAGGGCATGACAGCCGAGCCATCGTCTGTCTCCGGCATCACCGGCGCCCGCGCGCTCGCGCTGCTCGGCGACTCCGTGACAACCGACCACATTTCGCCTGCCGGTAGCATCGCGCCCGACAGCCCGGCCGCGAAATACCTCATGGACCAGGGCGTGCAGCCCGCCGACTTCAACTCCTACGGCTCCCGGCGCGGTAATCACGAAGTGATGATGCGCGGTACGTTCGCAAATATCCGCTTGCGCAACCAGCTCGCACCGGGAACCGAGGGTGGCTGGACGCGGCATCAACCGAGCGGCGAGCAAATGACAATCTACGACGCGTCGCTCAAGTACCGTGAGGAAGGCACGCCTCTGGTCGTGATTGCCGGCAGTGAATACGGCACGGGTTCTTCCCGCGACTGGGCCGCCAAGGGCACGTTACTGCTCGGTGTGAAGGCTGTCATTACGAAGAGTTTCGAGCGGATCCATCGCTCCAACCTGATCGGCATGGGCGTGTTGCCACTGCAGTTCGAGGACGGCGAGGATGCCGAATCGCTCGGCCTGACCGGCGCCGAGGTCTTCGACATCGAGGGCCACACGGACCCCTCTGCGAAGACGGTGACGGTAACGGCGACGCCGCCCGATGGCGACGCCATCACGTTCACGGCAAAGATCCGGATCGACACCCCGAAGGAGCGCGACTACTACGAGCACGGCGGCATCCTGCACTACGTATTGAGGCAACTCGCTGCCTGAGCTGGCGCAATCGCTCGTCGAGGCGCTGCGGGACGCGCGCCACGTCTGCGTGCTGACCGGTGCCGGCGTCTCGGCGGAGAGCGGCGTGCCGACGTTTCGCGAGGCGCAGACCGGGCTCTGGGAGCAGTACGACCCGATGGATCTGGCCACGCCGGAAGCGTTCGCACGGGATCCCGAACTGGTGTGGCGCTGGTATCGCTGGCGGCGCGACCTCGTCGCCGGGGCCGAACCGAATGCCGGCCACCGCGCGCTCGCCGAACTGCAGTCTCTCGTTCCCAGGCTCACACTGGTCACCCAGAACGTCGACGGCATGCACCAGCGTGCCGGAAGCAGCGACGTCATCGAATTCCACGGCAACCTGTTCAGCAACCGCTGCTCCGCCGAAGCCCGTATCGTTAACGCAGCCGACGACGACGATGGTGTCCCGTCCTGCCCCGACTGCGGCGGTTACCTGCGCCCCGGCGTCGTCTGGTTCGGCGAGGCCATCCCCGAGGAAGCCCTGCATGCCTCTTTCGCAGCCGCCGCCGACTGCGACGTATTCCTGTCGGTTGGCACGTCATCGCTGGTGTATCCTGCCGCTGGCCTGGCCGATGTTGCGCGCGAAGCGGGTGCAGTTACGATCGAAGTGAACCCGAGTCCGACCAGCCAGTCTGAGTCCTACACAGCGAGCCTGCGCGGCAATTCGGGGATGGTGCTTCCGCAGCTGGTAGAATCGCTCGCCCACTGAAACCTTTTTTGCAGAGTCTGTCGTGAACGAAAAAACCGCCGCCAGCGTCATGTCCCGGTCGCCCTGGGCAAAGATCTTCGCCATATCCTTCGGCGTCCTGTTCCTGTTCCTGGTATTGCTGGGCATGTACTGGTCACCCATGCCAAAGCTGTTCTGGGTGAATGAGTATGTTGACGACCAGCGCAGCGTCGTCGGCTACTCCACCACCGACACGCTGATCCGGGTCGCGGAGACGCTGCTCGACAAGCGCGGTGGCTACATCACGAACGACAAGTTTCCGCCGGGCCTGTGGCTCGACAATATGCCCAACTGGGAAAAGGGTGTCGTAACCCAGATGCGCGACTTCTCGCGCGCCATACGCAACGATTTCAGTCGCAGCCAGTCGCAATCGAAAGAGGATCCCGACGTCGTGGAAGCCGTCGAAAAGTTCTTCTCGGAGAGTAATTCCTGGCTGTTCCCGCCAACCGAGAGGCGCTACAGGGAAGGCGCTGCAGCGCTGTTCCGATACCAGGATCGCCTCACCGGTGCCGCGCAACCCGAAGCGCAGTTCTATGCGCGCGCCGATAATCTCCGGGAATGGCTTGCCGAGGTCGAGAAGCGCCTGGGCAGCATGTCGCGCCGCCTTGGCAACAGCGTCGCGTCAACCGTGATCAACGAGGAACTGGCCGGCGATCCGTCGGCAGAGGCAGCACACGAACAGCCCGACATCATTGATGTACGCACGCCCTGGCTGGAGATCGACGACGTCTTTTTCGAAGCCCGCGGCGCGGCCTGGGCCTTGTTGCACTTCTTCCGCGCCATCGAATTCGACTTCTCCCAGGTGCTGGACGACAAGAATGCGGAAGCGAGCGTGCGACAGATCATCCGTGAACTCGAGGCGAGCCTCGATCCCATGCGATGGCCGGTCGTTCTGAACGGCGGTGGCTACGGCCTGACGGCGAATCACTCGCTCGTCATGGCCAACTACCTCGCGCGCGCCAACGCAGCAGTCATCAATCTGCGCGAATTGCTGGATCAGGGCTGAACCGCAGCAACCGCCGTTTCGTCGGGAATCTCTGGCTCCAGGGGCCGGATCTCGATACGAATCATCGATTCGAGCTCCGCGGCGCTCAGAATTGCCTGCGGTTCGCCGGTTGCGCAGCCGCCGAGCGCGGCCATTATCACGCATGCCAGCAGGGCTTTGGCACTACCTGTGCTCATCGTGCTACCTCCGTGTGCCTGGAACTTGTTTGCCTGAGCAATTAACGCGCGAGCGCCCCGGCGGTTGACGCGGCACACGGTACGCCGGGTTCGGTGACCGTCAGAATCCTAGAAATTAATTGAGAAGTACTAT
The DNA here is from genome assembly GCA_009937505.1 of Gammaproteobacteria bacterium. Taxonomy (GTDB): domain Bacteria; phylum Pseudomonadota; class Gammaproteobacteria; order Steroidobacterales; family Woeseiaceae; genus UBA1847. The sequence goes on from JAACFJ010000004.1 coordinate 39,053, forward strand.
ATAACTTATTGTTAATAAGCACATAACCAGGTCGGAATTTTCGACCAGGATTCGCCCAGCTCGCGGTCGAGCCGCTCGTAGTCGGGCTCGTGGAGTCCGACTGCGCGCCAGAAGCGGCGAGAGTGATTCATGTGTCGGGCGTGGCAAAGCTCGTGGATCATCAGGTAGCGTACCAGCGCCGGCTCCAGGAACAGCAGGCAGTAGTTGATGCTGATGGTGCCCGTTGACGAATGACTGCCCCAACAGGTCTTCTGGCCACGCACCTGCATGCGTTTGAAGGAATCTCCGGTGTGGGCCGACATGGCGCGCAGCAAGGGCTCGAACTCCTCTTTGGCGACCAGCGCAAGCCAGCGTTTCAGCGCCGCAATGCACTGTGCCTCGTCCGAGGTCCCGCCCGTTAGCACGAGCAGATCGCCGTGCCGCCGAAACCGCACGCTGCCCCCGTCCTTTCGTTGCCGATAAGCCACACGACAGCTGCGACCAATAGCGGCGAGGTGGACCCGGTAGGGCAACGCGAACGGCTCAGGGGGGTGTTTCGCCGCGAATGACGCGCGGGTCTGGTCTATCCAGTCGCGGTGCTCGTCGACGAACGACTGGACGTCTCGTGCCCGGGTTCTCCTGGGCACGACGACCTCGACGCGCCCCCGGGGATAGACCTTGATCGACAGACGCTTCGCCCGGCCGCTCTCACGCACGGAAAAGCCCGGCGAATCGCCGGGCCTCTCGGTATCTGTGAATAGCTTGAGTTGTCTGGCTGCGCCTGGCACAGCCGGATTCTACTGCTATTCAGGGCCTTTTGCCGCTGAAACGAACGGCGTCGTCCATCGTCATCTCGCCTTCAACGCCGCCGACCTCGGCCGACTCGCTGATGTAGAGCTTGACCTCGCGCTCGAGTCGAATGACACCCTCGACCCGTGACCCGGGTCCGATGACGACGCGCGGCATACGATTGCTGCTGTTCCAGCCACTGGGTTTCTCGACGATCAGGTCGCCCATGATCACCGCGCCGTCAGCCAGCTCTATATCTCCGCTGACGGTAGACACGTCACCACCGACCTCGCTGCCCTCGAGCTCGATCTCACCGTTCACGTTGCCGAGATCGTTCGCGACTTTGCTGCCACCACCGATCGTGATTCTGCCGTTGACCGCGCTAACCGAACCGTCGACAGTGACGTCGCTGGCCACCTGGATCGAACCGTTCACCGTGCTCAGGCTCTGGCTCCGGACCTTGTCTGCTACCCGCAGGCCACCGTTTACCGTCTCCGCATCGGCTACCGTCGCGCCCTCCTCGATGCGGATCGAACCGTTCACGCTGGTCACGTCTCCTGTTACCGTGGCGCCGGCACCGACCGAAATCTTGCCATTAACCGTTGACTCGCCGTCCGACGATTCGCCGGCATCGATCGTAATGCTCTTGTTTAAGCTGGCGTGGGCTGGAAGCGCCAGCAGTAGCGAAACGAACACCGTCAGAGCGGCGCTCCTGTTTACAGTTCTCAACATAGTTCTACATCCCGTGGTTTCTTGATGTATTGGTTTGATGCCACTCGCAACGCTTTGGTTGCAGAAGTTGCGCCTGGATGTGGGGTGGCTGCCGACGGACCCTTCCGATAATCTAACGTCCTTTGCCGGACGGACCCCGATGCAGATCGCGCTAGAGGCCAGGAACCTCGTCAAGCAATATCCCGGCGTGGTCGCCGTGAACGACGTCAGCTTCACCGTGGCCGAAGGCGTCTGTTTCGGCCTGCTGGGGCCAAACGGCGCCGGCAAAACCACCACCGTGGAGATCATCGAGGGCGTAACCCCGGCAACGTCCGGCGAGGTCTACTACTTCGGTGAGGTGGCCGGACGGCGCTTCCGCGAGGAAGCAGGCATCCAGTTCCAGGATACCGCGCTACAGGACTACCTGACCGTGCGCGAAACGCTGGAGATGTTTCAGAGACTTTACGACCGGCAGGCGGACCTCGATCGCATCATCGCGGACTGTTCGCTCGGCGATCTGCTGGATCGCGACAACCGCAAACTCTCCGGCGGCCAGAGGCAAAGGCTTTTTCTCGCAGTAGCACTGGTCAACGAACCCAGGCTCGTATTTCTCGACGAGCCGACGACAGGCCTCGATCCGCAGGCACGAAGAAATTTCTGGACACTGGTGCAGCGAATCCAGGCGAATGGCACGACCATAATCCTTACCACGCACTATATGGACGAGGCACACGTCCTGTGCGACGAGATCGCGATTATGGATACCGGCAAGATCATTACGAGTGGCCCACCCGACGAGCTCCTCAGGAACCGTTACGACGGGCTTGTCATCGAGCTACCCCTCGAGGACCTGGCCGGAAACCTCGACGGCATTGAACACGCGGTATACGAGAATCAGGGCATTGTCGAAATCATGTCCACCGATGTTTCCAAAAGCCTCGAGGTGCTTGCGCCGCGTGTAGCCAACCTGAATCGAATCAAGATCCGGCAGCCAAATCTCGAGGATCTGTTCCTCGACCTGACCGGCCATTCATTGCGTTCCTGAGCGAAATAGCAACGATGCTGAAGAGAATTTACGCCGTCTTTCTCGCCCGCAACCGCGAATTCATGCGCGACCGGGGCACGCTGGCGTGGAATATCCTGATGCCGGTCATCCTGGTTTTCGGACTCGCTTTCGTATTCGGCGGTGAAGGCCGCAACCAGTACACCGTCGGCGTGTTGCAATCTTCGGGCGAAATCGACGCGGCCGAGCACCCCTTCCTCGAGTCCCGCTATATCGAGTTCGTCCCCGTGACCGACGAAGCCGACGGTTTCCGCAAGGTCGAAAGGCACCGGCTCGATCTGCTGGTCCGTTTCGCGGGCGAACGCCGCTATTGGGTCAACCCCGAATCGCCCAGGGGTTATTTTGCCGAGCGCCTGCTGCTCCAATCGGATGCGGCAGTTGGCGGACAGATGCAAAAAGCACGCGTCATCGGGGACCCGATCCGCTACGTAGACTGGGTCCTGCCCGGCATACTGGGCATGAACATGATGTTCTCCTGCCTGTTCGGTGTCGGCTACGTCGTCGTGCGCTACCGCAAGAACGGATTTCTCAAGCGCCTGCGCGCAACGCCCCTGCAGCCCCACGAATTCATCATGGCCCAGGTTGCGTCACGACTGATGCTCGTGATGATAGTAACCGCGTTCGTCTACCTCGCCACGCACCTGATTCTCGATACGCGCATGGACGGCAGCTATCTGACACTGCTCCTCGTCGCCGCCGTAGGCTGTATTTCGATGGTCTCTCTGGGCCTGCTCATCGCCGCAAGGGTGACGTCCGAGGAACTGGCAGGCGGTCTTCTCAACATGATCTCCTGGCCGATGATGATCCTGTCGGGCGTATGGTTCTCGCTCGAAGGGGCCGGCCCGGCCGTGCAGGGTCTCGCGAAAGCCTTTCCACTGACCCATATCCTGGAATCGGCGCGGGCGGTCATGCTCGACGGGGCGACGATCGTCGACATTGCACCGAGCATGATCATGCTGACACTATTGAGCCTGGTATTCTTGGCGCTCGGCGCTCATTACTTCCGCTGGGGCCCGGACTGACATCATGGATTACTCCCTGGTCGACATTGGCGCGAATCTCGCCCACGACAGTTTCGACGACGATCGCGACGAGGTACTTCGGCGCGCTGCGAGTGCGGGCGTATCCCGCATCGTGGTTACGGGCAGCAGCGACGAAAGCAATCGGAAGGCCGCGGTCCTCGCGCAGGACTACCCGGGCGTACTCTATTCAACCGCCGGCGTGCATCCGCACCATGCCTCCGACTACACGGACGATAGCGACGCGTTGATCCGGAAACTGGCTGCCGATCGCAGTATCGTGGCCGTCGGTGAATGCGGGCTCGATTACTTCCGCAATTTTTCGCCGCGCGAGGCACAGCTTGCGGCATTCCAGGCTCAGCTGAACATCGCTGCGGAAACCGGCCTGCCCGTATTCCTGCACCAGCGAGACGCCCATGACGACTTCGTCGAGCTGCTGGAACCGATGTTGCCGAAGCTCTCGCGGGCTGTCGCACACTGTTTTACCGGCGAGCACGAATCACTGCGGGAATACCTTGCGATGGACCTGTACATCGGGGTTACCGGCTGGATCTGCGACGAGCGCCGCGGAATGCACCTCAAGGACATCGTCGATGTCATTCCCGACGATCGTCTCCTGATCGAGACCGACGCTCCCTACCTTCTGCCGCGCACGGTCCAGCCGAAGCCGAAAACACGCCGCAACGAACCCATGTATCTGCCCGAGGTGCTGCGCGTGGTCGCCGAGGCTCGCGGCCAGACGGAGCCGCATGTCGCAAGCTTCACGACCGAAAATGCCGTGAGGTTCTTCGCGCTCGGCTGACCTCGGCCAGCACCGGCGCCAGGCTGCGTCAGTCCGCGGGCCGGTCGAGTGCGCCGACCGCGCGCTGGTTGTCGGATATGATCGCCTTCATCAGATCGCCGATCGAAATAATACCCAGCACCCGTTCACCGTCGACGACCGGCAAGTGCCGGATGCGTTTCTCCGTCATCAGCATCATGCATTCGTCGATGTTATGTTCGACGCCGGTTGTAAGTACATCGGCTGTCATGATGTCCGCGACACAGATACTCTCTGTCGACACGCCGTCAACTGCGACTTTGCGCGCATAGTCGCGTTCCGTAACGATGCCGCACAGTGCGCCTTCCTGCATTACCAGCAACGAGCCGACACCTCTCTCGACCATCAGGTCGACAGCTTCGGCCACGGTCGCTCCCGGCGCAATACTGAAAATCTCGGTGCCCTTGTCGCTGAGCAGGTCTCCTACTTGTTGCAAAACGCTGCCTCCCCGGGTCCAGCAGTTCCCTGATACCAAGTTTAGCAGCCTCGCCCGGCGTCCGCGCCACCACTGCGGTAATCCGTGATAGCGTCCAGCGGTCGTGCTGGTTACCATGAACGGCACGCGAGGACGGGATAGGAAGCTGGCAGACAAGCAGTCATGCAGGACATTTCAGACAGAATATTGCGGGAATACTCGTTCTACCGCGACGGATCGTCGGAGCTGCGCAATGCACTGCTCGAGCATGTGCGGCCACTTGACAGTAAAGACGTGAGGAACGGCCATCTGTTCCGCGTAGGCGACCGCTGCGACTCGATTTACCTGGTTGGCAAGGGCAACATCCGCGTCTATGTATCCGGCATGTCGGGCCGCGGCGTTCTACTTTACAAGGTACGTGCCGGTCAAATCTGCCCGATCAACATGCGCATGGTGCTCGCAAAGACGGTCGCCCTGGCACATGCCGACGCGTCGGCCGACCTCGTGGCGGGCGTCCTGAAACGCTCGGGCGTGCGCGAGCTGTCAGCTCGTTTCGGTGAATTCCACCAATTCGTGCAGCAATCCGTGGCCGACCGTTTTGAAGAAATCATCCTGCGAATCAGCGACATCACGACACGAAGTGTGGATCACCGACTTATCGGCCTGTTGCTCGAGGAGTTCGACAACTCTGAAAAAGAGCGCCCGACGATCGAGATGACAAACGATGACCTTGCGCTGGCGATAGGTACCGCGCGCGAGGTTGTCAACCGTAAACTGCACGACTTCGAGCGGATCGGGGCGCTTAAGCTCGGCCGCGGTCGAATCTGGCTCGAGGATCGCGCAGCGTTGCAATCGCTAATGAGACCCAAGCGGCCCGAATCGGTTGGGTCGATTGGGGTCGGACCACGCTAAGCCAATGTTTTTTAGCGTTTTTTGGATGAGAAATGCTCGTCTAAGCACCTTAAAACGCATTTTTCCTGGCAAGAAATCGCTGTCTGCCGCGCCGGCCCGCTAATCAATAACCGCAAAGCCACCAGTTTGCGCCCAAGAACCGGCTGATTAGGGCTCCGCTTAAGCCAATAGTTGGCTCGAATTACTTCATAATCAATAGCTTGTCTCGGTCCGACCCTCCCCCTCGCTGTCCCAGCCGAACCACATCAGGTAATCCATGAACCGCGACCGGCCAAGCCAGAACTCGGCGGTGCCCACCCGCTGAAAGCCGTATGCCTCGTAAAAGCCGATGGCCCAGTCTGCATCCTGCCAGACACTGAGCCAGATACCCGCGTAGCCTTCGTCGCGCGCGGTTGCCGCCGCGTGATCCATGAGCATCCGCCCGACGCCCCTGCGCTGCCGCTCTGCGTCCACGTAGAGCTGCTGGACCTCGACTGCCTCCGCGGCGGGCACGGCATCGGGCGCTGGGCCACGGCGAATCTTTAAAAAGCCGGCTATCGCATCCGCATCGTACGCGAGCGTGTAACTGACACCGGGCTTTTGCAGTTCGGTAGCGACGCTGTCGCGCCCGAAGTAATGCCCGACATGCGCAGCGATATCATCCGCCTGTGAAAAGTCGCTATAGGCCTGCACGAACAGTCGTTCTCCCGCCGCCGACAGGGCCTCGGCGTCCGCGACGCTGGCGGCGGCGAGCCGAATGCGCGGATTCATGCCTCACCGAGCGCGTTTTTTTGCAGCAACTCCCAGTGCGGCTTGAACGCCTCGACCTTGCGTTGCGCCGCGGCCTTGTCTTTCTCGCCAAATTGCTCGAGCAATTCGTCGAGCGTACACACCATCGAGGGAACGCCCTTGGTGAATTCCGCGCCGTCGAGGAAGAGCACTCGCCCCTCGACCGGAACCTGGCGCACGATCTGTTTTACCGCGGCGATACGGTCGTACAGCGCCGGCTGTGGATTCGAAAACGTGAAGCGTCGATCCTTGCTGATCACGGTCCAGTCCTGCATCTTGTCGCTACCGAAAACCACGCCCTGAACGTCTTTGATGTGCAGGATCAGCAGGCCCTGGGAGGTCAGCAACAGGTAATCGATCTGAATCTCACCGCCGTCCGAGTCGGGAACGACAAGCCCCTCGATGCGGGCGTAGGCGATTTCCCTGAGCACGCGCTGCAGGTGGTCTCCACCGGCGCGTCGCCGATAGACGAGCCAAATGACGAGCAGCAGCAACAGGACCGGCAACAACCAGGTCGCGTTAACCGAATTAAGGACGTCTGCCATTTGCCGGAGCCGGCTCCCGATAACCTGCCGTATTAATGGCGACTGATAGCGCCATCGTCAAGCGTTCATGCCGAAAAGAATTCGTGCAGGGCCACATCGAGCGCCGCGAGGTCAGCATCGATGGCGACAGAGCGGCTCGGCCGCGCAAGAATCTCCGCGAGTCCTTGCGGTAATGGCACCGTGGCACCGATCAGCGGCTCCACGATCGTTTCGAACTTGGCCGGGTGGGCGGTCGCCACCAGGATCCAGTCATGCCCGGTCTTCAGCTCGTCGTCCAGCTCGCGCCAGGTATGCGTTGCCGTCGCGGTATGCGGACAGGTTGCGAAGCCGAATGCCTCGTAATCCTCGCGTATCGCCGCCTCGATCAAATCGTCCGTAACGGCGAGGACGCCCAGCCGCTCGCGCAGAACGTCGGCATCGCCGACGAGACTGCGCAATCGCTCCATATTGCTGGGATCGCCGACGTCCATCGCCGACGCGAGCGTTTGCACGCTCGGGCGCGGCAGCCACTTGAGCGTCTCGAAATAGTCGCTGATCGTCCGATTTGCATTCGTCGCGAGAATGATCGGGCCGATGGGCAGGCCCATCTCACGCGCCATGACGCAGGCGAGCGCGTTGCCCAGGTTACCGGTCGGAACGATGAAGCCCGGTTTGCGCCCGGTCTGCGCATAGTGCTCGAGGCTCGCGTGCGCGTAGTAGGTGCTCTGCGGCAACAGCCGGCCGATGTTGATGCTGTTCGCGGAACTGAAGCGAAATCGACTGCCGAGGCCCGTGTCCGCCAGCGCACTCTTGACCAGCGCCTGGCAATCGTCGAACGCGCCCCGAACCCGCAATGACAGCACGTTGTCACCCCAGCAGGTCAGCTGCTGCGCCTGGCGATCCGAGACGCGGCCCTCCGGAAACAGGACGACCACGCGCATGCCGGGCCGCTCGTTGAACGCCGCGGCAACCGCGCCGCCGGTATCCCCCGAGGTAGCCACGAGAATCGTCAGTGGGGAAGCGTCGTCGCCTTGCAGGCGCGTGAGACAGGCGGCCAGGAACCCCGCACCGACGTCCTTGAACGCAGCCGTCGGCCCGTGATAAAGCTCCAGCAGGCTCGCGGATCCCTCGCCGGCCGGCAGCGGCGTGACGGGAATCGGGAAGCTGAACGTCTCTGCGAGGATCGCCTGCAGGTCGTCCTGCAGCGACGACCCGGAAAAGAATGGCGCCATCAGCCGCGCCGCGACCTCCGGGATCGAGCTTGCGGCCGCGAAGTCCTCGGCCATGAAAGCGGCAAGCTGCTGCGGCAGGAACAGACCGCCGTCGCTTGCAATGCCACGCACGAGCGCTTCATCCAGCGTAACCGGCCCTGCCCCGCGTGTACTGAAGTACTGCATGGTCAGGTTTCCAGCCTGGCGCCTTCCGCATCCAGCGGGCTTACCCAGGACTGGCATTCGATGCCGAGAGCGAGGCAGGCCTGCTCCATGGCGCTGGCCATGTTGAGCCCTTTGCGCTCCTCGCAAAGGGCGAAAATGCTCGGGCCGCTACCCGACAGGCTGCAGCCCAGGGCGCCTGCTCGCATCGCGGCTTCCTTGACGTTTTCGAAGCACGAAACTGCTCCCGCGCGCTGCGGCTCGATGACCACGTCGCGGAGCGTGCGGCCGATCAGGTCAATGTCCCCGGCCATGCACGCGGCAACGAAACCGGCCAGGTATCCCTGCTGCTGGAGCCATTGCTCCATGGAATAACCTCTTGCCAGGCCGCGGCGCGCATGCGCGGTATTGACCTGCAGCTCCGGGTGCACCAGTACGGCGCTAACGCCGGCCGGCACCGGGAGGCGCACGACTTCGGGCAGCAGCACGGTCGGGCACAGCACCAGCCCCCCGAGGAGACTCGGTGCGACGTTATCCGCGTGCAGTCCGCCGCTCGCGTACTGTTCTCCTGCGAGCGCATGGGGCAATAGCCCTGCTGTTTCGAGCGGCTCGTCGAGCAGCGCGTTGACCGCCACGACCGCCGCAACCGCAGACGCTGCCGAACTGCCCATGCCGGACTGTAGCGGCACGCCCTTGTGCACCTTGAGCGAGGCGCCGCCGGTGGCGCCCGCAGCATCCCACAGGGACTGGGCGGCAATGGATGCCGTGTTCTCGCGCGGATCGGTCGACAGATAGGGATGAATTTCGCCGTCCAGCCCACGCACCTCCTCGATCGATATGCCCGGCGTGTCGCTGCGCGCCGCGATCACGCGGTCGCCGGCGCCGCCGCTCAGGGCCAGGCCGAGCATGTCGAAACCGACGCCCAGGTTGCCGATGGACGCGGGCGCAAATGCCGTTACCGTGTCAGACATAGCCCGCACCGGTGCTGAGGTAGTTGGCAAGGCGCAGCAGATCCGCAAAGACCCCGGCGGCCGTCACCTCCGGGCCCGCGCCCGGGCCCTGTACAACGAGCGGATTGGCCGAGTAACGGTCGGACTTGAACTGCACGATATTGTCGGTCAGGTTGATATTGGAGAACGGATGGTCCGTATCCACGGCCTCGAGCCCGACAGACGCATTCCCGCCCGCATCGAATCGGGCGACGTAGCGCAGCCGCTTGTCCTGCTTCACCGCATCGCGATACAGCGCATCGATCTCGCCATCGTACTCCGGCAGCCGCTCGAGGAACTCGTCGATGCTGCAGTCGCGCAAGCCCTCGGGAACCAGGTTCTGCACCGGAAAGTCGCCGATCTCGATCGGCTCGCCGAGTTCCCTTGCGAGAATTGTCAGCTTGCGGGCGACGTCCATGCCGGACAGGTCATCGCGAGGATCTGGTTCGGTGAATCCGTTTTCCCTGGCTTCACGGACGATATCCGAGAATGGCCGCGAGCCGTCGTAGACGTTGAACAGATACGCCAGGGTACCCGAGAAGATGCCCTGTACGGAATGGACCTCGTCGCCGGTCTGGATGAGATCGCACAGCGTCGTGATGATCGGCAGCGCCGCACCGACCGTGGTCTCGTAGAAGTAATGGGCACTGCCCTCGTCGGCAGCCGCCTGCAGGGCCCGGTAGCTTTCGAAGGAACCGCTGAACGCTTTCTTGTTGGGCGTGATGACGTGGATACCGCGCGACAGCCACTCGGTGTACTGCGACGCGATGAATTCGCTGGCCGTGCAGTCGATCATGATCGCGTGCGGCAGATGATCCGGATTTACGTGGGCCTCGAAGGCTGCCAGGTCGAGATCGACTGCCCCGCCATCGAATGCCGTCTGCCACCCGGTGAGGTCGATGCGCCGGTCGCCGAGCAACATCTCGCGCGAGCGTGCGATGCCCCGTACGCGCAGGTCGAGATTGAACTGGTTCTCCAGCCGTGCATGCTGTTTCTCGATCTGCCGCAACAGGGTGCTGCCGACGGTACCGGGGCCAATCAGCCCGATCGAGACGGTCTTCGCCGACAGGTAGAAGCCCGAGTGGGCCGCTCGCAACGCGCGGGTCGCTTCGTCGGAATCGACGACGGCCGAGATATTGCGCTCCGAAGATCCCTGCGCGATCGCACGAACGTTGATACCGGCGCGGCCGAGCGTGCCGAAAAAGCGGGCTGCGATGCCCGGCGTCCCGGCCATGCCGTCGCCAACCACCGCCACGATGCTCTGTGAATCGGTGACGTCGACGCTGTGAATCTGCCCGCTCGCCAGTTCCTCGGCGAACGCATCGGAAATAACCTGCCTCGCACGTTCGGCGAGTACTCTCGGCACGGCGATACAGATCGAATGCTCGGAACTCGCCTGCGAAATAAGCGTTACCGAGACGCCCGCGTTCTTCAGAGACGCAAACAAGCGATCCGCGGTGCCGGGCACACCGATCATGCCCGCACCTTCCAGGTTGACCAGGGCCATATCGCCAATCGCCGTGATGCCCTTGATGCTGTCCGCCAGCGCCGCATCTGCCGCAATGCGGCTGCCCGGGTGTTCCGGGTTGCGACTGTTGCGAATGAAAACGGGGATATCGTTGTCGATGACCGGGCCGAGCGTCTGCGGGTGGATGACTTTTGCGCCGAAGTACGCGAGTTCCATGGCTTCGTTATAGGTCAGCTGGTCGATAACCCGCGCCTCGGGCACTCGGTTCGGATCGGCACTCATGACGCCGTCGACGTCCGTCCAGATGCTGAGTTCGCAGGCGCTGCTCAGTGCCGCGAAAATCGCGGCCGAGTAGTCGCTGCCGTTGCGGCCGAGGGTGGTTTGCAGGCCGGTTTCGTCCGACGCGATAAAGCCCGTCATCACGGCAATGCCCGTGAAATCGGCGGGCACGACGTCCCTGAAATTCTGCCGGGATTCTTCCCAAAGCACCGTGGGACCCAGCTCGGTCTGGTGAACAGTGATCACCTGCCGCGCGTCGATCCAGGTGCCGCCACGTTCGGGCGCGAGCTTTCCGATCAGGGCCGCAAGCAGGCGCGCCGACCAGATTTCGCCGTAGCCGGCGACGACGTCGCGGCTTCTTTGCGGCGCCGATCGCACGAGCGCGATGGCCTTCAATACGTCCCGGATGTCCTCCGCATCCTGTCCCCAGGCATCGAGCACCTGTACCAGGGCATCACCATCGATCAGCGCCTTCGCCGTCTGTGCGTAGCGTTCCCCGATGGCGTTGAGGCCCGTTTCGAATGCACTGTCGTCGCGCTCAGCCTGGCTGGCCAGGTTCAGGAGCGCATCGGTCATGCCGCCCATGGCGGAAACGACGACGCCGACGCGCTCGCCGGGCCGTTCGATCATGAGGCCGGCTACGCGCGCGAAACAGTCGGCGTCGGCGAGGCTGCTGCCCCCGAACTTATGAATTTTCCAGCGATCGTCCGCCAATTGCCCGTTTGCCCTGTACGCAAAACGCTGAATGATAGCGGCAGATTCTGGCGCCGTCGCCTGTTTTATCTGAAACGAAAATGCCAAGCCACATGCCGCTTGCTCCTTGGGCTCGCATGACCGTCCTGAGGACAAGGTAATACTCCATCCCCCAGATCTTCGTAACACCGTCTTACTGAGTGACGTACGCCGGTAGATGTTGGATACTCCCCGGATCCTGCCAGTTGCAGAATCACTCAAGACATGGTGCAGTCGACAGTCGAACGAATTTGGCAATCGTACGGGCAAATGAACCGTAATCCAGCCACCATTGCGGTGACGGCCGTGTTGCTCTTCCTCGTAGCACTGTTGGCATACGGTCCGTCGCTAAAGACCGGATTCGTATGGGATGCCGAGTATCTCTACACGAGGAACGCAGAGATCCAGAACCTGGAAAACCTAAGCAGAGTTTTCGGATCGACAGTGCTTGAAGAAGATGCGACCGGCGAGAGGGCCGTTTCGCTCCGTTATTATCGGCCGCTCACCAAAGCCTACTACATTGTCGGACATGCTGGTCTTGGCAAATCGCCAATCGCGTATAAGGCCGTGAGTGTAATCCTCCACGCTACAGTGACCTTGCTCGTATTTCTCTTCATTCTCTCGGTTACATCAAACACGTTTGTTGCGACATTCGCGACCCTATTATTTTCCGTAAATCCTATCCATACCGAAGCTGTAGTCTGGACCTATTCCGTCTCTTATCTGCTTGTCGCATGCTTTTCGCTGGGAACGCTGCTCCTGTACAGGAGTGGGAAAACCGTATTAGCGCTAGCTGTGTTTGCGGCAGCGTTACTTAGCCACGAAATGGCCGTATTGGTTCTGCCGATTCTGTTTATCCACAAATGGCTTCTCGAGGATGGTAACCATTGGCGAGATTTTCTGGCTCTCGCGCCATTCCTGATCTTATTAGCGCTCTTTCTTATTTTGCGCACTTCAGTCGTCGGCTCCGTCCCCATCTCCAGCGCAGATCCACTGACCTTTCTAAATACCGCCGCTGTCGTCATTAAGCGTTATCTGAAAATGCTTTTCTGGCCCGATGCACCGGTTACTATCTACCTCAACGAAGATTTCCTCGACATCTCCGCCGAGCTGGTCATTTCCTACGCAGTCTGCTTATTTCTTGCGATCTCGGCGTTTATATTCTGGAAGCGCGATCGCAAATCGTTGTTTTGGCTACTCTGGTTTGGCACATGGGTTTCAATATCGCTAAACATCGGAAAACTTGGCGAATACCTTATGGCGGAGAAGCTCATCTACCTAGCATCTGTCGGGATTTTTGTGTTGTTGGTGGGCACTGCGTGGTTAGTGTTTGCAAATCACCGCCATTACCTGGCCGTTTTTCTGATTGCGATCGCGGGAATACAGCTGTTCTTGACGTGGAATCGAGTACCCTACTGGCATGATACGTCGACGTATCTTGAGGCGGGTCTCCAACACAGCCCGACATTCTATCTAGGCAATTACGCTTTAGGCGACTACTACATATTGCACGATCAATTCGATAAGGCTTACCCGTATATCGAAGCAAGTGTCGCCAACAGACCCGATTTTTCACAGGGGCTCAATAGCCTGGGGGGGCTCAACTATGTACGCGGAAATTTGCACGAGGCTATTCGATACTGGGGGATGGCCACCACCCAGGACCCCAGCAATCCCATGCCGCACTTCAATATTGGCCTCGCTCTAAGAAAACTAGGTAAGATTGAGGAATCAAGATTGCACTTCGATCGATACCTCGAACGCGAGCCTAATCCTCCTGCTACTGTAGTCGAACGTCTAGAATCTTTTGGTTATTGAGGAGCCAGAGGCGCGAAAGATGGCATCT
>JAACFJ010000170.1 GCA_009937505.1 Gammaproteobacteria bacterium
CCATACGCGACATCATGTCCGGCAACCCGATTTCGATCGATTCGGGCGACCTCGCCTACGAAGCCGCGCTCACGATGATGCAGAACAAGATCCATCACCTGCCCGTTACCGAAGACGGCAAGCTGATCGGCATGGTGTCGCGCAGCGACTTCATGCGCATCGAGACCGAGCACCCTCTCTACCTCGTCAACGACATCGCCAAGCAGACCACTGTTGCGGGTATCGTCGAGGCCTGCAAGCGCCTGCCGGCCCTCATCGCCAACCAGATCAGTGCGGATGCGGACGGCGAACAGCTGGGCAAGTTCATCACGACGATTACGGACTCGGTGACACAACAGTTGTGCCGCATCGGCGAGTCGGAGCTCGGGTCACCGCCCTGTACCTACGCCTGGGTGGCATTGGGCTCGCAGGGCCGCCACGAACAGTCCGCCCGCAGCGACCAGGATAACGCGCTCGTACTGGACGATTCCGCAACCGACGCGGACGACGAGTATTTCAAGGCGCTCGCGCGCATCGTCAACGACGGCCTCGACGCCTGCGGCTACGTCTATTGTCCCGGCGACGTGATGGCCTCGAACCCGGATTGGCGCAAGCCGCTGCAGGTGTGGAAGAAGTATTTCAATAAATGGATCACCGTGCCGGAGGAAATAGCCCTCATGCATGCCAACATCTTCTTCGACCTGCGATGCATCTACGGCGACACCCGGCTGGTCGACGAATTGAAAGAGAGCATTCGCACAGACGCAAAGCGAAACGAGCTGTTCCTCGCACTCATGGCGAAGAACGCGATGAACTTCCAGCCGCCGCTTGGCTTCTTCCGGCAATTCGTGCTCGAGAAATCCGGGGAGCACAAGAACACGCTGGATATCAAGAAACACGGCATCATGCCTATTGTCGAAATTGCCCGTATACGCGCACTCGCAGCGGGCGAGGTCCGGATCACGACGAGGAACCGCCTGCGCGCGGCGGCGAAAGCCGGAGAGATCACCGAACCCGATGCCGCCAGCCTGATCGACGCGCTCGACTTCATCGAGAAACTCAGGGTGGAACACCAGAACCGACAGCTGCATGTCGGCAAGCGGCCCGACAATCACCTGTCACCGGATGAACTCTCGCCGCTGGTTCGACAAAACCTGAAGTCGGCGTTCAACCAGGTCAGTATCAGCCAGTCGGCCCTGCTGAACCGTTTCCACCTCGCATGACGACCGGGAAGTGGCTGGCACTCAAGCGCTGGAAAGCCGGCCGCCGGTCGGGTAACGAACACTACAAAGCGCTCCTGGAAGCATCTCCGCCCTCACCGGCGACCGACTTTGACGACGCCGAACTGGTCTGCCTGGACATCGAAACGACGGGCCTGGACCCGGCGACGGTCGACATGCTGAGCATCGGCTGGGTGCTGATTCGCAATGGCAGGGTAGACCTGTCCACAGCCGAATCGCACGTCGTCAAACCCACCTGCGATGAACTGGGCGAAAGCCCCACGATACACGGCCTTACTGACAGCGTCGTCGACCAGGGTATTTCGCCGGAGGAGGCCATGGAGCGCGTCATCGACGTGCTGACCGGCCGGGTACTGGTGGTGCATCACGCCGGTCTGGACAAGAAGTTGCTGGACCGTCTCTGCAGGGAGCAGTTCGGGGACAGGCTGCTGGTACCCGTCATCGACACGCTGGCGCTCGAGAATCGCCACAAGTCGCGGCACCACCATCTCGAAGACACGCGGTCGCTGCGGCTGCCCGATCTCCGCGACCACTACAACCTGCCCTGGTACCGCGGACACGACTGCCTCGGCGACGCCATTGCGACGGCGGAGCTGCTGATCGCCATGGCCGCGAGTCGCGATTCTCCCACCACGCTATCGGACCTGTACTGAGTCGTCGCATCGCTTGCGCCTTTTGTCGCATGGCCCGGCATCGGCGCGTCTTCTAAAATCGGGCAGGCTAACAACCGCGCGGATCCGACATGAACAAAATCATCGAAATTCACCGCCGTTCGATCGAGAATCCCTCGGAATTCTGGGCCGAGGCGGCAGAGGGCATCGACTGGGACAGCCGATGGGACAAGGTTCTGGATGACTCCAACCCGCCGATATACCGGTGGTTCTCCGGTGGGCGCCTGAACACCTGTCACAATGCACTCGACCGGCACGTAGCGAATGGCCGGGGCGATCAGGCGGCAATTATCTATGACAGCCCGGTGACGGGGTCGCAACGCACTATCAGCTACACCGAACTCCGCGACGAAGTGGCGCTTTTTGCGGGTGCGCTCGTCAAGAACGGCGTAAAGCAGGGCGATCGGGTCATCATCTACATGCCAATGATCCCGGAAGCGGTCGTCGCGGTCCTCGCCTGCGCCCGGATCGGCGCCGTGCACTCCGTCGTATTCGGCGGCTTCGCGCCGAACGAACTGGCAACCCGTATCGACGATGCGACGCCAAAAGCGATCGTCTCGGCCTCCTGCGGTATCGAGCCGAGTCGAATCGTCGAATACAAACCGCTGCTCGACCAGGCGCTGGACCTTGCGAAGCACAAGCCGAAGTGCTGCATCATCCTGCAGCGCGCACAGCTCGAAGCCGAGCTTGTCCCGCCGCACGATATCGACTGGCAGGACGCGGTGGCGAGCGCTACGCCGCAGGACTGTGTACCCGTTTCAGCAACCGATCCGCTCTACCTCCTTTACACATCCGGCACGACCGGCCAGCCCAAGGGTATCGTTCGTGACAACGGCGGCCACGCGGTGGCGCTGCACTGGACCATGAAAAATATTTACGGTGTGGAGCCGGGCGAGGTCTACTGGGCCGCGTCCGACATCGGCTGGGTCGTCGGCCATTCCTACATCATTTACGGGCCGTTACTTCACGGCAACACCACGATCCTTTTCGAGGGCAAACCGGTCGGTACTCCAGACGCCGGCGCTTTCTGGCGCGTCGCGTCGGAGCACAAGGTTGCAACCCTGTTCACCGCGCCGACGGCGTTCCGTGCAATACGTCAACAGGACCCGAACGGCGACTTCATCCCGAAATACGACCTGTCATCGCTACGTGCGCTGTTCCTGGCGGGCGAGCGTTGTGACCCGGACACCTTGCATTGGGCCGAGGAAAAGCTCGGCATACCGGTGATCGATCACTGGTGGCAGACCGAAACGGGCTGGTCGATTGCGGCGAACTGCCTCGGCATCGAACTCGCCCCGGTCAAGCCGGGCTCCGTGGGCCGGGCAGCGCCCGGGTGGGAAGTTCGCGCACTCGACGAAGGCGGCAAGGACGTGGCTCCGGGCGACGTCGGCGCGATCGCCTGCAAGCTGCCGCTGCCGCCCGGAACCCTGCCTGGCCTGTGGAATGCAGAAGACCGATTCCGTAGCTCTTACCTCGAGACCTTCCCGGGCTATTACGAAACCGGCGATGCGGGCTTCATCGACGAGGACGGCTATATCTTCGTGATGTCACGAACCGACGACGTCATCAACGTGGCGGGCCACCGCCTCTCGACGGGGGCAATCGAGGAGGTTCTCGCCTCACACGAGGACGTTGCCGAGTGCGCCGTCATCGGGGCTGCAGATCCGATGAAGGGGCAGTTGCCGGTCGGCTTTCTCGTCCTCAAGGCAGGGGCCGAGCACGATCCCGAGGAAATCGTCGCCGACGTCGTACAGATGGTTCGCGACCAGGTCGGGCCCGTGGCCGTATTCAAGAAGGCCGTGGTCGTCGATCGACTGCCGAAGACCCGCTCCGGAAAGGTGCTGCGTGCCACTATGCGCAAGATCGCCGACAGCGAGGAGTACAAGGTGCCGGCAACAATCGAGGATCCGCAGGTGCTCGGCGAGGTCGAATCTGCGCTCAAGACCCTCGGCTATGCGGGTACCGGCAAGTAGCGGCCTCCTCCGGACAGGGAGACCGCTTGTGCTTGACACGGCGCGCGCTGCTTCCTATCGTGGCGTCGTCATTAGGTAATCCCGAATCGTTTCGATCGGGTGACGGGAAGCCGGTGTAGATTCCGGCGCTGCCCCCGCAACGGTGATCGAGTAAAAGCCCCAGCCCCGTGGTGTAACACGGAGCCACTGCGACACTTCTGGCGTGTTCGTG
>JAACFJ010000056.1 GCA_009937505.1 Gammaproteobacteria bacterium
ACTCCCCCTCGGTGTGGGCGGATGACATTGACCAGGTGATCTTTCACGGCTCCCTGGCGATGGAGGAGGTCGTGTTCTTCCACTACCGGTCGCGCACGGCGATCATCTGCGATCTTATCCAGCGCCATCCTGATGCAACCATGACGGGTTGGAAAGGCATGCTGATGCGACTTGACGGCCTGGTTGGTGAGAAGGGTAGTACGCCGCGAGAATGGCGAGCGAGCTTTCTCAGGCGCAGCAAAGCGCGAGCAGCGCGTGAGAAGTTGCTGCGCTGGAAACCCGACCGATTGCTGATCGCCCACGGTGACTGCGCACAAACGGCGGCGACTTCAATAATCGATCGTGCACTAAGTTGGATCTGATCAGCGCGACATTGTTGAGATCGACTCCAAGGACGTAACTCAAGGTGAGAGGTGACTGCTTTTGACCCGCAGCTGACGTTACGTACATCCCAGAATTGACAACAGCACACCTGGTGGGAAAATTCGTTTCGCGATAAAGGCAAATCGAGCAAAAGCTCGAGACGCAAAGCCACGGGTCCTCGACTCCTTTGCGACGATCGAGCGCCACGAAGGACCCAAGACAGCCGGGCTGCCGAGGTGGTTGGTCTAAGCGGCAATCATCTTCCTCGTATTTTTCTGAAGCCGCAAAGGAGGTTTGCCATGCCTCTTCACCTGGAGCCATTGGATCTTTCTGACAAGCTGCAGAATTACAAGTCGGTCCTGCTCGTCTCGTGCCCCGTATGTCCGCCGGCCAGCCTGGCCAGCGACAATGACTCGCTGTTCATTGAGTTTTTCAAACACGGCATCAAGACGCCGGCCTACGAAGAATACCTGGATGAACTGCGCGAGTCTCTGGAACGTAAAGGGGTTAGAACGGACGTTTTCACTAGCTATGTACCCTGTCCAACAACCTGCTTGTGGTCCGCTGGACAACGCAAACGCTTGCTGAAGCGAGCCAAAGACTTCGATGCGGCACTGGTCATGGGATGTACATCCGCACAATGCACCGTTGAGGAGACGCTAAAGGACACAGACTGCGACGCAATTCTGGGGATGCAGTTGGTTGGAATTACGAATGCGAAGCTCAAATTCGAGTTTCCGCTGAATATCGGGCTCGACACTCCGATGCGAGTTGCTGCAAGTGAGCAGGTTAGCCACAAGCCTTAGCCGGTGGAGTGGTGACGCGTGATTAGTTACGGATTCTGAGACTCGGGTCGCCTGACGGAGGATGCAGGAAATGTCAGATATGCGAAGTTGGTGTTGTGGGCCGGACGGTCGTCCGGACTTCGAAAAAATGAAAGTATTTATGGATCGGCACGACCGCAGGAGCAGATTCGATACGGCTGGTTGGGCCCTTTTCTTCATCTGGGTGGGCATTGCGTGGTTAGCTGACGTCGGTATGGGCGTTGCATTGCTTGGTGTAGCAACGATCACATTGGGCATGCAGGCACTTCGCAAAATCTATGGTGTACACGTCGAAGGGTTCTGGATCCTGGTTGGAATCGGGTTTGCGATTGCAGGATTCTGGCAGTGGTTTGATATTGCGTTGCCATTGGCACCTTTTGTTCTAATCGCTGCCGGCGTTGCTCTGCTCATTTGGCGAGTGAGGCCCGGAAATCAGCATAGAGCGTCTTGATCGGTCCCGGCAACAGCTCAACGCCAGCAAGTACTTGCCTGTTCGTGGCCAGAATTACCCGGTCAAGTTAGCCATTTTCAGGTCAGTTGAATGACTGCAATTGGTGGATGCAGATACTCGGATGAAGGTTGTCAGGCATTCCGGCGATGAATGCCCGCTCTGCACTTCGAAAGCGGAGATTAGGCGGCTAACGGAACGGCTTGATCTCGGTCTGCAGGTGATTCGTCAAGCAAGCCCTCCCACAAACACGAAAAGATCCGCACTTTGAGTGCCGCTCAGCGCTCAGGATTCGTCGAGTGAGAACCGTTCGCGCAGGAAACGGGCGATGCCTTCCTCGTCGTGATGACCTATGACTGCTGTCGCTGCGGATTTGATTGCATCGTTGGCATTGGCCGGCGCATAACCCTCGTCGGCAGCCTCGAACATACTGAGGTCATTGTCGCTGTCGCCAAAACAGATGACGCGTTCGAGGCCCAGTAACTCCTTCAGGGTCTTGATGGCTCCGCCCTTGCTGGCGTCGCTGTGGTGGACGTCCAGCCAGTACCACTGCTCACCCTCGAACGCGATGCCGGAATACGCAACGAGATGCGGTTCCTCGCTGACACTGCTCAGGACTGCCTTGATGGAATCGCCTGCACCGATCGAGTTGACGTGTGTGATAGCGGCATCGCGCGGTAACTCCTCTAGAGAGCGCGACCGCACGTTATCCTCACTACTGAAACTGCGAACGAGTTCGATCTCGATATCCGATTGCAGCGGCGGGTGGTACACCGTGCTTTCATCGTCTCCGTCCAGTGTGAAGACGAACGGCGTTACCTGCTGGCTGATACAAGCCCGAACGACGTTTTCCATTTCAGACGCCGTGAGCATGGCGGTGCTCGAAAAACGCCGCTGCTCCGGATGCCAGATCATGACACCGTTCTTGTACGCCTGCGGCAGATCAAAGCGATGGCCTTCCAGAATTGCCCGTGCGCCATGAAGCGTTCGGCCGGTCGCAACGGTATAGGCAATCTCGCGCTTGGACAGCAGTTTCAGGGTTTCGCTCGTGTAATCCGAAATGGCCGATTTCCGATTGAGAAGCGTTCCATCGAGATCGAAGACAATGAGTTCCATCGGGCATTTGCCGTGCGGGAAGGCTGTGCGTTAGTCTCGCTTCAAAGCCGGGCCGATGCAAACCAGGAGTTCGAGTTCAGCTTGCAGCCGAATGTTTCTTGTCGGGGTTCTTGCCGGGATGGGTAGGATTCATTATTCCCTTGGCGAGGCCCGATCGTGCTCAGGAGCATCCAGGAGTCGCCTTCAGCAGGTGTCAGGGGGTAAGTATGGCCGACGGGAAATTTCCTGAGCTCGAGCCTGTCGATCTCGATGCGACGCGTCAGGCCGCACACGCTTACGCGCGCGTCGCGGGCGCCTGGGCCAAGGCAAGGCGCAGAAAGCGTAAGCACTGGTGGCACGCGAGCCTTCGGCCGTCGCTGTATGGATTGACGACCGGGGTGATTTACGGCCCCACGGACTTCGAGATCGAGCTGGATCTGGCTTCCAGCCGGATTCATGTGCGTACCTGCTCGTCGAGTTTCAGTGAGCGACTGACCGGCCAATCGAGTGCGCAGCTCGCAGCGTCCATTAACGCCGCGTTGCAGGTGGCCGGTGTGAGTGGCGGGGTGGCGCCCGACACCGACTTCGTGACCAAGGATTCGTATTCGAACTATTCCGCGGACCAGGCGAATATCCTGCATCGTGCTATCGGCTCGGTCGCGGCAGCACTCGAGGATTTCCGTGCCGGCATCCGCGAAGAGAAGAGCCCGGTCCAGGTGTGGCCGCACCACTTCGACGTGTCAATGATCTGGCTGCCCGGCGCCAAAGTCGCTGGACAGGATCCGGCGAACGAGGAATATTCCGACAAGCAGATGAATTTTGGTTTCGCGTTTGGCGACGACAGCGTCCCGGAGCCGTATTTTTACGTCACCGCGTATCCGTTGCCCGACGCATTGCCGCAGGTGACGCTGCCGTCCGGGACTACCTGGCAAAGCGAAGGCTTCAACGGCGCTGTGCTCCTGTACAAAGATCTCATTGCGACGAGTGATCCACACGCTTACCTGCAGGACCTCTGGTCGACGCTATTGACCGCGGGCCGTGAGTACCTGCGCGCCGATGACGAGGAGGGATGATGAGCGGCACACTGCAATGGCACCTCGCTGGACAGCCTTGACGAGTTCATCCAGGCGCTGCTTGCGCAGAAAACCAGCGCGTACACTGAGATTGTGAAAGGTGGAGGGCTTGCGCTTCGGCCCGGGGTTGGTGAGCTGATAGCTGTTGCGCGACTGACGCTGGTAAACAACGCTGTCCACGCCCAAGTCTTGCAAATTCGGCAAAAGAACGGGATAAATGGGGCCTGTCTGATTGCGCTGGGAATAAGAACAATGACATCGCGCCCAACGATTTCCTGGATTTTCCTCGCCGTATACTTGTTACCCGGCGCAGGCCATGCGGAAGCAACGGACTTCGCCAGCTACGACGAATGCATCCTGGAGTCGTTGAAAGGCGTGTCCAGTGACGTTGCAGCGAGCGCGATCATCACGAGCTGCCGCAATGAATTCCCCGAAGCGGCAGCAGTGCCAGCGGCGCAGAGTGAAGCGCCTGCGCCAGAAGAAAAAGTTCAACCCGAAGAGCAAGCTCCGGCTGATGCAAAGCCCGTTATCGCTGCTGCTGGCGCGAGCCGGGAGTTGACGCAAGAAGAGCTACGCAAGCTGAAAGCAACGCTTGTGGCATTCACTACCAAATACAGCATCACCTTTGAGAATATGAACGAAGACATCGCTATCACCGAGGTAACGATCGCGGTGTGGGACGAGTTCGATCCCCGCGGGCTGAAAAAATATACCGAGACGATGAATATCCCGCCACAGGAGACAGCCAAGGTCGTCTACGCGGTCATTTACATGGGTGACGACCAGGGCTGGCGCTGGAAGATCGACTCGGTGAAAGGTGTGCCGTTAGTTCACTAGTTTCTAGGAAATTCACGTATCCATTGGGAAAATAACCATTTTTCCCCGGTAGCTGGCGGCAGGCCGGCATGTCTCGTGTTCTCATCAGGCTTGCCCTTGGCATCGACGTTTGAAAACAGCAGGGCGTCGCCGGTTGCGCCGACATGGGAAATATCGAGTTCCGGGAAATAGGTCTCGCCGCCCGTGAAATCGTCGTTGAGATAGATGAGGAACGTTTCCGTGCGCTGACCGCGCGTCGCGAGCTCGCGGGCATAGGCCGGTTCCGCGGGGTTGAGGTAGTCAAAGTGCTCCGCGAAAGTCTCACCGGGTGAATAGTGGAGTACCTTTGGCACCTCCATCGCCATATCCTGCCGCCCGGTGATGATCGAAATTCGTGCGCGAACGACGAAGGTGAGGACACCGCCGATTTCGATGTCCAGATCGCACTGGGTGTTGGTTCGACGGCCGTCCTCGGTCGTTCCACCCGTCACCTTGTCATAGATCGTCGCACGTTCCAGCCGTGCCCTGGCCTGCGCGATGAGCCACTCGCAGGCTGCCGGAGGCAGGAATTTCTCTATCACCTGGATGCGCGGCGTTTCCCGGACGAGGCGTGGCTCGGGCGGCGTAACCCAGGCATCGATGTTGGCGTATTCGCGCATGGCGCTCCAGTCGCTATCCTCATCACGATCGGCTGAGGGGCCGGCGGCAAGTACGCGCAATGCAGACTGGGCCGCATCGTTGCCGCGCTCTGCGGCCTGCAAGAGATGATCGAAGGCTGCCTCCCAGTTTTGTGGCCGCCAGAAAGGGGTGCTGGCGATCGTGGCGGCCAGGTAAGCGGCTCGCGGATGGCCGGCCCGGCGGGCCTGCTCGATGAGGTCCAGGCCGCGCGCCGCGTCGGCGGTGACGTTTCTGCCCGTCAGGTAGCACAATCCGAGTCTCGCAGCGGCGTCCCAATCGCCGGCAAGCGCGGCACGCTCCAGAGTATCGATGGTTTCATCCGGCATCGCGAAAGGATATCACCCGCCAGCGCCGAAGCTGGGCAAACAGGCGTATCAGGAATGTCTCCGTAAAATCGCCACGGCGGCTGCGCAACTGTTCGAAGATTGCCTCGGCCCGGGTGTTGCCGTCCATGAGACCGCCCAGCAACAGATCGAGTACCGCGATGGTATGTGCATCACGCAGGCCGAACACGTAGGGTCCCCACGGTGTCGTTACGGCGAAAAGCAGGCCGTCGCCCGATGGCGGCCTGCGAATGTCGCCGGGGCCCACGAGGAAATAGGGGCAGAGGTCCCGGAGCGAACCATAACCGGGCCGTTTGGTCACAATCGCGCCGTCGAACACGCAGGCGTCTAGCTGGGTCAGCAACAGACACCAAAGGGCATCCTCGGGTGTCTCGACGATGGGTTCGCCCATCACGTTCAGCGACGTATTGAGCAGTATGGGAACGCCGGTACGCTCACCGAACTCGCGGACCAGGTCGTAATAAGGCCCGTTTACCGCCCGGGTCACCGTCTGTACGCGGCCGGTGCCGTCGACGTGAACGACCGCGGGTACGAGATCACGCTTGGCGTCTTTGAAAGCCATCACGCGAAGCATGAACGGGCTGGCGGGCTCCACCCCGGCCACGTCGAACCAGTTCGCCGTTTCTTCCAGAGGAATGACCGGCGCAAAGGGGCGGAAACCCTCGCGGTGTTTCACTCGTGCGTTGAGCTTCTCCTTGGCATCCGGCTGGCGCGGGTCGCACAGGATGCTGCGCTGGCCCAGCGCCCGTGGCCCGAGTTCGGAAGGCCCCGAGAACCAGGCGATGATCCTGCCATCGACGAGCAGGTCGGCCGCATCGCGGACGCAGTTCGCTGTCTCCCGAGTCTCAATGGCGGGAGTGCTCGCAATCGCTGCCTCAATTTCGCGGTCTCCGTATACGGCGCCGAAGGCGTCCCGCTCATAGGCCTGCGGCGTGTACTCGCCGGTGAGGTGCCACAATCCGTGATAGGCCGCGCCGATCGCGGGACCGGAATCTTCCGCGGCGGGAATCACGTAGACGCGGTCGAAGTCGGTCTCGCGGATGATGCGCTCGTTGGCGACGCTGTTGAGCGCAACGCCACCGGCATAGACCAGGTTGCGACTCGCAGACAACTCGCGGACCCGGCCAACCAGGTACAGCAGCGCGTGTTCGAGAGCGTTTTGTACGGAGGCTGCGAGGTCTTTATAGGTATTCTTGTGTTCCGGCCAGCGGTCCGTTGCGGTAAATCGCTTCTGCACTTCGTCAAGGAATACGAAGCGCCCATCGCGAATCTCGAAGAACTCCTCCGGGTTGATCGTCGGCGAACCGTAGGGCGCAAGTCCCATGACCTTGCCGGCGTCCATCGAGTCCCCGAATATCTGTTGGGCCGCGGCGGAGAAAAGGCCGCCAAGACTGCCGAAGCCCGGCATGGCCGATCCGGGCGGCGGTGCGTCGAGCCAACGGCCCTGGTCGATCATGTGTTTCTCGAGCGCCTTGAGCGTCGTGCTCTCGGCGTGATAGATCGAGTTGGTCTCGCCGCCGGCGACGCAGGTATCGATAACCGCGTTCTTCTCGTCATCGGAGAGATCGCTGGTCGGCGAGCCCATACCATCGACGACCAACACGGCGGCATCGTCGAATCCGGATGTGGCGAATGCGCTGATGGCGTGGCCGGCGTGATGGGATATGGCGAGTGTCGGGGTGCCGTTGGCCGTTACGTTGAGCATCCGGTTTGCAGCGAGATCGTTCTCGGGCAGATTCAGAGCCGATTGCGCACAGATGACGACCATGTCGAGGTCGGCCGCGGCAATTCCTCCCTGGGCGAGGCAGTACTGCACCGCCAGGGATGGGCGCGAGCCATACAGACGCGCGCGCTTCTTGCCGACGAGGCGTTCCTCCTGGACCGCGGCGACGATGCGGTCGCCATGAAGCAGGCACGCGGCGCCGTTGTGAGAGGCGCTGAGCCCCAGGACCCAGGGTTTACTCGTGGTGACCATAGGTATCTGCTTTGTATATCTCGGACCGGGAGGGCGTGAAGGAAATCGCATTGGACCTTTATTGCACGCACGCTTCAACCGCCTGGCCGCCCAGATTAACCTCGCACCTGACGAACAGCCTTATCCGTATTAACCACGATTGTCCCGCCCGGGTGGCGAAGCTACGGTTCGCCCATAACAAGAGCAGTTCAAGCCTACGGCAACCCCCCTATATTGCCTGAGCGCTTGTTGCCCCGTCAGGGACCCTTGGCGGGGCACTTTTGTTTTGACTCTTTCTTCCTCAGTGCTGCAGGACCTTCCCCAGCACCTTGTCACAGATGAGTTCGCCGATCGGGATCGCCGATGTTGCCGCTGGCGACGGCGCGTTACAAACGTGCAGGCTGCGCGCGGTTTCAGCGAATAGGAAATCGTCCACGAGCGTACCGTCGCGCCTGACCGCCTGGGCGCGGACGCCTGCGGGATAGGGCCCCAGGTCCGCTAGCTGAATCGACGGACAGTATTTCTGTACCTGCTTGAGGTAACCGGGCTTCCAGAGCGAATTCCGTAATTCGGCGAGGCCCACGCGCAGGTTGTCCGCCGTCACTCGCCAGAAGCCCGGGAAACCCAGCATTTCCAAGGTGTCTCGCGCGCTGAAATTCATGCGTCCATAGCCCTCTCGCTTCCATCCCTGCACGGCGTTCGGGCCGACAGTCACGGTGCCATCGATCATTCGTGTCAGGTGGACGCCGAGAAACGGGAGTCCCGGCTCCGGCACCGGGTAAATAAGGTGCCGGACAACGGAGCTCTTATCGGCCGGCAACCGATAGTACTCGCCTCGATATGGCACGATGCGAAAGTCGATCTCTATGTCCATCATCGCCGCAAGCCGGTCCGCCATGAGCCCGCCGCAGACGACCACGCAGCGCGCCTCGATTGGAGACGCCTCAGCGCCATGCACGGTTATTGAATCGGCCGACTCTTCGAGCGCGGTGACTTTGGAGCCGGTACGAATCTCGCCACCGAGTTCCGCCAGCCTGTGAGCCATGGCCTGAGCCACCTGGGTGTAGTCGACGATGCCCGTGGTGGGAGACAGGATGGCGCCCACACCGGCGACATTCGGCTCGGCGGATTTCAGCTGGGCCTCGCTCAGGAGTTCGACCTCGATGCCATTCTGCATTGCGCGTTCGTGCAGGGCCTGCATGCGCTCATACTCCACCGGGTCCGTGGCGACGATAAGTTTGCCGCACTGTTCGTAAGGGATCTCGTTATCTCTGCAGAACCGCAGGGTTGCCGCTACCCCTTTGCGGCACAGCCCGGCTTTCAGGCTGCCCGGCTGGTAGTAGATGCCGGCGTGGATAACACCGCTGTTGTGGCCGCTCTGGTGGCAGGCCACCGCCTGCTCCTTTTCGATCAAGACGAGGCTCTTGGATGGCTGTCGCTGGCGCAATTGCCAGGCCGTGGACAGGCCGACAATACCGCCGCCGATGACCGCAAAGTCGTACATGCGTTATCCGTATCTGGAGAGCCGGGCAGGCAAGTCTAGTGACAGTAGCGACGAAGCGGAAGGCTTGCCCGAGGCTGATTCGGCATGCTTCAGGGGGGGCATTGCGCAGCGCGAGGCGATTGCCGTATAATCGCGCGCCAACGCGGTGGTGGGGCCGGAATGGAGCCTTCCGGATGGATGCGAGTCCTGACACGCACCGCTACCAAAGTCTTGGTAGAAAAAAGCCCCGCTCAGGGGTTTTTTGTTGCCCGGGGATCGGGCAACCGCGTTGGTAGATAATGGGCCTTGGGCCCATTTTTTTGTTTTGAAACAAATGGTTAGGTTTAAAAAGTGACGCGCGAAGAGTTGATTGAGTTGCTTGAGCCGGCCATCGTACGACTGGGTTACGAGCTGTCGGACCTGGAAGTGAAACTCGGTGGCAAACACGGCTTTTTGCGGGTGTTTATCGACAAGCCGGACGGGATCGGCCTGGACGACTGCGAGAAGATCAGCCGGGCCGTTAGCGCGATCCTTGATGTAGAGGACCCGCTGCCCGGGCATTACGATCTCGAGGTGTCGTCGCCAGGTGTGGACAGGAAGTTAACGAAAAATGCGCATTTTCAAAGGTTTACAGGAGAAACCGTGAAAGTGCAGATGCGCTTCCCGATAGAGGGGCGGCGGCGCTTCCGCGGCACCCTGGTGTCGTCGGATGACGAAAATATCGTGGTCGACGTGGATGGCGTGTCGCACACCCTGCCGGTGGCGACGATTGACACCGCCCGACTCGTGCCCGGCGTCAACTGAGGCCGCTGGGCAAGACTGGAGTTAGAGGTAATGAGCAAAGAGATCCTGATGGTCGTCGACGCCGTTTCGAATGAGAAGGGCGTCGAAAAAGACATCATATTCGAGGCAATCGAAGCCGCACTCGCGTCCGCGACGCGCAGAAAGCACGGTGAAGATATCGACGTGCGCGTGGCTATCGACCGCGAGACCGGCGATTACGACACTTTCAGGCGCTGGAAAGTCTTCGCGGACGAGTCCACCGAACTGGAATTTCCGGATCGGGAGCTGCGGATGATTGACGCGGTCGACGTCGACGAGAACGCCGAGCCCGACGGTTATGTCGAGGTTCCGATGGAATCGGTCGAATTCGGCCGCATCGCGGCACAGACCGCGAAGCAGGTGATCGTGCAAAAGGTGCGCGAGGCAGAGCGTGAGCAGGTCGTCGAAGAGTATCAGGAGCGTGAGGGTGAGATGCTCTCGGGCCTGGTCAAGCGCGTCGACCGCAACGGTGTCTACATCGATCTTGGTGGTAACGCCGAGGGCTTCGTCTCTCGTGAGCAGATGGTGCCACGTGAGCCGGTGCGGCCGCAGGATCGCATCAAGGCACTGTTGACCGAGGTGCGCTCGGAACTGCGCGGGCCGCAGCTGTTCATGACGCGTACGTCGCCGCAGTTCCTGGTCGAGCTGTTCAAGATCGAGGTGCCGGAAGTGGGCCAGGGTCTCATCGATATTCTCGGCGCGGCGCGCGACCCGGGTTTGCGCGCGAAAATTGCGGTGAAGAGCAACGACAACCGTATCGATGCTGTCGGCGCCTGCGTCGGCATGCGCGGTTCTCGCGTGCAGGCGGTGTCGAA
This sequence comes from Gammaproteobacteria bacterium, assembly GCA_009937505.1. Taxonomy (GTDB): domain Bacteria; phylum Pseudomonadota; class Gammaproteobacteria; order Steroidobacterales; family Woeseiaceae; genus UBA1847. The sequence continues at coordinate 10,716 of JAACFJ010000056.1, forward strand.
CGAACTCGCCGGTGAACGGGTGGACATCATCCTGTGGAATGAGAACCCCGCTCAATTTGTGGTTAACGCCATGTCGCCCGCGGAGGTCGTCTCCATCGTCGTGGACGAGGACTCGCACAGCATGGATATTGCGGTCGAAGAGGACAAGCTGTCGCAGGCGATCGGACGCGGGGGGCAGAACATCCGCCTCGCGAGCGAACTGACCGGCTGGGAGCTCAACGTGATGACCGCCGCGGATGCCGAGCAGAAGAGCGAATCCGAGATGAAGGAACTCATCGAGATGTTCTCGAAGCAGCTCGATGTGGACGAGGAGATCGGCCTCATTCTCGTGCAGGAGGGATTTTCGACAATCGAGGAAGTGGCTTACGTTCCCGCCTCGGAACTGGTCGAGATCGAGGAGTTCGACGAGGACATCGTCACGGAGCTGCGCAGTCGTGCGCGCGACGTACTGCTGACGCAGGCAATCGTGCAGGAAGAAAAGATCGACGAGGCCGAACCGGCCGAGGACCTGCTCGAGCTCGAAGGCATGGACAAGGGACTAGCGTTCGTGCTCGCCAGCAAAGGCGTCGTGACCCGCGAGGACCTGGCAGAGCTCGCGACGGATGACCTGCTCGAGATCAATGAAATGGATGAAGAAAAGGCTGCCGCGCTGATCATGAAGGCGCGCGAACACTGGTTCGCCGAGGAGCAGCAAGCCTGAGCGCATATGCGCGGAGTGAAGTATGGCAGATGTCACAGTTGCACAATTCGCCGAAGTACTGAAGGTACCGGTCGAGAAGCTGCTTTCGCAGCTCGACGAGGCCGGTATTGAGGTCGGTAGTTCGGAAGACACGCTTAGCGACGATGCGAAACTCGAGCTGCTGACCTACCTGCGTCGCAGCCACGGCCAGGCAGATACGCCAGCGGGCGACGCTGCGCCGCGGCGCATTACGCTGAAGCGCAAGTCGCAGTCCGAACTCAGGCTCTCCGGTGCGCAGGGGCGTTCGCGGACGGTGAATGTCGAAGTGCGCCGCAAGCGCACGTACATCAAGCGCGACGTACTCGAGAAGCAGGCGCAGCAGGAGCAGGAAGAGCTCGATCGCCAGCGTCGCGAGGAAGAGGAGCGCGTAGAGGCGGAGCAGCGCGAGGTGGAGCGCCTGCAGGCGGAGAAAGAGACGGCAGCACGCCTCGAGGAAGAAAAGCGGCAGGAGGAAGAGAAGGCGCGCATCGATGCCGAGGAGGAGGCGCGCAAGGCCGCCGAGCAGGCCGCCGTTGTGCAGGCCGAGGAAAAATCCCGACTCGAGAAAGCGGAGCAGGACGCACGCGAACGCCGCGCCAAGGAAAAAGAGAAGGAAAAGGTCAAGGGCAAGGCCCAGCGACCGGAGACGCGTTACGGGCGCAAGGAACTGCACGTGGCCGGCGACAAGAGCGGTCGCCGCAAGCGCAAGACGCCGATGCGCCGCCGCCCGGTGTCGATGGGTGGCGACTCGCAACACGGCTTCGAGAGGCCCACAGCGCCGGTTGTGCGTGAGATCGAGATTCCCGAGAGCATCGCGGTATCCGAACTCGCCCAGCGTATGGCGATCAAGGGCAACGAGGTCGTCAAGGTGCTTTTCAACATGGGTGCGATGGTCACGATCAATCAGGTGATCGATCAGGACACGGCGACGCTCGTCGTTGAGGAATTTGGCCATGTTGCCAAGCCGATCGCGGCTGAGGCCATCGATGAGAAATTGCTTGCCGATGAGCTGGTCGAAACCGGCGAGGAAGTTTCTCGGCCGCCTGTCGTGACCATCATGGGTCATGTCGACCATGGCAAGACATCGCTGCTTGACTATATCCGCCGGACGCACGTGGCAGACGCGGAGGCCGGCGGCATTACGCAGCATATCGGCGCGTATTCCGTGAAGACCCAAAAGGGTCGCGTCTCCTTCCTCGATACACCCGGCCATGCCGCCTTCACGGCGATGCGTGCTCGCGGGGCACAGGCGACCGACATCGTAGTGCTGGTCGTTGCGGCGGACGACGGCGTCATGCCGCAGACGATCGAAGCTATCGAACATGCCAAGGCCGCGGGTGTACCACTCGTGATCGCGGTCAACAAGATCGATCGGGAGAATGCCGATCCGGATCGCGTCCGCAACGAGCTGGCGCAGCACGAGATCATCCCGGAAGACTGGGGTGGCGAGCACCTGTTCGTGCACGTGTCGGCGAAGACCGGTGAGGGCGTCGATTCCCTGCTCGATGCGATCCTCCTGCAGGCAGAAGTTATGGATCTCAAAGCCGTGGAGGACGGGCCCGCCAGGGGACTGGTCATCGAGTCCAGCCTCGAGAAGGGGCGTGGCGCCGTCGCGACCCTGCTGGTGCAGTCGGGTACCCTGAAACAGGGCGACATGATTATCGCCGGCGAAGAATACGGCCGTATCCGCAATATGTTCGACGAGACGCAGCAGTCCATCGAGTCCGCCGGACCGTCGAGTCCTGCCGTAGTTCTAGGACTGGGCAAGACGCCGAATGCGGGCGACGACTTCATGGCCGTAAAGAACGAGCGCAAGGCGCGTGAGGCTGCGGAATTCCGGCGTGCGAAGACACGCGAGACGAAGCTCGCTCAGCAGCAGGCGTCGAAGCTCGAAGACATGTTCAGCCAGATGAGGGACGCCGAAGCGGATACGATTTCGGTGATCATCAAGTCCGACGTACACGGCAGCGCCGAGGCGCTGCGAGATGCGCTCACGAAACTCTCGACTGACGAGGTTAAGGTCAAGGTTCTGAGTTCGGGTGTCGGCGGTATCACGGAGACGGACGCAACGCTGGCAGCGGCGTCAAACGCCGTGATCATCGGCTTCAACGTGCGCGCGGATGCCGCAGCACGTACGGCGATCAAGGAATCCGGCGTCGACGTTCGCTATTACAGCATCATCTACGAGGCGATCGATGACGTGAAGGCAGCTCTCAGCGGCATGCTGTCGCCGGAGATTCGCGAGCAGATCGTCGGCCTGGCCCAGGTCAAGGAAGTATTCTCCTCGCCGAAATTCGGCGATATCGCCGGCTGCATCGTGACGGAGGGTCTCGTAAAGCGATCGAATCCGATCCGTGTCCTGCGTGAAAACGTGGTTATTTACGAGGGTGAACTCGAGTCGCTGCGTCGTTTCAAGGACGACGTGAACGAAGTGCGCTCGGGCACAGAGTGCGGTATCGGCGTGAAGAACTACGCCGACGTCCGGGTTGGCGACCAGATCGAATGCTACGAGCGGATCGAGGTTGCGCGCACCCTCGATTGAGGCATGCGCCGGTAGCTGATTCATGCCTCGCGAATTTTCCAGAAACCAGCGCCTGGGGCACCAGGTGCAGCGGACCCTGGCGGAACTGTTGCAGTTCGAGGTCAAGGATCCGCGGGTGCAGAATGTATCGCTGACCTCTGTGGATCTATCGCGAGACCTGAGCGTCGCGCGCGTGTATTTCAGCCTGCTCGAGCCCGACGCGGATCCAGTGCAGGCCCTCGAGGGGCTCGAGCGCGCGTCGGGGTTTCTGCGCGGGAAGCTCGGCAAGGCGATCAAGGCGCGGCATGTGCCGGAGTTGCGATTCGTCCACGACGACAGTGCCGCAGAAGCCGTCAGACTGGCCGAACTGATCGATCAGGCCGTTGCGGCCGACGATCGGGAGTAGGAGCAGTGAGTCGGGGCCGACACAGTCGATCGGAGCCGGTCGACGGGATGCTGCTTTTGAACAAGCCGGCGGGGCTGACGTCGAACCAGGCCCTGCAGCACGTGAAGCGGTTGCTGAACGCTCGTAAGGCAGGCCACACGGGCAGCCTGGATCCGGCGGCGACGGGAATGTTGCCGTTGTGCTTCGGCGAAGCGACGAAAGTCTGCGCGTTCCTGCTGGAGGCCGACAAGACCTATCGGGTCACGGCGAAACTGGGGACCGCGACGGATACCGGCGACGCTACCGGGTCGGAAATCGATTCGGCCGAGGTGTCGCAAATGACGACGGACGAGTGGGCTGCCGTCCTGCAAGGCTTTCGTGGAGAGTCGTTGCAGGTGCCGCCGATGTACTCGGCATTGAAGAAGGACGGCAAACGGCTCTATGAGCTTGCCCGCAAAGGCGAGACCGTGGAACGTGAGCCACGGCCGATCAGGATCGACTTCATCGAGTTGCTGGAGGTGGCAGGCAACCGGCTGGTTTTCAGGGTGCGATGCTCCAAAGGCACCTACGTGCGCAGTCTCGTGGAGGATGTTGCGCGGGCAGCCGGGACCGTGGCGCATACGGCGCGGCTGCATCGAGAGACCGTGGCGGACTTCAGGGCGGATGAGATGCTCGACCTTACGGCCGTGGAGAAATCGGCTGCAGACGGGCCGAGTGCCTTGCGCGAACGCCTGCTGCCACCCGACAGGGCGCTGACGGGGCTACCGCAGGTATGTCTCGACAGGGACAGTGCCGA
>JAACFJ010000057.1 GCA_009937505.1 Gammaproteobacteria bacterium
TTTTCCGGTGCGTCCGAAGATCCGACAGCGTTTTGCTCAGGATCGCTCCATTCCCCAGATTACATATAACACAAGTGCATAAGGATCAAGAAAGGCGGTTTTTCCGGCAGACGATGCAAGCGCCGGGTTTTCTGCTATACAACAGGGCATCAGCGCAACAACAAGGACAATAGGATGATTTACGACAGCATTCTGCAGACCATCGGCAATACCCCGGTCGTGCGCCTGAATCGCATGGCTCCGGACAACGTGGAGATCTACGTCAAGGTCGAATCTTTCAATCCGATGGCATCCGTCAAGGACCGTCTCGCCTTCGCAATCATCAACGATGCTGAGGAAGCCGGAGAGCTGAAGCCCGGCCAGACTGTCGTGGAAGCGACGTCCGGCAATACCGGAATCGCGCTGGCGATGGTCTGTGCGGCCACGGGCCATCCATTCGTAGCAACCATGGCGGATTCGTTTTCGGTCGAACGGCGCAAGATCATGCGCGGCCTCGGCGCAAAGGTGATCCTCACGCCCGCTGCAGAGCGCGGTTCAGGCATGGTCAAGAAAGCCGAGGAGCTCGCGGCGGAGCATGGCTGGTTCCTCGCGCGGCAGTTCGAGAACCCCTCCAACCCCGAGTATCACGCCAGTACCACGGGCCCCGAGATCCTGCGCGATTTTGCGGGCCGGCGGCTGGACTTCTGGGTCACGGGATACGGCACCGGCGGCACGATGTCGGGAGCCGGGCGAACCATCAAGGCGGCTCGACCCGAGGTGACGATCGTGGCGACAGAACCCGCCGGAGCGGCGCTCCTGAAAGGTGACGCGTGGAACCCGCACAAGATCCAGGGCTGGACGCCGGATTTCATCCCCGATGTTTTGGATCGCGGGATATTCGACGAGCTGATGAGTGTAACGGACGAGCGCGCCATCGAGGTCTCGCGGGAGCTGGCCGCGAGGGAGGGTATTTTTACCGGGATTTCGGCCGGAGCGACGCTGGCGACAGCGCTCGACGTGGCGGAAAACGCCTCCGACGGCTCAGTCATCCTCGCGATGCTTCCCGATACCGGTGAGCGTTACCTGTCCACGCCACTTTTCGAAGACGTCGAAGAGGGGTCCGACGACGCCTGGCTCGCCGCCCTCTGACCGGCCGTAAACCAGGCACCCGCGGCCCGGTCTTCGGCCGCGGGTGGGCGCCGCGGCACAAATTTGGCCTTTAGGTCAAAAAAGGCCCGGGCTAGATCGCCGTAATCCGCGTAATGGTCTGAATCGACACAATAAAATAGTTTCACCTGAGACCTGAATCACAGCCTCCTGCGGCCGCCGATGGCATTGTAGGTGGCCCAAGTTGTGACGGGATCGGCCGTGGTAGCGGAAATTCACAGCCTCACGACAAAAAGAAATATCGGCAAGGCTGCGGACCTGTTGCAGTCTCTGGTGCCCCGGGCGCAATGTTTTTGCTTCTACGGCCTCGACCGAAGCTGTATCTGGAGCAGCGACGGTGCCGACGACTACGAAGTCAACGACTTCATCGCCGAACTGCACGCCGACATCCTGATCGGCGATCACCCGGAGGCCGAGTTCGTGCGGCGCACGCTGAAGTCGGGGCGGACGTTGCTCGTGCTGCCCGTTTTTCTCGACGAGGGCACGGTGCTGGGATTCCTCGTTGTCGTGTTCTCGCGAAATGCCGGCAAGTCGTCCTGGTTTAACCCGAACCTGCTGGCCGACCTGCTCGCGCCGGCGGTGGCCGTCATCGGCGAAGGTCTGAGTGTCGACCGCGAGCTGCGGGATGCGCTCGAGCACGGCAAGGACGTCGAAAAAGAACTCAGACTGGTCTACGAGGTCGATGAGAAGATCCACGGCCAGTCGCGCAGTCACGCCGGGCTGGCGCAGCTTGTCGGCCAAAGCGGCCGTTTCCTCGGTATCGCCTATAGCGTCCTGCTCATGCCTGCCAAGCGCATTCGCATCAGCGCGACTCATTCGAGCTGGAAAAACGTCAATCGCAAGGTGCTCGATCGCTATCTGATCGGCCAGATGTTGCCCAAGCTGGAAGGCAAGCGGTCGCCGGTCGTATTCGAGATCCCGGCGGCCGAAGGCGGCGAAACACTCGCCGACGAGGGCTACCAGACTCTTCTCTGCCCGGTCATGGATCAGCAGGATAATGTCGAGGGCATGGTTGCGTTGCTCGGTCGCGTAAACAAAGAATCCTTCAACACGGCGCATCGGCGTTTCATGTCGCACATCGTGCGCAAAGTCGAGTACGTCATCGAGAAGTCCTTCGACACGATGACAGGGCTGATGAATCGCTCCGGATTCGAGGCTCAGATGCACGAAGCCTGGAAAAGCCTGGAACCCAAAGGCGACGCGCACCAGCTCATCTATTTCGACCTGGATAATTTGCAGCTCGTCAACGACACCTTCGGCCGCAAGGCCGGTGACGAGGTCATCTTGCGCTTCGCCCGTTTGCTCGACGACGGCCTGCCGCGCAGCGCTGTGTTGTCGCGACTTACCGGCGACGACTTCTGCATCCTGCTGACGCATGCGAACGCCGAGGAGGGGCTGAAGCTGGCCCACCAGGTGCGCGAGAAGGGACAATCACTGCGTTACCTCGAGGGCGACAAGTCGCTGCAGATAACTATCAGCATCGGCGTTGCCGAGTTCAATCGCAAGATGGGTGACGAGGGTGCCTCGCTCACTGCAGCCCGCATGGCCTGCGAGGCGGCAAAAGACCACGGCCGGGATCGCATCGAGGTTTACGACGAACAGAACCAAAGCATCATTCGACGCCACGACGACATGCAGCTCGTGGCGCAGATACAGCAAACGCTTGATTCCGACGGATTCGCACTGATGGCGCAGCCGATATCTACGCTGGCGGGTAATTGCGACGTGCCGCGATACGAAATCCTGCTGCGCATGAGAGACGATGATGGCAGCGCCGTGCCGTCTTCGGCGTTCTTTTCCGCCGCGGAGCGCTACCAGCTGATGCCGCAAGTCGACCGCTGGGTGGTCTCCAAGACGATCGCAAGTCTAATGGAACATCCGGAGGTCGTGCGCGACGTCGGAGCCCTGTTTTCGGTGAACCTCTCGGGGCAGTCGCTCTCGGATGACGACATACTCGAGTTCATAGAGGATGAGATTGCCACCGCCGGCCTGCCCGCCACGTCGCTGGGTTTCGAAGTCACCGAGTCCGCGGCCGTGTCCAACCTGGAGAAAGCCCAGCAATTCATCGGTGCGCTGCACGAGCGTGGCTGCAGTATCGCGCTCGATGACTTCGGTGCAGGCCTCAGTTCATTCGCTTACCTCAAGAACTTTGCTGTCGACATCCTCAAGATAGATGGCGGCTTCATCCGAGATATCGCTGAAAACCGAATTTCGGAGTCGATGGTGGCTGCTATTACGCAGGTCGCGAAGGTCATGGAGCTCGAAACGGTCGCCGAGTACGTCGAAAACGAAAAGACGCGCAAGCTCGTTGCGGAACTGGGAGTGCATTACGCGCAGGGTCACGCAATCGGCAAGCCGGTGCCGCTCGACGAAGTGCTGTCAGAGCTTGCCGGTCAGGCGAAAGAGTCGACCGCCTGAATCAGAACACGCCGGCTTCGAGGCCGGCCGCCATGGTCATGCCCAGTCCCTCGCACTCAATGAGTCGTGCCGCGTCGAATTCTCCGGCGATAAGCACGGGCTCCTGAACTTCCCTGACCGACAGACCCTTGAGGATGCGCTGCAGGCTGGTTATTGCGCCGGCGCCGTCGTTGCCTGCACGCACGAAAAGCGCGTAAGGGCGGCCGTCGATCTTGTCCACGCAGTCGTAGAAGCTACGGTCGAGAAAATACTTCATGGCACCGCTCATGTAGCCGAAATTCTCCGGCGTCCCGAGTATGAAGGCATCACACCAGAGCAGGTCCTCGGCGGTCGCTTCGAGCGCGGTGCGGGTCCGCACCTCGACATTGCCAATATCGGGACTCTGCGCGCCGCGAATCACCGCGTCCGCCATTTGCGACGTCGTGCCCGACTGCGAGTGATAGACGATCAGCAGGTGCTTGTTGTCAGACATGGTCTTTTGCCCGGCCGTGGAGAAGTAGAGTTTATCGCGACGGTGGCCACAGTTTCGCTAGACTGCAGGCGATGGCTATCGACAGACAGAAGCTAGGCGAGTTGCCGGAGGCATTGCGTCCCGGGGTGGCCCGATGGTTTGACCGGCTCGAGGATACGCACGGCAGGGTCGGTCTGGCGGCGGACGTCGAAAATCATTTGCTGCGCATTGTTGCCGTCAGTGAATTCGCGGGAAATGCCCTGCTGCGAGACTGGGAATACTGGCAGAGCCGCCTGCAGCGGCTCTCATCGCCGCCGGATCTGCTCGAGCTACGGACTTTTGCAGATGATCTGGCCGCCAGCGAGGCGGGCATCGACGAGGTAAAGTCGCTGCTGCGCCGCTTCCGACACCGCTTCATGCTGCACGTCCTGTGGCGCGAGGTTGCCGGGACAGCCGAACTTGCCGAGACGCTCGGCGCGCTCTCCGCGCTCGCCGATCAACTCCTCGCCGCCGCGGGCGGCTACGCGGAAAGACAGCTCGAGAAACGCTTTGGTCGCTTCAGGGACCGGGAAGGCGCAATAACGCCCCTGGTGGTGTTGGCAATGGGCAAACTCGGCGGGGGCGAACTGAACTTCTCCTCCGACATCGACATCGTCTTTCTGTATCCGGCTGACGGAGAAAGCGACGGCCCGCGCAAGTTGAGCGGTCAGCAGTACTTCACACGGCTCTCGCAATCCATCGTCGCGCTCCTGGACGAGTACACAGCCGACGGCTTCGTGTTCCGTGTCGATACGCGCTTGCGGCCGTTCGGCGACAGCGGGCCGCCGGTTACGAGCTTTGCTGCGCTCGAATCGTATTTGTTGCAGCACGGCCGTGACTGGGAGCGCTATGCCTACATCAAGGCGCGCATAGTCGGTCAGCCGCCGCCACGCGTCGTCGCCGACGACCTCTTCAACAGCCTGATCGTGCCGTTCGTGTATCGCCGCTACCTGGATTACGGCGTCTTCGAATCGCTGCGCGAGATGTATGCGCTGATCGCCGCCGAAGTCAAACGACGTGACCTGGCGGACAACGTCAAGCTCGGGCCGGGCGGAATTCGCGAAATCGAGTTCATCGTGCAATCCATGCAGCTCGTCCGCGGAGGCAATCGCGAAGAGCTGCAGCAACCGTCGTTATTGCGCGTGCTTCCCGCACTCGAGGGCAGCCGGGGACTGGACCGGGCCGCGGTGATGCAGCTTCGGGAGGCCTACGTGTTCTTGCGGCGTCTCGAGAACTTCATCCAGGCGATGCGTGACCAACAGGTACACGACTTGCCCGGGGACGATGCCGACCGCGATCGCCTGCGCGTTGCGATGGGCTACCCGGACTGGGAGTCCCTCGTGCGCGATCTCGACAGGCATCGTCACAATGTCACGCGCGAGTTCGAAGCGATCGCTTTTCGGGGTGGCGAAGCCGATGCCGAGGGCGACCTCGAGCGCCGGTTTGCGGCGCTCTGGAAGAGCGGTGCTTCGGAAGAGGAATGGGCGGCCGCGTTTTCCGGGGAAGAGGATGCGAGCGCCCTCGCCAAATCAGTGGCGGCCTTCCTGCACGCGCCGTCGACGCTGAAGATCGACGCGATCGCTCAGGAACGTCTGCAGCGCTTCATGCCACGCCTGCTGGCGCTGGTGGTGCAGTGCGATGAGCCACGCCTCGCAATGGAAAGGACATTATCGGTAATCAATCAGATCCTCCGCCGCAGCGCCTACGTTTCGCTTCTCAACGAGAATCTGCTCGCCGCCCGCCGCCTGGTGCAATTGTGCGAGCGCAGTTCCTATGTCGCCGCGCAGATCGCGCGCTATCCGGTTTTGCTCGACGAGCTGCTCGAGCCGCGCATTGAAACCGAGCGGATCGAGAAGGCCGAGTTCGAGGCCGAGCTCGGAAGCCGCCTTGCGCACCTGCAGGGGGCAGACACCGAGGCCCGTATGGAGACGCTCGCGCAGTTTCAGCGCGCGAACCTGTTCCGAATCGCGGTAGCGGATTTCAGCGGGGCGTTACCGATCATGAAGGTCAGCGACAGCCTGACCTTTCTCGCTGAAGCGGTGCTGGATTACGCACTGGAGTCCGCGTGGCTCGATCTGACCGGCAAGCATGGGACGCCGCACTACGAAACCGACGGGGAACGGCACGCCGCTGGCTTCGGCGTTATTGCGTACGGCAAACTCGGTGGCCTGGAGCTGTCTTACGGTTCGGACCTCGATCTCGTGTTCCTGCATGATTCGAAGGGTAACCGGCAGATGACCGACGGTGACAAGCCGCTCGACAACGCGATGTTCTTCGGGCGGCTGGTCAGGCGGTTGGTGCATTTCCTGACGACCCAGACCAGTTCCGGCGTGATGTACGAGATCGATACGCGGCTGCGGCCGGAAGGGCGCAAGGGGGTCCTGGTCACGAGCATTGACGCTTTCGAGCGTTACCAGGAGGAGAACGCCTGGACCTGGGAGCACCAGGCGCTGCTGCGGGCGCGGTCCGTCGCCGGCAGTGCGGCGGTGGCAATGGACTTCGAGCGTGTCCGGGCGCAGACCCTGATGTCGCGCGTCAGGCTCGACACCTTACGAGACGAGGTGGTTTCCATGCGTACACGCATGCGCAAGGAACTCGACCGCAGCGATACCGGCCGGTTCGATCTCAAGCATGGCCGCGGAGGCATCGGCGACATTGAGTTCATCGTGCAATACCTGGTGCTCCGGAACGCCCGCAAGTACCCGGCGGTCATTCGTTTCAGCGACAACATACGGCAGATTGCCGCGCTCGCCACCGTCGGCCGCCTGGACGTGCAGACGGCGGCGCGGCTGCAGGATGCGTACCGGGAGTTCCGGCGACGCCTGCACCATCTCACGCTGAACGACCGGCCGCCGTTCGTCCGTAACGACGAATTGCTGAGTGAGCGGGATCTTGTCGCCGCGGTCTGGGAACAGCACCTCGGCCAGCATCGGTCGTAGCGGGCGGCGCCGGCGACAGCGTATAATTGCCGCCCCTGATCCACTTCAACGGGACCACCAGTGGCAGCCAGAGCGGGCACAGTCGACCAGAACCTGATACCGGCAAACGCAGAGCACCGCTACGCCGTGCGGCAGAACGATCTGCCGTTGTCGTGCCCCATGCCGGGCATGTACCTGTGGAATTCACACCCCAGGGTCTACCTGCCCGTGCAGGAAACGGGGGAGGCCAAGTGCCCTTATTGCGGTGCCGTGTACTATCTCGAGCGGGACGACTAGCGTCGTCGCGCTGAGGAACTGAGCCATGTACGTAGTGACCGGCGGTGCCGGCTTCATCGGCAGCAACCTCGTCCGTGCCCTCATAGAGCGCGGTTATGACGACGTCGTCGTCGTCGACGATCTCGAGGACGGTCACAAGTTCGTCAACATCGCGGACCAGCCTATCGCCGATTACCTCGACAAAGACGAGTTCATCGATCGTCTGGATACCGATAAGGCATTTGCCTCTTCCGTATCCGCAATCCTGCACCAGGGCGCGTGTTCCGAGACGACTGAATGGGACGGTCGTTACATGATGCGCAACAATTACGGATATTCGCAGCGCCTGCTGCATTTCTGTCTCGGCAGGAGAATTCCTTACCTCTATGCCTCGTCGGCTGCGGTGTACGGTGCATCGCAGTCGTTCGCAGAACATCCCGACAACGAGTTACCGCTGAACGTTTACGGTTACTCGAAACTGCAGTTTGACCGCTACGTGCGCCGTATCGCCGCGCGTCCCGAGAGCCAGGTTGTCGGGCTGCGCTATTTCAACGTCTACGGGCCGCGCGAGCAGCACAAGGGTTCCATGGCCAGCGTCGCGTTTCATTTCAATACGCAGGTCATCGCCGACGACGAAGTGCGGCTGTTCGAGGGCTCGGGCGGTTACGGCGATGGCGAGCAGCTGCGGGACTTCGTCTTCGTAGACGATGCCTGTGCCGTAAATCTCTGGTTCCTCGAGAACCCCGGCGTTTCGGGCGTGTTTAATACCGGCACAGGCAAGGCGCAGACCTTCAATGACGTCGCCAATGCGGTGATCGACTGGCACGGTCATGGCGACATCCGCTACATCCCTTTTCCGGCACATCTCGAAGGCGCCTACCAGAGTTTCACGCAGGCGGATCTCAATCACCTGCGCGAGGCCGGCTGTGACATCGAGTTCCGGCCGGTCGAAAACGGCGTAAGAGACTACCTGGATCAGCTTTCCGGCTGAGCCCATGACGCTGCCTGCAACACTGATCGTCGGGCCGTCGTGGGTCGGCGACATGGTGATGGCGCAGGCGCTCTTCATCCTGCTGAAGCAACGCCGGCCCGAAGACGCTATAGACGTGCTGGCGCCGGCATGGTCGCTGCCGATCGTTGCACGTATGCCGCAGGTTCGCCGGGGTATCGCCGCTGAAACCGGGCACGGCGAGTTCGGGTTCGGCAAGCGGCGGCGCATCGGCTACTCGCTGCGGCAGGAGGGCTACGAGCGGGCTATCGTCTTGCCACGCTCCCTCAAGTCGGCTCTCATTCCCTGGTTTGCACGTATACCGAAGCGCACCGGTTTTCGCGGCGAGTCCCGCTACGGGCTCATCACCGACATGCGGCCGTTCGACAAGTCCGTTCTCGACCAGACCGTGAAACGCTTCGTTGCCCTCGGCCTCGAGCCCGACGAGGCGCTGCCACCGGCCCCGTTCCCGGCGCTGACGGTCGACCGGCAAAAGCAGGATGAGGTGATGGAGTCACTCGGCATCGCTACCGACCGGCCCGTGATTGCGATGATGCCCGGCGCCGAATATGGTCCTGCGAAGTGCTGGCCGCTGGAATATTTTGCCGAGCTGTCCGCGCTGCTCGGGAACGACGGTTACGACGTCTGGGTGCTGGGCTCTGACAAGGATGCAGCGGCCGGCGAGCGTATCGCGTCGGCGAGTGCCGCGCGCAACCTGTGTGGCCGGACCTCGCTGCAAGACGTCATCGACTTGCTCGGTTACGCGGAACAGGCGGTCAGCAATGATTCCGGGCTGATGCACGTTGCGGCTGCCGTTGGTGCCCACGTGCACGGCATTTACGGGTCCTCGTCGCCCGAATTCACGCCACCGCTCACGAAGCAGCGCGATATCCATTGGCTCCGTCTCGACTGCAGCCCCTGTTTCGAGCGCACCTGCCCGCTCGGCCACTTGCGCTGTCTGAAGGAGTTGAGCGTGGCGCGATTGCGCCAGGCCGTCCAGGATGCCAATAGCCGCCCAAGTAGCGGTTAAAATGCGCTAAAAACGCGCATTTTCGCCTAACCTGTAATTCTTGAGCAAGATTCGCTTCGCCCTGCCCGGATGTGGGGGTCAAATTAAAAGTGCCGAATTGGCAATAAAAATAGCAAAAAAGCCGTTAAGTTCGGCAATAATCTAAAAAGCGGGAAATCAGGCGACCATTTTCGATCTCCGTGGACCATTCGGGCGCGAAGATCCTCGGAAAAACTGGTGAATGAACATGCCTGGAACGGCATAAAAGCCTCTAATTACTCCGAAAAGTAAAGAAAGTGTCAGTAAAATAGCTAAAAATGGCTTTTTTTCAGAAAATGCGGTCCGCGGCTCATCAGGGGGCGTTCGGACACCGGGAAAGCGCAAAACTAGAGTTTAAGATCGCTTAAATCCGAAAAAAGTCGTCGATTTTGCGAGTAACGTCGCTTATAGTGATCAATTCCATCGCTTCGGGGTGCCGTACGCGCCGGCCCCATCGCACGTCGGCCACCCGCTTGCCCAGGTAGCGCTCGACGGCGTCAGGGTAACGATTGACGCACAGGTCCCGGGACAGGTACGGGCCGGTGCGATCCGGGTTCGATGTGGCATACAGGCCGATGACCGGTGTGCCGGCCGCGGTGGCCATGTGCGCCGGACCGGAATCCGGGCAGATGACGACGTCGGCGGCGGCGATCAGGGCGAAGAGTTGCTTGAGCGACGTCTGACCGACCAGGTCCGTTGCGCCTGACTGGTCTGCAATGACGCGCGCATACTCTTTTTCGAGGGGCGAAGTTCCGCCGGTAAGCACGACGTTTGCCTGCAGGCGTTCGCGGAGATACCGCGTGACCGAGACGAAGTGCTCGACCGGCCAGTTTCTGAAGTTGCGGCTGCGTTGGCTGCTGCACGGACTGATGACGACCGTCCGCGCTCCGGAGTACTGCTGCGCAAACGCCCGGTCAGGGTCACCGACAGGGATGTCCCAGCGCGGCTCCGTCGGTTGCGCGCCGATGTGGCGCGCAAAACCCATCATTGCCTCGAGCGCATGTTCTCCCTTCGCTGCCGGGATCCGCTGGTTGGTGAACAGCCACTGGAAATCGCGCGCGCGCGCCTTGTCGAAACCAAGCCGGACCGCAGCGGGGAAAGTACGGCAGAGCAGGTTGGCACGCATCGAAGCGTGCATGCACAGCGCCACGTCGAAGCTCTGCCCCGACAACCGCCGGCTCACCTCGCGGTAGGCACTCAATCCTTTGCCCTTATCGAAGGTGATAAACTCGATGTCTCGTATGTCGCCCATGAGGGTTGCTTCGGCCTTGCCGATGACCCATGTAATGCGGGCGTCAGGCCAGTTATCCTGAAGGTTGCGTATTACCGCGAGCGCGTGGCAGGTATCGCCGATCGCCGAGAGCCGAAGAACGCAGATTGCTTCGGGCGCAGAGTTTGCGAACAAGTGAGACAAGTCGATAACAAGGGACGGATCCGTTGACCGAAACCGTCGAGAAGACCACGACCGGCGCCATCCTATACGATAAGGCCATCATCAACCAGATTTCCATCCCACGGCTCCGGCGGGCGCGGCAATACGATGTACGTCGGCAATATCCCACGGCAGTTCGTGCTGCGGCACTTTATGCGCGGCGGACTGATCGGCAAGCTGGTCCGCGACCGCTACGCCTGGACCGGCGAGGACAACACGCGTTCGTTTGTCGAGTGGCGGCTGCTCGCCAAGCTGGCCGTCAATAACCTCCGGGTACCCAGGCCGGCCGCCGCCCGCTACCGCCGGCACGGCCTCACCTATACGGCCGATATCATCACGGTGCGCATTCCCGAAGTGCACCCGCTGTCGCAATACATCGCACTCCGGTCGCGCGATGAGGCGTTCTGGCACGCTACCGGCGCCGCGATCCGAGAGTTTCATTCCTGCGGCGTTTATCATGCCGACATGAATGCCTATAACCTGCAGATCGACAGGGCGGGGAGGTTGTGGATGCTCGACTTTGATCGTGGCCGACTGTTACCGCCGGGCGCCTGGCAGCAAAAGACGCTGGGCCGGCTGCATCGCTCGCTCGTCAAGATAAAGACACTGGATCCCCGCGTACACTTCGACGAGGGCAACTGGGAAACGTTGCTCGAAGGCTATTTCAGCGAGTCCAGATCGGCGTAGTAGTCGTCGTAGCCCTCAGGCAGGTTCTTGAACTTCCGGTGTATCCAGAAGTATTGCTCGGGACAGCTGCGAATATGGTCTTCGAGCACGCGCACATACTTCCGCGTGTCTTCGACAGCGTCCTCGCCGGGAAGACCCTCGAGTGGCGGCAGGATCGTGTGCACGTAGGAGCCGTCGTCTAGCCGGCGCGGGAAAAACGGCAGCGTAACTGCATCGCCGAGGCGTGCGAGCGTCGACGTCGCCGTCGTATGCATTGCGGGAACGCCGAAGAACGGAATGACTGCGGCACCCTTGCGATCATAGCTCTGGTCGGGTGCGTACCAGACCGGCCGGCCCTGGCGCAACTTGCGCACCATGCGCTTGATGTCGCGCTTTTCGATAGTCTCGTCCGCCGAGCGTTCCCGGCCGGTGCGCTGCAGCTCCGTGATGAATTCGCTGCGGCTCTTCCGGTAAACAGCATCGAATGGCGGGCAGTTCATTGCGAGCAATCGCCCCGAAATTTCGAGCGTCGTAAAATGAGCGCTCAGCAATATGACACCCTTGCCGCTGTCGAGAGCCTGCTGCAAATGCTCCTGGCCCTCGAGGCGCGCAATCTTCAGATGCAGTCGATCGCTGGCCCAGCGCCCGAGACCCATCTCGATCAGCGACATACCCAGCGCCTCGAAGTGCCGCGATGCCAGCGCATCCCGCTCCTGCGGCATCAGCTCGGGGAAACATAGCTCCAGGTTGCGGCGGACGATGGCACGGCGGCCGCCCGCAAGCCGCTCGGCGATCCGGCCGAGACTCCGGCCGATCGCAAGCGCCGCACGGTGAGGCAGCAGGCATACCAGGCGCAGGGCGGCCATGCCGAGCCAGGTGGGCCAGTATCGGGGTGTCCAGAAACGATGAAGTGGCTTGCGTTCGTCGCTCATTCAGGGGATGAGCTTAAGCGAAAATACGATCCAGCCCTACTCTTATTCCGACATTCCGTCGACGTAGTCGTCGCTCTTGTCGTCGTCCTTCTGCGCAACGGGCGTGTCCGTCTCGCCGACAGGTGCCTCGACGGTTGCAATGCCGACGTGAAAGGCGGCGAATCCGGGCATTACGACCTGGTTGCGTGCCATACCGATGATGCGGCCGGAATAGGGCGAACGCACCTCACTCTGCGCATTGCTCATGGGATCGGTGATGGTGCCAAGCAGGTCGCCTTCCCGCACGGTGCTGCCGAGACTGACATCCGCCAGGAGGATACCGCCGCTGTCCGCACGCACCCACGAGGATCGGTAATAGACGGGCTCCGGATCGCTCCAGAGACGCAGCTTGCGCTGCATGCCGATGGTGCTGATTAACGTCTCGATGCCCTTGACCCCGTGCTTGACTTCATTGAGCTCGAGTACCGACGGTCCGCCCGCTTCGAGCGTCACGGCGGGTATGCCGGCCTGGGTCGCCGCATGCCGCAGCGTGCCGATCGCCGGCGTGCTGTGCAGGATCACCATGCCGCCGAGACCCTGCGTCAGCGTCACGACGTCAGGATTGCGCAGGTCCGCGCGAATCTGGGGCAGGTTGGCTCGTTCGAACGAGCCCGTATGCAGATCGATAAGTGCGTCGCAATGTGCGACGACGTTGATGAAAAATGAATGTGCGATGCGTGCCGCGGCGCTGCCTGTCGGGTTGCCGGGGAAATAGCGATTCAGGTCGCGGCGGTCCGGCAGGTAGCGGGAACCGCGGCGGAAGCCCTGTACGTTGACGATGGGCACCCCGATGATCGCGCCCGACAATTTGTCCGGGTTGATGTCGTGCAGCACCCGACGCACCATCTCGACGCCGTTGAGTTCGTCACCATGCACTGCGGCGGTAAGGCACAGGTTCGGTCCCGGCAACGCGCCATTGATGGCGAGGACAGGTGTCGATACCGGGACACCCTCGAAAAGCTCGGTTGCAGACCAGGACAGCCGCATGGCAGACCCCGGCGGAATTTCTTTGCCGAGAAGCTCGAGCGGTTCAGCGAGTCCTTCCGCCGACGTCACGGCCTCTGCGAGCGGCACGTCATGGGCATGGCTCGGTACGGGCTCGACAAACTCCTCGACCGCGGCTGCAACTTCGCTGGAACGCGAGTCGGCATCCTCTGTCGTATCGTCACGGATGTCGGTGCCGTTGTCGGCCGGGTCGACGGCCACTTCGCCCGCCACGGACCAGCCGCTGACGCCCGCCAGCAACAGTCCGGCGGCAAGCGAAAACAGGGTCTTTTTTAGAGGGTGAATGGTCATGATCGGGAACTGGCATTCGGGCCGCCGCCGCGCGGCGATTTGCCGCGGCCGACAAAGCTCTTTAGCATCGCCTGAAATTACGCTGATTTCCTTGTTTTTTCTGTGAACTAATCAATAATTTGCGATTGAAACTTGAACTGAACTAAATGGCAAGAAAAAGTCCATTTTTATCTCTTTTGCTGCTATTTCTGGGCCTTATGGTCCTGCCTGCCCATGCAGAGGAGACCTTTCCGCTCCCGGAAGAATTACGGCCCGACGTCGATTTCTGGGTGTCCATATTCACCCGATACGGCACCGACGAGGGCGTATTGCATGACAATCGCGATCTCGCGGTGGTGTACGAGCGCATCGATATACCCACCGGCATCAGCCGCAAGGAGCGCAACCGGCGCGTAAAAAAACGCCGTGACGCCCTGGTCCGCATATTGCGCAGCCTCGCCGACGGCAAACGCGACAACCTGAGCGCAGAAGAGGCGCGCGTGCTCGCGCTTTGGCCCGCTGACGTCAGTGACGACACGCTGCGTGCCGCGACTAAGCGCATCCGGTTCCAGCAGGGCCTCTCCGACCGGTTCCGCGAAGGTCTGCAGCGATCGGGTCGGTGGCGCGATTTCATCGAAACTGAATTTGCTGCGCTCGGGGTGCCGCTTGAACTCGCTGCGCTGCCGCACGTGGAATCCTCGTACAACCCGGCTGCGCGTTCGCACGTGGGTGCTTCGGGAATCTGGCAATTTACGCGAAGCACGGGCCGGCGTTTCATGCGTGTCGATCACGTGATCGACGAACGCAACGATCCGTACGCGGCGACGCGCGGCGCCGGCCGGCTCCTCGCTTACAATTACTCCATTACCGGTAACTGGCCGATGGCGATTACCGCCTACAACCACGGCCTCGCCGGTGTACGGCGTGCAATGCGCATCCATGGTGACACCGCCTATGTCGATATCTTCCACAACTATAACGGGCGCACTTTCGGTTTCGCCTCGCGCAATTTCTACCTTGCGTTTCTTGCCGCAAAAGAGGTCGACCAGAATCCTGAACACTACTTTCCCGGCGTGGTCCGGGAGTCACCGACCGCGTACGCCGAGCTGAAGCTGCCGGACTATGTCCCGGCGGAAGAGCTGGCGAGCGCGCTGGGCGTGTCGTCGCGATACATCGCGAAGCACAATCTCGCCCTGCAGCCCACGGTATGGGAGGGCAGCAAGCACCTGCCGCGCGGCTATACCGTACGTTTACCCGAGAGCACGCTGAAGCAACCGGCGGATACTCTGCTTGCTTCCGTGCCGGACGATACGTGGCGGACGGAACAGCTGCCGGATCTGTTTCATACGGTGGCGCGCGGAGACACCTTGTCCGAGATCGCCGCGCGATACGATACGAGAGTGTCAACGCTTGTTGCGTTAAACGGCCTTGGCAGCCGCCACCGGATTCGTGCCGGGCAAGAGTTACGGTTGCCGGCCGCGGGTCCGGCGCCGGAAGTGGTCGCGGTAGCGAGCTCTGCGCCGGCGCAGCCGGAGCCGGAGCCAGAGCCGATAGAGCCGGAAATGATCGTGGAAGAGGTGCCGCAGGTCGAAGAACAGGAGCCCGCAGCACTTGCCGGGGACCTGGCCGCTACCGTGGCGAGCACCGTGCAGACCGCGCTGTTATCCGATCCGAGCGACTACACGGTGGCGGAGGACAACACGATCGAGGTGCAGCCACTGGAGACGCTCGGCCACTACGCGGACTGGCTGGGCCTGCGAACGCAGCGCCTGCGGGACGTAAACGGCTTCGCGTTCCGCACGCCGGTCGAGGTCGGCCAGCGGATCAAGCTGGAATTCGGGGATGTCGACGTTGCAACGTTCGAGAATCTGCGCGTTGCCTATCATCGTAGCCAGCAGGACAGCTTCTTCCGCAAGCACATCATCACGGGTGTCCGGGAACACACGATCCGCAGTGGCGAATCGGTGTGGATCCTGTCGCTGCGCGAATACGACGTGCCGATCTGGCTGTTCCGACAGTACAACCCGGGGCTGGATCTGCACCGGATAACGCCCGGCATTAAGGTCCGATTCCCGGTACTCATGGCGACCGAGCAACCCTGATGAACGATCGGGTGCGACTGACCGCGACCAGGGTACTGCCCCTGGTGCTGCTCACGGTTGCTGCCGCGGCGTGGTTCAATGACGTGCAAGAGGGCGGGCCTTACGTGCTGCGCAACCTGTTGCCGCCTGCGCTGCTGCTGTTATTTGCTACGGTCACGGTGTGGCGTGGCAGAGGTAACTGGACGGGCAGGGGCTGGCGCTGGCCGCTGGGACTGATCGGTTTTGCAATTCCGGCATTCGGGCTGTCCGTCTATTTGCACTATGCGTACTCTGTAAACCTCAACGGCATGTTCGACGATGCGGAACAGCCGGCGCGGGTATTCCGCTTCCTGCCGGCCTACACGCTGGTCGCGGGCGGCATCGGGTTCATTATCGGCTGGATCGTGGGCAGGAACGTCTGATGTGACGCGGCTCTTTTTTCGGGACAGATAGTTTTGTTAATCTTGGCCACGGACCTGTTGAGAGATTCACGTATGCCGGGACGGCTGCAAATACTGAGCGCATTGAGTGCCCTTTTGCTGGTGG
This sequence comes from Gammaproteobacteria bacterium, assembly GCA_009937505.1. Taxonomy (GTDB): domain Bacteria; phylum Pseudomonadota; class Gammaproteobacteria; order Steroidobacterales; family Woeseiaceae; genus UBA1847. Next base: position 16,256 of record JAACFJ010000057.1, read on the forward strand.
CGAGCGCTGTGCCGGGCCTTCAGGGCATGGCCCTGGCGACCGACTTTCCGATTGCGGACAAGGTCGTGGTCGAGAAGGCCAACCGCAAACTGCATCTGCTGAAGGGAGGTGTGGCGATCCGCAGCTTCGACATCGCGCTCGGCATCCGCCCTGTCGGCGACAAGGAGCGGGAGGGCGACTTCAAGACACCCGAAGGCAACTATCTCCTCGACGCGAAGAATCCCGACAGCGAATATTTCCTTGCCATCCACGTGTCCTATCCGAATCGGCGCGACCGGGCGGAGGCTCGAAAGAAAGGCGTGGATCCCGGCGGCGCAATCATGATCCACGGCCAGCCCAACGATCCGACGCGATCAGAGGCGTATTATCGGACCCAGGACTGGACCAACGGCTGTATCGCCGTGTCGAACTCGGACATGATCGATATCTGGCTGATGACTTCCGAAAACACGCCGATCGAAATACGCCCCTGAGGCCTGCAACAAGGCGGAAATCGCATGACCGAAACCCGTACGGTTGACGCCGAGGTTTGGCCGGAAGGCAGCCTCGAAGTTCTGTCGCAGTTCGAAGTCGACCAGCTGCGGGGAAGCGGTGAGGGAGGCCTCTATCCGCTGTTGCGGCGCTGCATGCTCGCGGTCCTGAATTCAGGCAGCCAGATGGACGACACTCGCGCGGTACTCGATCGCTACAGGGATTTCGAGGTCGGTTTCATCCAGCAGGACCGGGGCGTAAAAGTGTCGCTGACCGGCGCCCCGCCCGACGCGTTTGTCGATGGCAAGATGATTCGCGGTACTCGCGAGCTGCTGTTCGCCGTGCTACGCGACATCGTCTTCACGCGCAACGAGATCGTCGAAGACGCGCGCTTCGATCTTGCCACCAGCGGCGGGACGACCAACGCGGTCTTCCACATCGTTCGAAACGCGAGACTCTTGCTGACACCGGCGTCGGCGAACATCGTCGTATGCTGGGGCGGGCACGCAATCAGTCGCGCGGAATACGACTACACCAAGCTCGTCGGCTACGAACTCGGCCTGCGCGGCATGAATGTGTGCACGGGCTGCGGGCCGGGTGCGATGAAGGGCCCGATGAAGGGCGCGACCATCGGTCATGCCAAGCAGCGTATTCGAGACGGCCGCTACATCGGTATCACGGAGCCCGGCATCATCGCCGCCGAGGCGCCGAACCCCATCGTCAATTCGCTTGTCATCATGCCGGACATGGAAAAACGCCTCGAGGCCTTCGTGCGCGTGGGCCACGGTATCGTCGTATTCCCCGGCGGCGTGGGGACGGCGGAGGAGATTCTTTACCTGCTGGGAGTCCTGTTGCATCCGGACAATGCGTCCCAGCCGCTGCCGATGGTAATGACCGGCCCTGCGTCGGCGGAACCGTATTTCCGGCAGATCGACGCGTTCGTCGGCCAGACGCTGGGCGAGGAAGCCCGGAGGCGCTATTCCATCATCATCGACGATCCGGCCGGGGTCGCGAGGGAAATGGCGCGGGGGCTCGAGGCGGTCCACGAGTTCCGCAAGAAACACGGCGACGCCTATTACTTCAACTGGAGGCTCGTGATCGACCGCAATTTCCAGGAGCCGTTCACCGCGACTCGCGAGTCCATGACCGCGCTCGACATCAACGAGGGCTCGAAACCGCACGAGCTTGCGGCCAACCTGCGGCGCGCATTTTCCGGCATCGTTTCCGGCAACGTACGCGAAGACACCGCCGCAGCAATCGAGAAACACGGGCCGTTCGAAATCAACGGCTCGGCGAGAATCATGGCGCTGCTGGACGATCTGCTGGCTTCCTTTGTGGACCAGAAGCGCATGAAGATTGCTGCCGGCAGCTACAGTCCCTGTTATCGCGTCCTGACCTGAAGTTGCCGATCCGACCCGATGATTAAGTAAAAAACGGACGCAAGCAGCTGAAAATTATGTGAAAAAGTCAATCCTGCACTGTGATGCAGTTCCTGTGATTCCGGGCTCATTAAACATAGGATTTCGTGAAAGGACTGCCCGAGCAAGCCGATGCCTGACAGCAAACACATGAGATGGGTGGACGACTACGCAACGGATGCGAAGCCGAAAGCCGACGAAGTAGAAACGACGGTAACCCCGTCCGAGCCGGCGGCAAACGACGCCGATGGCTGGCAACAGTACCGGCGCTGGATCACCAAGGCACCGGCACCGCGCGGCCGCCGGGTTGGGATCGATCCGTCGTTATATACCTGGAAAGGCTATCGCAGCTGGAGCGAGCAGGTGAAGCGAAACTGGACGGACGACGAGGACGAAGGCTGATTCCTCTATCGCTACGACATTGAATAACGAAACGCCGACACCCTGTCGGCGTTTTTTGTTGGCGCAGCCGGCACCGCTTGGGGGGGACGTTAATGTGACGTCGAACACCGGCCAAACCGGTACTGCGTCTTGTTTTCGAGCATCGCACGGCGTCCCGCAAAACTTTCAAAAAAAGCTGTGATCTGCCTCACGGAGGCAGTCGAATCGCGCCCCTATAGTTGTGCCAACACTGTTCGTTGCCAACGGAATTGCGAAGACAGTATGTCAAGGAAGCACAAAGAAAACGAAGTGCCGCTCGTTGCCCTCAAGAACGAGTCGTCGCGGCAACGCTGGGAGATGTTCCACAGAGCGATCGCCCACGCGAAGGAAACCAGCCAGGCAGCTATCGTCGAAGCCGATCTCGGGGCGGACGAAGGTAACAGCGGCAGACCGCTGCTGACCATCGTGCGGTGACGGCAGGCAGAGATATTTCATTGGAACGAATTCTGCAATGGCTTGACGACCTCGACGACCTGTACGGTGCCGCGGGCCTTCTCGTCGAGCGCGTGCGGCGCAAAGCCTGGAACGTCGCAAGACTGCTCGCACTCCTTTTTGTTAGTGCATGCGGGGTGCTTGCCGCCTTGAGAGAACCGCCACTCGGCCTGGCCGTGGCGATCCTGCTGTTCGTATTCCTGCTCTACCGGGTCGTCACCCAGCCCGGATTTGCGTCCCGCGGTCGTCGCGCGGCCGCCTGAACGCAGCGCCCATGAAGCCTTGAAATGAGGCTGTAAACCCCAATCGTCTGAACCTCAGGCCCGCCGCCCGGCGGCCGGTCAGGTATTACATCGGGGAGACAAGATTGAGCACCGACAACACCCGGGAGACGCTCGGTTTCCAGGCCGAGGTACGTCAGCTTCTGAAGCTGATGATCCATTCCCTGTACAGCAACAAGGAAATATTCCTTCGCGAACTGATCTCGAATGCCTCGGACGCTGCAGACAAACTGCGATTCGAGGCGCTCGCCGCGCCGGACCTGCTCGGCGGCGATACCGAGCTCGGAATCCGCGTTGCGTACGACAAGGACGCCCGCACCATCAGCGTGTCCGATAACGGTATCGGCATGTCCCGCGAAGAACTGGTCGAGAATCTCGGCACCATTGCACGTTCCGGCACCGCGGAATTCCTCAGCCGCATGACCGGTGACGAAAAAGAGGATGCCCGGCTTATTGGCCAGTTCGGCGTCGGCTTTTATTCGGCATTTATCGTTGCCGATCGTGTCGTAGTGGAAGCCCGGCGCGCAGGCCTGGATGCGGGCGAGGGTGTGCGCTGGGAGTCCGACGGGCAGGGCGAGTTCACGGTGGAGGCGGCCGAGGTCGAGAGCCGCGGCACGTGCGTCACATTGCACCTCAAGGACAGCGAGACGGAATTCGCCGAGTCCATGCGGCTCGAAAACCTCATTCACAAGTACTCGGACCACATAGCTTTTCCGGTAACCCTCGCGGGAGCCGGAGAGGACGACGAGGAAAAGGTCGTCAACTTGGCAACCGCATTGTGGGCCCGCCCCCGTTCGGATATTTCGGACGAGGAATACCGGGAATTCTACAAACACCTGTCGCACGACTTCGCAGATCCGCTGCGCTGGAGCCACAACCAGGTCGAGGGCAAGCGGGAATATACCAGCCTGCTCTACATACCGGCGAATGCGCCTTTCGATCTCTGGAATCGCGAGGCACCGCGCGGTCTGAAGTTGTACGTGCAGCGTGTCTTCATCATGGACGATGCCGAGCAGTTCCTGCCGCTCTACCTGCGTTTCGTCAAGGGCGTCGTCGACTCCTCGGACTTGCCGCTCAACGTGTCGCGCGAACTGCTGCAACAGAATCCCGACCTGCAGGCGATGCGCGGGGCAATGACGCGGCGCGTGCTGGACATGCTTGCGAAAATGGCCGCCGATGAGGGAGACGACTACCGCAATTTCTGGCGGCAGTTCGGTCCGGTGATGAAGGAGGGTCTGATCGAAGACCCGGCCAACAAGGAGAAACTGTCGCAGTTGCTGCGCTTTGCAACCACGCACGGAAAAGGGGCCGACCAGGACCAGTCGCTCGATGATTACGTGTCGAGAATGCAGGAGAGTCAGGACCGGATCTACTACCTGCTGGCCGACAACCATTCCACGGCGATTGCGAGCCCGCACCTGGAGCGACTGCGCAAGAAGGATATCGAGGTACTGTTACTGACGGACCGCATCGATCCGTGGCTCGTCGATGCCCTGCGCGACTACGATGGCAAGGAACTTGCGGACGTGGCCCGTGAGGGCCTGAGCCTTCCGGAAGGTGACGGCGCCATGACGCAGGATGTCGCCAACGAACAGCACAAGCCACTCCTCAAGAAGATCAAGCGGGTTCTCAAGGATCGCGTGGAAGGGGTCAATGTCAGCCGCCGCCTCGTCGATTCACCTGCCTGCGTCGTGGCCGGCGAAGGCGATCTGAACCCGAGCCTGAAGCGCATGCTCGAGGCGAGCGGGCAGAGCTTGCCCGAAGCCAGGCCGATACTCGAAGTCAACGTCGAGCATCCGCTGGTCGAGCGCCTGTCAGCAGAGGCCGACGACGAGCGATTCAGTGCCTTGTCGAACGTCTTGCTCGATCACGCACTGCTTGCGGAAGGTAGTCAGATTGAAAATCCTGCCGAATACGTTGCACGTATGAACCGGCTGCTACTCGAGCTTGATTCCGCGCCGGCCGCCAAGTAAAAGGATCTCCGATGACCAGCGAACTGCCCAGCGACGAGGAACTGCGGGCCCGGCTCAGCGACGAGCAATACCGGGTGACGCAGCAAAAGGGAACCGAACGCGCCTTTACGGGCGCCTATGTCGAGCACAAGGCCGACGGTATGTATCGCTGCGTGTGCTGCGACGCCGAGCTTTTCAGTTCGGCGCACAAGTATGATTCGGGCTCGGGCTGGCCGAGCTTCTGGGTGCCGTTGGCCGGTGACGCGGTGAGGACGCATGTCGATACGAGCCACGGCATGGTCCGGCGGGAGGTCCTTTGCAGCCGTTGTGGCGCACACCTCGGGCACGTATTCGAAGACGGTCCGGAGCCCACGGGGCAGCGCTACTGCATCAATTCAGCATCGCTCGATTTCGCGGCCGGTTCGTCCGGCGCCCCTGACAATTCTGACGACAAAGGCGACTCACAATGACATCACGCATACTTCTCCTCACGTTTCTGGCAGCGGTGACCGTAGCGGGTTGTGCGCCTGACGGAGCTTCCGGCAAGTCCGACGAGGCAGCCGACACCATGGCCGACACGAGCAGCGCGGAAGAAATCGAGATCACTCCGGGACTCACGATGAGAAGGTTGAACAACGGCTACGGCCGGGCGGCGGTCGCCGGTGACCTCGCATCGGTGCATTACACGGGATGGCTCTACGATGAGAATGCCGCCGACGGCCGCGGCAAGAAATTCGACAGCTCGGTCGATCGTGGGCAGCAATTCCAGTTCCCCCTCGGCGCAGGCCGGGTCATCAGGGGCTGGGACGAAGGCGTCGTCGGCATGCTCATCGGTGAGAAGCGCGAACTCAAGGTTGCGCCCGAGCTCGGCTACGGCAGTCGCGGTGCGGGTTCAGCCATCCCCCCCGGCGCAACGCTCTTGTTTGAAGTGGAACTGCTGGGCCTGCAGGGCCCGAACGACGAATAGGCGCTGTCAGGTCCCGGATTTTTTGAGCTGCAGCTCCCGGGCCTGACCGATCCAGTCTTCCCGATAGATCCGGGTGCTGAATCCTTTCAGGCGCTGCGCGACGCGGTCGATATCGTATTCGGTCATCTCCGCGATCTGGTGATAACGGAAGATGCCGAGCTCGTTGAGCGTTTTTTCGATCGCTGGGCCGATGCCCTTGATCAGGCGCAGGTTATCGCGGACGCCGCCGGGTTCCCGGTCGTGCAATTCCGTGATGTCTGCGGTCGTGGCCAATGATTCCGGTTCATCTTCCGGTTCATCTTCCGGTTCATCTTCCGGTTCATCGTCAAGTTCGCCGTGCGCTTGGTCGTCGGCGTCCTCGGCAACGTCCTCGCCGTAGTCTGCTGTGTCATCCTCCTGTGCTGCAGCCAACTCCGCGGCGGTTTCGGGTTCGTCGATGGCTTCTTCGATACCGGTGTACGTTACGCTCGTGGGGTCGTTGGAGGCGTCCAGCTCATCGCCCAGGGCATCCTGGTCTACAGGCTCGATGCGCGTTTCTCCCGTGTCGGCAATGCGCTCGAATTCGTCGATGCGGTTGCGCGCCGAGGCAAGCTCGTCCTCGAGCTGCCTGGCTTCGCCGTCGCGCTCCCGATAGCGTTCGATCAGCGGGGGCAGCCGATTCTGCCAGTTCTCGAGTTCCCGGCTCAGGCGGAAAATCTTTTCGTCCTTTTCCTCCAGCGCAGCCCGTGTCGAATCGCCAAGCTCCTCGTTCGATTTGACTTCCGACTGCAACTGCTCGCGCTGCCGGACTGCCCGCTCGAGGCTCGAGCGGACTTCTTTCAGTTCGCGCTGCAGCTGGTCGCGGCGCTCGAACGCCTCCTTGAGCGCGTCGGAGAGTTCGCGCGCCCGGTTGGTCGCGTCTTTGCCCGAGGCCTGCAGCTGGCTTATCTGCTCCATCAGCGTCTTGTTTTGCTCTAGAAGTCGTTCGTGCTCGGTGCGTTGTGCTTCGAGCTGTCGCTGCCAGCCTTCGTTGACGGCTATCTTCTCCTGCGAGCAACGGTTGCCCCGGGTGACCCAGCCGATCACCGCCCCGATCGCAACGGATCCTGCAATGAATACGATGAATGCGGTAGTAATCTCGGGCATGACTCAGTCCGTATGTTTTCCCTAGGAAGCCAGTCGCACGCGGTCCATTTCGGCGAGTACTTCGCGAATCTGCTGCAGGGCCCAGTCGATTTCCTGCTTCTCGATCACGAGCGGCGGCGCCAGTCGAACGACCGTTTCATGGGTCTCCTTACTTAACAGTCCGCGATCCATGAGTGCTTCGCATACGGCCCTGGCGGTGCCGAGCGAGCGTTCGATTTCCATGCCGACAAACAGTCCCCGGCCACGGACCTCGCGGATCAGCGGGCTGTCGATCTTGCGCAGTTCCGCGATCAGGTAGTCGCCGAGTTCTGCGCTGCGCTGCGGCAGGGCATCTTCGACCAGTATGTTCAGGGCTTCCAGGCCGATGGCCGCTCCCAGCGGGTTGCCGCCGAAGGTGCTGCCGTGATCACCGGGACCGAAAACGTCCATTACGCCCTTGCGCGCCAGGAACATCGAAACGGGGAATATGCCGCCCCCGAGAGCCTTGCCCAGTATCAGTCCGTCAGGTTTTACACCCTCGTGTTCGCAGGCGAGCATCCTGCCGGTCCGGCCCAGGCCGGTCTGAATTTCGTCGGCAATAAGCAGTACATCATGTTTGCGGCACAGCGCGGCTGCTGCCTGCAGATAGCCTTCCGGCGGCACGACGATGCCGCCCTCACCCTGGATGGGTTCGACCAGAAAAGCCGCAGTATTCTCGTTGATCGCTGCTTCGAGCGCATCGATGCTGCCGTATTCGACAACGTGAAAACCGGCTGGAAACGGTCCGAAGCCGGCCTTGTACTGAGGCTCGTCCGACATCGCGATGATGGTCGTCGTGCGCCCGTGGAAATTGCCGCTGCAGGCGATGATCTCGGCCTTGTCGTCGGCGACACCCTTGACCGTATAGGCCCACTTGCGGGCGGCCTTGATAGCGGTCTCCACGGCTTCCGCGCCGGTGTTCATCGGCAGCCCCATGTCCTGTCCGGTGAGCTCGCAGGCGCGGGCGAGGAACGGGCCCAGCTTGTCGGTGTAGAACGCCCGCGAGACGATACTGAGCGTGCCGACCTGGTCGCGTACCAGCTGGACGAGACGCGGATTCGCGTGACCGTGACTCACGGCCGAGTACGCACTCATCATATCGAGATACTTCTTGCCGGAATCGTCCCATACGAACACGCCCTCGCCATGGGTCAGTACGACCGGGAGGGGGTGGTAGTTATGCGCACAATAGCGCGACTCGAGGTCAATGTACTTGTTCATTGCTCGTCCTGCTGGCGCCGCAGGCGATACGCTGCGGGTTGCGAAGATGCACCATAAGCTCATAATTTTACAGTAATAACGACCTCCCAAGCCAGCAACAAAGCACGCCGGCAGTCGCAATGCGGCTTGCCTGGCGGCAAACAGGCGGTACCTTTGCGAACTAGCGGAGCATCAGGCGGACCTTATGTCGACAGCACCTGTCAGCGAAAGAATGTTCATCGAAGGTCCGGCCGGCCGTCTCGAAACGATACTCGATGAGCCACGAGACGGCCCGGCGAAAGGCTGTGCCGTCGTCTGTCATCCGCACCCGCAGCATGGCGGAACCATGCATAACAAGGTCGCCCATACGCTGGCGCGCTCATTCGTGCGGCTGGGATTCAGCGCACTCCGCTTCAACTTCCGTGGCACCGAAAGCAGCGAGGGGGCTTACGACGAAGGCATCGGAGAACTGGATGATGCGGTGGCGGCGGTCGACTGGTTGCGCTCCAACGGACCCGGTGGTCCCCTGTGGATCGCCGGATTTTCCTTCGGTGCGGCGATTGCGGTTCGGGCGGCGGAACCGGCCCGGGCGGACGGCCTCGTCGCCGTTGCGCCGGCCATTTACCGATTCGCGCGCGACCTCGCTACGCGTCCCACTTGCCCGTTCCTGGTGATACAGGGCGACGAGGACGAACTCGTGGATGTCGATGAGACCATTGAATGGGTGAACGGCCTCGCACCCGGACCGGAGTTGCTCGTCATGACCGGCGCAGAACATTTCTTTCATGGCCGGCTCGTGGAACTGCGCGAAGCCGTTATGAAATTCGTCACCTGCAATACGGCGTCGTAGGAGCGCTTCCCGAAGCGCGAGCTGCTGTCTGGCTGTCTCGGCTCGCGAGTCTGTCCCGCACGCTTTGGCGCGATAAAAAAAGCCGGGACAAGCCCGGCTTTTTCCTGAAATCAAAGCGTCTGCAAACGCTCAGACCATATCTTTCAGGCCCTTGAGCGCCGTAACCTTGACGACCTTGGTGGCCGGCTTGGCTTTGAACATCATTTCCTCGCCCGTGAAAGGATTGACGCCTTTACGCGCCTTCCTGGCCGGCTTCTTCACGACGCGCATTTTCAGCAGGCCCGGTACGGTGAACAACCCGGGGGCGCCACGACCGCCAAGGTTCTTCTTGATCTGGTAAGCCCCGTGTCTTCGACGATCTTCGCGTAGATTTCCGACTTGGTAGGTGGCTTCTTCGTATTTGCTGCCATGAAAAACTAACTCCCTGAAACAAAAAAAACGGGCGGTGCCCGCAATAAAAGCAGCGCGACCATAGCTGAATCACGGGGAGGAAACAACTGTCACAGGCATAATTCTGCGGGGAAAAGCGCCGTTAACGAGGCAGAAGCACCGGTGACTAGTCGGTAAAGAACTCGCGTTTGAAGCGTAACTCGGAAGGACCGCTAGCGCCTTCCGGCGTTACGCTTATGTCGAAGATCAGCGTTTCCCGATTGGCTACAGGAGTCTCGCCGATATAGTAAACGGCATTCTGCTCTTCGATTTCGCGCATTGCGACATTCTTGAGTTGACCCGTCAGGTTGACCGTTTTCACGGCAACAACTGCCGGTACCGAACCGTTATCTGACTCGCGCAAGACGGATACGGTGAGCATTGCACGATTCTTGCTGCGCACGATGTTGTAAGCGCGGGCAACCTCGGGAGGCAGTGCATCGGTTGACTGGGCGCTGAAGTGAACGACATGCTCGCCGATATCCTTCATGGATTCGCCAGCGGGCTCGGCAGTCGGTACCTCCGGACTTTCACCGCCGCCCCCACACGCGGCAATAAAGCCGGATAGTGACAAGGCAATCAGAGTCTTCCTGTTCAGCATGATATCCGTCTCCTGATCAGTGCGTGACTATAAACCATTTGCCGCACCGTCGTGAAAGATGGCCGGCGGTAGTACAACAGGACCGGATATGCGTACCAATTTATTACGCTGCGTCTGACCGCGAACGACACGTATGCGCGACGGCGCGATGTCGAGAAAGCCAGCCAGCAATTTGACGACCGCCTTGTTCGCTTTGCCGTCGGAAGGTGCCGCCGTCGTACGCACCAGGAGCCGGCCGTCACGAACACCCATTACCACGTTACGGCTCGCGCGAGGCTGGACGCGGACGGACACGGCGAGATTGTCGCCAACCCTTCGCACACAGGATACACCGGCCGGCATCGTAGGTCCCGTTACAGGAGTCCCATGAAAAGCCTGACAAGGGCGCCGAGGGCAATCAGCGCGAAGATTGCCGAAATGTCGAAACCGCCAATCGGTGGAATGATGCGCCGAAACGGGCGCAGTAAAGGCTCGGTGAGGGCGTAGACCATCGCCACCGCAGGGTTGTAACCCCCTGAACTGACCCAGCTGATGATGATGCGGATGATGATCAGCCAGAAGAACAGGTTGAAGATCAGCAACACCAGGCTGACCGCGGACGCGACCAGTAACGACAGGATCGTCGGTCGTATGCCCTCGACGAGCGCGATGATGAACACGGCGAGGTACTGCACGCCGAAGGCTACGACCACGGTCGCAGTATCGACACGCCCGACGGGCGGCAGGATACGCCTTACCGGCACGACGAGCGGTGAAGTCAGCTTTAGTATCGCCTGCGCAAGCGGGTTATGAAAATCCGCACGGGCCAGCGGCAGGAACAGGCGCAGCAGCAAGACCAGCAGATACAGCCGCGCCAGCGCGTCAACGATGAATACAATCGCGTCTAAAGCCCCACCCGCCATACTTCAGTCCTTGTTGGCCTCATCCGCCAGTGCGACGGCGCGGTCTCGCGCCGCCTCGAATGCCCGCGCAAAGATATCACGAACGTGGTCGACCTCGAGACTCTCGAACGCGGCCGTGGTCGTTCCGCCGGGCGATCGCACACGCTCGATCAGCGACTGCATCGTTTCATCTTCTGCATCCGCGATCGCTGCCGCGCCCTTGGCGGTCTCGATCGTCAGTATCCGCGCCGCCTGCGGATCGAGACCGAATTCCTGGGCCGATTTGATCATCATGTCGATGAGCAGGTAGAAGTACGCGGGGCCGGTGCCCGAGATTGCCGTCACCGAGTCGATGTCGGAGTCGCTGTCAACCGATACGACATGACCGACCGCAGACATGATGCCGGTGGCGCGTTTCTTCTGTTCCTCGGTGGTGCGCTCATTCGCGTACAGTCCGCTTGCGCCGAGCCTGAGCAGTGCGGGCTGGTTGGGCATCACACGGACGACGGCAAGGCCGTCCCCGAGCCAGCTGTCTATATCGACGGAACGGATGCCGGCCGCGACGGAGACGATCAACGGCCGGGACTTTTGAACCGTCCCGGAGATACCCTCGCAGACCCGGCGCATGACCTGTGGTTTGACAGCGAGTACGACGGTGCCAGCACGCCGCACGACGTCATTATTCGATTCCTCGATGATCACGCCGGGCAGGTCCCTGGCAAGCGCCGCCCGCTGTTCGATCGCGGGTTCCGCGATGAGCAGGTCCTCCGCCGGGTACTTGCCCTCGATGAGACCCGCAGCGATCGCCCGCGTCATGTTGCCGCCGCCGATGAACCCTATGAAATCGTTACTCATGCTTGCTCCCGTTCGAAGTGGATCAGGCGTCTCGCGGACCGAATACGGCCGTGCCGATCCTGACGATAGTTGCACCTTCCATTATCGCCGCGCGAAAGTCATCGCTCATACCCATCGACAGCGTGTCCATGACGATGCCATCTCGCGCAAGCGATTCGGCCAGCTCGCGCGTGAGCGCGAACGGTAACCGCTGGTCGTCGAAGGCTTCGCGGAAGGCGGGCAGGCACATGAGGCCGCGCAGTCTCAACCGGGGTAAACCGGCGACGGCCCGAGCCAGATCAGCCACCTCTGATGGCGGCACGCCCGACTTGGATGCTTCCTCGTCGATGTTGATCTGGATGCACACGTTCAGGTCGCCAAGCGATTCCGGACGTTGCTCCGACAATCTTTTCGCGGTCTTGAGCTTGTCGACGGAATGCACCCAGTCGAAGTGTTCGGCGACGGGTCGCGTCTTGTTCGACTGGAGGTGCCCGACGAAATGCCAGCAAAGCCCTTTTTCTGCCAGTTTTGTGACCTTATCGATGCCTTCCTGCACGATGTTTTCGCCAAAATCACGTTGTCCGGCAGCAGCCGCTTCGACGATCTTCTCGATGGGCTGTTTCTTGCTGACCGCGAGCAGGTGGACGTCCTCGGGCCGACGCCCGGCTTCCACCGCCGTTTCGGCCAGCAAATCGCGGATTTTTCGCAAGTTTTCCGTGACTCTAATCACGTTTTGGTCCGGGTGCTTCGCTATACTAGGCTCAATATTTGCCGGGTTATGGTAAGTCCGGCAGTCCACAACGAGGGAGAAACATGGCCGTCGACGTTGCCCAACTTTTGTCGTTCACGGTAAAGAACAACGCGTCAGACCTGCACCTCTCCGGTGGCGTGCCGCCGATGATTCGCGTTGATGGTGACATCAAGCGCATCA
>JAACFJ010000058.1 GCA_009937505.1 Gammaproteobacteria bacterium
TTCCGGGACATCGCGGGACCACGTTTTGCCCGCCTGCCGGACGGTGACGATTCCGGAACAGCCTTGTTGCGCCAACGCATGCAGAGGTTCCTCATTGTCATGGCAAAAGACCAGGCGATGCGCGAACCGCTGGCCCGCCAGGCGGTAGCAAGGATCGGCCTGGACGGCGAACCGGACCCGTCGGCCGCTCCCGCGAGCGAACTCGAGACGATTCTCAGTATTGGTGTGCAGGACATCGGGGAGCCGTTCTTCGACCTGTTGCTGGAGCAGGCGCAGACGGACGAGGACCCGGCGTTTCGCGCCGCGGCGAGAGGCGCTCTTGCTCGCGTGGAGGATCCGGCGCTGGTTCGGAAACTGCAGGCGACGCTATTGGCAGGCAAATTTCAGGGTTCGGAATTTCTCGGCATCGTCTTCCGGCAGATGAGCCGCGAGGCGACGACAGAATTGACCTATCAGTGGCTCACCGAAAATTACGAAGAGATCATCGAGCAGCTTCCGGACTCATACCGTGCCAGGGCTCTGCCCGCGTTCGGGAGTGCATTCTGCAGCGCCGAGCGAGCCGATGAATGGCAGGCATTCATCGAGGCACGCGCGGAGCAATTGCCCGGCTACGAGCGGACTCTCGCACAAGCGACGGAAAGCGTTCGCCTGTGCGCGGCTCTAAGGGAAGCGAAGGCCGCCGAACTCGTTACGGCGTTCCGGAACTACCGGTAAGCGTGGCGGACACCCGGTAACCGGTTGACAAACAAAATCAGCCGGTTTTCGAAAGGCTAGCCCAGAGGGTCGACAAGCTCGACGCCGTACCAGTCCCGATAGCCCTCGAGGTTTATCGTCCGCGTCGTCACTGACGGGTCGTTTATCGTCTCGATTAGGCGGCGCTCGGCGGAATCGCCTTCCCGAATATAGTCATAGAGATACAGGTTGAACCCGGCGAGGTCAGTCATCTGTGTGCCGTCTTCGTTATGCGTCGGCGGTGTCCAGTCAAACTGTACATTCGTGTACGAATCGACGATGAAAGCGGAAAGCCGGGGTGCCTCCGGTACCGAAGTCGACGACGGTGGCTCGTCATCGGCTGCCGTTTGCTGCAGGGATTCGCCCACTACCAGGCGGTACGACTGTGTTTTGTCGGAGATACCTTCGGCAACGACCACCGCGTAATACAGCACGCCGCTCTCCAGGCGCGTCTCGAACACGTTTGCGGACCCCGGGTACAGCGTTTCGCTAAAGATTTCGATCCCGAACTGATCCAGGATACGCACGCTCGCGGTTGCCAAAGCCAGCCTGTAGTCCGCGGTCCACGGCCCGCAGGTCTGACCGGTCTCGCACAGGCTGATATAGAAGTCGGCGCTACGCCGCGGCGTAAATGTAAAAAAATCGGCAACATCGGCGGCACCGTTAACGCCGCCCTCGACACCGAAGCCGATGCGCTGGTCGGCCGAGGTGTTCCTGGGCCAGTGGACGGACACCGCGTTGGCGAGGTCATCGTTGGGCTCCGTGTCGCTGACCTGCGAATGCACTGCCGACGCCGTCGACCCGCCCGAGCTGCTGGCATCGTCGCACCAGAATACGCTCATCGCAGAACCGCAGAAGTCGTCGCTGCTGGAGCCGCCGCCCGGTGCCGCCGGGAATAGCAACCGGTGACGGCGTCTGTTCGGGCTCGCCTTCTTCCCCGCCGCAGGCCGCAATTGTCAGGGCCAGGATCGTCAATATCCATTTGTTCATGATGTCGTCCCTCGTAACCGGATGAATACTGCGGGCAAGAGTGGACGACGGGCGGATTCGGCTCCTGAGGGTGGTCTGATGACGGACTGATAATCTGCTGAGGACTCAACAAATCTATTTAAAAACAATAATTTAGCGTTCCTGAATTGCGTACGTTCGATTCTGCTCCATGCGGGGTTGTGCCTCGCTTCAAACGGTGCGCGCCACTCGCTCCGCCCCTGGCCATCAAGATCACGGTCGTCCAGTCAGGCCGCGCGCGCCTGAAGAGGCAGGTCGAAGTCAAAGCGGGTACCGCGTCGCTCTTCGCTTGTCACGCGGATCTCGCTCCCGTGCAATTCGAGGATTCTCTTGGCGATCGCAAGTCCGAGACCCATGGAGCCGTTACCCTCGTCCGCATCGCCATTCTCCCTGTAAAAGCGATCGAAGATGCGTGGCAGGGCCTGTTCCGAAATGCCGGCGCCGGTATCCGCCACCGAAACGCCGACCGCAGCCGACGAGGGCCGCACCGAGATCGACACCTTGCCGCCTCTGGGCGTGTATTTGAGGGCGTTGCCTACCAGGTTCTCGAGAACGCGCTGAATCAGGCTGATGTCCGCGTAGGCGGACACGGCTTCGTCGGGAGGATCGATCTGCAGTGATACTTGCGCTTCATCTGCCTGTAACCTGAATTCCTGCGCGACGTCGTGAATCAGCTCGGTGAGCGAGAATTCCTCGAAAACCGGCGTGGCGCTGCCGGAGTCGAACATGGCGAGCTCGAACAGGTCCTGTATCAGCCTGCCCAGGTGAGCAGCGTGTTTGCAGGCGGTATCCAGGTATTGCCGTCGCGTCACCGCATCGAGCGTTTCATCCTTGATGATCAGTGTTTCGATATACCCCTGCATCGTGGTCAACGGCGTGCGCAGATCGTGAGAGATGTTCGTGACGAGTTCACGCCGCAGCCGGTCATTTTCCTGCAGGCTCGACATCTGCTGCTGGATCGTACTCGCCATGAAATGGCAGGCGTTGCGCAGCTGGTCGATTTCATCTCGCGGTTGGGCAACACCGTCAATCGGATTGTTCATCTCGGGATGCGGTTCGGTGAACTCCGTCACATCGGCGGTCAACTTGCGGAGCCTGCGGGTCAGGAAAGAGAACAGCAGCGTTGCGGCGACAAACGCGGCCAGCATCAGCAGGACGATGCCCGCGGCCACCATGCGCTGCTTGTCACTGCCGGAGACCTGCGCCGCGACAACCTCGTAGTGAGTGCCTCCGAGGACCACGTACAGGTAACCAGCATCGCCATTCGTATCTTCGGGATCGACCACGGGGAATGCGGAGAATATCCTGCGCGACCCGGGCTCGCGTGGATCGACGCCCTTTATCGGTAACGGTCGCGATTCGGACAGCAGGTCGAGAATCGGGCCTGTGTCGATACGATCTACGACGATCTCTTCAGGCGGGAAGGCATGACCGAGTATCGTGCCGTCGGCCCCCAGCAAATAGATCTCCGCAGTGGGGTTGATGACCATTGCGCGGCCGGCCAGTTCGGACAGCGCCTCATCATCGACCTGGCCGCCACTGATCAGCGGTTCTGCATTGACGACGTACATCGCCAGCGAGGCATTCAGTCTTTGGCTCAGCTCTTCGTAGTACATGCGTACGCTGTAGCGGTCGACCTGGTAGAACGCGGCGCCGAGCAGGACGACAATTGCCAGCATTGCAGCCGATAACTTGTAATGGAGGCGCCTCACGCGCACTGCTCGCGATCGAGCAAGGCACTCATTTTGTAGCCGACACCCCACATGGTGACGATGAAGTCCGGATGCGCCGGATCGCTTTCGATTTTTGCGCGCAGTCGATTGATGTGCGAGTTCACGGTGTGTTCATAGCCGTCGTGACCGTAGCCCCACACGCGATCCAGGAGCTCTGCCCGGCTGAAGACACGGCCAGGATGCTTTGCGAAATGGAACAGCAAGTCGAATTCCCTGGCCGTAAGCTCGACGGCTTCGCCGCGCACCACCGCACTGCGCGTTGCCGGGTCGATCGTGAGCTTGCCGACCTGAACCGTGTCCATCGCCTGCATCTTCGATCTATCGAAGAACTCTGCGCGCCGCAGGATGGCTTTTACGCGGGCCGTGAGTTCGAGAATGCTGAACGGCTTGGTGACGTAGTCGTCGGCGCCGATTTCGAGTCCGACGACGCGATCGAGCTCGGAGGACTTCGAGGTCAACATGAGGATCGGGACATACTCCGATCTCTGGCGCAGGCGCCGACAGATCTCCAGGCCGTCAACGCCGGGCAGGCGAAGATCGAGGATGATCAGGTCCCAGGAACCAGCGGAGCTCTTGCGCAGGCCGGTGTTGCCGTCGCGGGCCACGCTGACAAGGTAATTGAGGTCTTCCAGGTGCAATCGAATGAGGTCGGCAATATCGCGCTCATCTTCGATCACCAGAATTTTCTTGCGCATGCGTCTCACCCGGCCGCCTGGCGTGTTGCTTTTAGAGACCGGGGTTAGCATGAAGTTATTACATCTTCAGGCGGACACCATCGGCCGCCGCGGCCGGCGTGTCTGGCAGCGAGGCCAATGGTGTCGCCTGGTGTTTTGGCGCCTGAGGTCTTCAGGAATCAGGGCTCAAGCCGTCCCGGCCCGAGCAGTGGGCACATGAAGAAAGCATCGCCTTCGTCCATTTCGCCGTTGCTATTGGCATCTAGCCACCAGCGGCCGCCGACATAGCCCCTGTTGCCGGGGCCGAATTCTGTGGTGAGACCCATCGGGCCCACGTACAGCTTTTGAAAAGGACCTTTCATCGGCAGGTCGGTAAGTACGATGGAGTCGTAGAACAGGGCCTGCGACGTCACGTAAATGACAGGGCCGTTTCCGCGCCCCTTGTCGTCCGGGCGGTCGGCCAGCGCGTTGGTGGCCATCATGGCCGACAGGGTGAGGATCGTTGCCGCAGCAACTGTTTTCATCAGTTTCACAGTCGAGCTCCTTGAATAGATTGCTAGGGAGCCCTGATCCTAGAAGTACAAGTTCACGCGAACGTTGCGCGAATATCACAAAAGATTCACAACGGACACCTGTAACCTCCTCGATTGCTCGCGGCGGTAAACGCGTTTGCGATCTCAAACGCAACTTCGCCGAGGTTGGGTTCGTCAAAATTCGTTGCAAGCCCAACTGCGATGCGCGGCTCGACCTGGACGAGCAGGTACCTCGCGTCCTGGTCTTTTCCTGCGACCACAGCGATGCCGTACGGTTGCAGATGGCCTGGTTGCCGGCCCCAGCGGTTGGGACCACACGCACTCCGAAGACGTTACGCTCGTGGCAGGTCGCTACTTCGCGATTACGTTCCGGGCCGAAACGGGAGGCTTTAGATTTCGATGAAACTGCTCGAGTGGAAGCTGGGATGCAGAGTCGGCAATGTTGCTGTAGACCATGAGCATCGCGAGCTGATCGATCTGACCAACAAGATCCATGCCGGGACCCGTGAAGGGGTGGACCGCGATCATGAACGTTCTGCCCCGGTTCGATCGGTTGTTTTTGCCGGCTTCTTGCCCTCGATGCTTGCGTAATGATCATCGCGAAAACGCAGGATCAGGCTCTCCGCCTCGTCTGCGTCACTATGATCGCGGAGCAATGCCTCGCGTGCGAGTTCCAGGCTTGCCTCGAGGTTTTCCGATACCACGAGGCTTGCACCGAGTTTTCGCAGTGTCCGGCACTGATCGGCGTTGTGTCCCCTGACCAGAATGGTCACATTCGGTCGCACCTGGCGCAGTGCAGTCACGATATCCTCCGTGGCCTCGAAGTCGTCCAATGTGACGATCACGAGGTTCGCATCGGCAATGCCGGCAGCACGCAATACTTCGGGGCGCCGCACGTCGCCATAAAAAATTCGATGTCCGTTTGCGCGTTCCCGCAGCACCAGCGACGAATTGAAATCAATGGCAACGTAGGGCTTCCCGGCCATTTCCAGAATCTGGCCAATACGGCGGCCGACGCGGCCGAATCCCGCGACGAGGACGGGTTCCGGTGCCGGGGGCTCCTGGCTTGCCTCTTTTTGCCCGGCCGGCGGCGTCGCCAGGCGCTGCGCCAGCTTACCGATCACCGGGGTCACGAGCATGCTGAGCACAACGACCAGGAGTAGTTGCTGGAACAGGCCGGCGTCAATGAGATTCAACTGATGCGTATACGCAAAAAGAATCAGGCCAAATTCGCCGCTTTGCGCGAGCAGTAGCGCTACCGCTGCGCCGGTCCTGGTGCCAAGACCGAAAGAGCTTGCCAGTGGCCACAGCACGCCGAATTTGATGACGATAAGCAGGACAAGCAGTCCGAGTATCGCAAACGGCTGCGCGAGGAACGCGCTGAGGTTGATCGACATGCCCATGGACATGAAGAACAGACCCAGCAGCAGACCGCGAAACGGATGGATCTCTGCCACGACTCCGTGACGATAAGGCGAATCCGCGATCAGCAGGCCTGCGATGAACGCACCCATTGCCATGGACAGACCAATGTGTTCGGTGAGTAGCGCGCTGCCCAGCACCAGCACAACAACCAGGGCCGTGAAGATTTCCTGGGAGCGAGCATGTGCGACACGGTGCAGTATCGGATGCAGCAGGAATCGACCGAACACAACGACGAGAGCCAAAATCGCCGCGGCTTCCAGCAGGGCGAACGCAATGTCTACGCCGATCGTGAACTCCTGCGCCGCAAGCAACGGCACGAGAGCGAGGAGCGGAACCACGGCCAGGTCCTGGAGCAGCAATACGGCCAGCGAGGCCCGCCCGTAACCGGACTTCAGCATCTTCTGCTCTGCAAGAAGCTGAAGCACAAAAGCGGTCGACGAGAGCGCGAGTGCGAGGCCGATCAGGATTGCCACACGATACGGAATATCGAGAAGCAGGCGCACGCCGACCGTCAGCAAAGCGCCGGTTATCGCTATCTGCAGGGTCCCGAGCCCGAAAACCAGCCTCCGCATCCGCCACAGGCGTGCAGGTTTCAGCTCTATGCCGATGACGAACAACAGCAGGATGACGCCCAGCTCGGCCAGCTGGCCGATCTCGGAAACCCCGTCGATCAGCGCGAGCCCGGACGGGCCGACGAGAATTCCTGCGACAAGGAACCCGGGGACCGCCCCGAAGCCCGCCGCACGAAACAGTGGGACGGCGACGACGGCTGCCGTCAGCAGGATGACGATGTCCAGGAGATAGTTGGCCATCATTTCCCAGCGATAGTGTCGAGGTCTCTGTTATTAAGATAGCACTTCAACCATTGATTGGTGGCGAACAGAGCGCGACAGCAACGCCGGTGTTCTCCTCCTGGTTCCCGCCGGGCGGCTCCGCCATGCGACGAAACGAGGTATATACGAATGAAAACCAATGCCGCTTCGGCTTACCCTGATTGACGGGTAGCGGGCCCCGTGTTGCGATATCGTCCGCCGGGGAGTCCGTCGCTGCCGTGTAATCCATGTGCGATGAGCGACGAATGCTCTCTCGCCCTGACCTCAAACAACAGGAGCTAGACATGGCTTCATATCGCAACGCAATTATCCCGACACTGTGCCTGACTGCCGCTCTCGTATTATTCGGATCGGCGCAGGCGGCCGACAGCGGTTTCTATGTGGGCGGCTCGATCGGCCAGTCCACATTGAAGGTCCCGTCGGACGTTACGGACGTGCCCGACTTCAGCGAAGACGACACAGGTTACAAGCTTTTCGCGGGTTACAACTGGAACCTGGCGCTCTTCAACCTCGGCGTCGAGGGTGGCTACATCGACTTCGGCAGCCCGTCCGGGGCGCTGGACGCTGACACGAGTCTGAAGATCGACGCCGATGGCTTGAACCTCGTGGGCCTGGGCGGGCTCAACTTCGGACCCTTCGATATCTATGCCAAAGCGGGCTGGGTGTCCTGGGATGCCAGTCTCAGCATAGGCGGCGTCGATCCGGGTTTCGGGTTAGGCTCCCTCAGCGAAGACGGCACCGACCTCATGTACGGCCTGGGAGCGCGCTTCGCCCTCGGCAAACTCCATATCCGCGGAGAGTGGGAAGAGTTCGACATCGAAGACTCGGATCGGGTCTACATGTTCTCGCTGGGCGTCGCCTGGCAGTTCTGACCTCCCTGCGATAGACATTTAACCTGGACCGGACCGGAGCGATCAGCTCCGGTCCGCCAGCTTGCGCATCCCTGCGTCTCGTTCCATTCCTCGACAGCAGCATTGCCGACGGGTGCACGTTGTCCCAGTATAGGTAGTCCGCCGAGCAGCACAGGAGATGAGCATCCAACCGGAAATTCGAGCAGCCGCCGTCGTTTTTCGAATCGACGAGCACGAACGTCGCGCGCTGGCCGACTTCGCGCGGGAAATGGGGGACGCAGGCTGCAGCATCGGCGGCATGGTGCAGGAGGCATTCTTCGACGACCAGGGCCGGCGCACACGCATCGACAGCGTCGATCTCGCGACCGGCGATCACGTCATGATCAATCAACCCAGCCGTAACTTCCCGGACGGCAAGGAGTGCACGCTGGACACGGCCGCGCTCGCCGACGCCGGCGCGCCACTGCGGCGCGCACTCATCGACCGGCCGGACCTCGTCATCGCCGAGAAATTCGGCGAGCAGGAAGAGATCGGCGCCGGCCTCGCGGATGAAATCCTGGCCGTCATCGCGGCAGGCCTGCCGACCCTGGTGCTGGTGCCCGAGCCGGCTGTTGCCCGTTGGCGGGAAGTGACCGGGGGCGAGATTGCGGAGTTGCCCTGCGAGGCAGCCGCGTTGCGGCGCTGGTGGCGCGAGAAGTCGTAAGCATTCGCGGTTGAAGCGTAATGTCCTGGGGCATAATGACCGCTCATGCCACGCCCAACTGACAACCCCTTATTGCCACGCCCGCGACGTTCCTGCCTGTACGTTCCGGGGGCGAATGCCCGGGCGCTGGAAAAGGCGAAGTCGTTGCCCGCGGATGCTCTTATCCTGGACCTGGAGGATGCCGTCGCGCCGGAGGCGAAGGCGGATGCCAGGGAAGCGATTCGTAACGCGGTCGGTGATCGCGCTTACGGCGCCCGCGAAGTCGTGATCCGCGCCAACGGTCTCGAGACGGAGTGGGGGCGGGACGATCTCGAAATGGCCGCGTCGGCCGGCGTCGATGGCGTGCTGGTGCCGAAGATCACGAGGGGCAAAGATGTTCGCGCCATCAATCGGTTCCTGAACGATGCGGGGGCATCGCCCGACCTTGGCCTGTGGGTAATGGTCGAAACGCCGCTGGCGGTCCTCAACATCAAGAAGATCGCAGCGGCGTCGGCAAAAACGCGGCTTACCGGCTTCGTGATGGGTACCAACGACCTGGCGAAAGAACTCAATGCCGTGCCGACGCCCGATCGTCTCGCGTTCCTGTTTTCACTCTCAGCGGCGTTGGCGGCAGCCCGTGCGTACGGTCTTGTTGCAATCGACGGCGTCTACAACGACATCAGCAATGATGCAGGGCTGTCGGCCGAGTGCGGGCAGGGCAGGCTGCTCGGGTTCGACGGCAAGACCCTGATTCACCCCTCGCAGATCGAGACCGCCAACCGGATTTTCTCCCCCAGCGACGCCGAGCTTGGCCATGCGAGGGCCGTTGTCGAGGCATTCGCGCTTCCCGAGAACCGGGGTAAAGGCGTTATCCGCCTGAACGGGCAGATGGTCGAACTGCTCCACCTGGAGCAGGCTGAGCGGCTGGTCGCGATCGACGACGCCATAAAGAAACTGGCGTCGTAAGGTAGCTTGCTCTAGTCCGCTTCAGGATCGTTCACGAAGTTCGCCGTCTCCCTGACGGTCGGCGCATTGATCGCCGAACGGTACTGCGCTTCGTAGTCGGCGGCCTTGCTGGCGCGCCTGATCATGCCTTCGAGGTTCGGCCGCTTGCCGTCAGGCGTATCCGCGGAGCCGATGCCGCCGCCGAACTCGAAGATCATCTTTACACCTTCCCCGAATGCCGTCAGCAGGTTCGCGTGCCACATCACCGGGTTGAACAGCTGGTAGTACAGGCCGTCCCTGATCGTTGCCGGGTCGGCTTCGTGAAAGCCACCCGTGTAATTCGACAGGACGCGCGCTTCGGCTGACCCGAAGCTGGCCTCTTCCAGCACCGGCCGGAACAGCTCCGCCGCCTTGTCCATGTAGAAGGTGTGGAAGGCGCCCTCGGTCTTGAGTCGCACCGGACGCTTGCGTGCGAACTGTTCCTGGATCTCCTGCTCCACCTTCTCCAGGTCTTCGGCCCGGCCGCCAACGACCGTCTGCTCGGGCAGGTTGCAGCCGGCAACCGCGCAACGGTGTTTCTCGGCGATGGGCTTGATGACGTCGAGCGCCAGCGGAAAAGCGCTCATCTCGCCTTCGCCGTGAGTGCCCATCAGTTCGCCGCGTTTCTGCACCAGCTTCAGTGCGTCTTCGAAACCAAGGGCCCTGGCCGCAACCAGCGCCGTGTATTCGCCGAGACTGTGGCCAGCGGCGACGGCAGGCTTCAGGCGGTCGTCCGTCAGCTCCCGGAAGATCTCGAGGCACGCGACGGAGTGGGTCAGCAATGCCGGCTGCGTATACCGGGTGAGGTTGAGCTTGTCCTCCGGGTCGTTGAAGGAAAGCTCCGCGATGTCGTAACCGAGGACTTCGCTGGCCCGGGCGTAGATCTTCCTCGCAACAGCAAACTCTTCGTGAAGGTCGCTGCCCATGCCCGCGTACTGGGACCCCTGGCCCGGGAAGACGTACAGGATATGTTGTTCGTAGTCGCGCATCGCGCCGGTACTCCGTGTTCTTTAAATCAGTTTACGTCAGCCTCTCGAAGGCTTCACACACCTCGGGCGGCGCCTGGACGAGTTCGATCAATACGCCTTCTCCGCCGACAGGAAATTCTTCGCTGGCTTTCGGATGAACGAAACAGATGTCGAAACCGGAGGCGCCCTTGCGAATGCCGCCGGGGGCAAACCGGACGCCCTGGCTGCTCAGCCACTCGACCGCCGCCGGCAAATCGTCGATCCACAGCCCGACGTGGTTCAGTGGCGGCGTCTGCACCCGGGGTTTCGCGTCCGGGTCGAGCGGCTGCATGAGATCGACTTCGACTTTCAGAGGGCCGACACCGAGAATCGCAATGTCTTCGTCGACGTTTTCCGACTCGCTTTGATAGGAACCGCTCAGTTCGAGCCCAAGGGTATCGACCCATAGCGATCGCAAGCGGGTCTTGTCCAGTCCGCTTACCGCGATCTGCTGTATGCCCAGCACCTTGAATGGCCGGTCGTTCATTTCTACCTCCGGGTCGGGTCTATTACCCGCTATCTTTATGACGTTCGAGAAAAATCTCGAGCAGGTTCCTGGCGGCAATCGTCGGCGGCATCCGGCCCTCGCTGGTCGCCGCTTCCAGCTCCGCCAGCCGCTTGCCGACCTGAGGGTCGCTCTTGAGGGCTTCGACGAGGTTGTCGCTAACGTCCGACCACATCCAGTCGCGGGCCTGCGCCGCGCGACGCGCCGTGAGTTGGCTTGTGGATGTCAGCATTTCGTGATGGCGCAGCACGGTCTCCCAGGCGTCGGCGATGCCGGCGCCGTCACGTGCTGAACAACGTTTAACCTCGACCTTCCAGTTCGGCGAGCGCGGATGCAGCAGCCGCAAAGCATTACGGTATTCCGCCGCCGCTCGTCCGGCGAGTTCTACCAGGTCATCATCCGCCTTGTTGATCAGGATGAGGTCGGCCAGCTCCACGATGCCGCGCTTGATGCCCTGCAGCTCGTCGCCGGCGCCGGGCAGGAGCAGCAGCACGAACATGTCGGTCATGTCCGCCACCTTTGTCTCGGACTGGCCGACACCCACAGTCTCTACGATGATGACGTCGAAACCGGCGGCCTCGCACAGGATCATCGCCTCGCGGCTGCGCCGCGTGACACCTCCCAGCGTGCTGCCGGCAGGCGAGGGGCGGATGTAAGCCTCGTCGCGGCGGGACAGATGCTCCATGCGCGTCTTGTCACCGAGGATCGAACCGCCGCTGATCGCCGAAGAGGGATCCACGGTGAGCACGGCCACCCTGTGGCCGGCATCGATCACGTGGTTGCCGAGCGCCTCGATGAACGTCGATTTCCCAACCCCGGGGACACCCGAAATCCCGAGCCGGATCGAGTTGCCGGCATGCGGCATCAGTTGCTCGAGCAGATTGGAGGCAGCCGCGCGGTGGTCGCTGCGCGTCGACTCGATCAGCGTGATGGCCTGCGCAAGGACTCTCCGGTTACCTGCTATCACGCCGTCTGCCAGCGCGGCGGTATCCTGCTCCGAATCAGGCGTGCGCTTTGTCGGCGGCAAAGCGCTACTCCAGTTCCAGGATCTTGTCATCGACGGCAAGCGTCGTGCCGGCTTCGAAGTAGATCTTCGCCACGACACCGTCGCGTTCCGCGTGCAGCGTGTTCTCCATCTTCATGGCCTCGACCACGGCCAGCTGCTCGCCGGCGCTAACGGTATCGCCTTCCTCGACGGACAGCGATACCAGCAGACCCGGCATCGGAGACAGCAGGAACTTCGACATGTCGGGCGCGACTTTCACGGGCATGTGCTTGAACAGCTCGGCCGCGCGCGGCGTAAGAATGGTTACGTCCGAGAGGCGGCCGGCATGCTGCACGCGATAGGTCTGCACGGCGCGCTCGACCTGGGCGAACACTTCCTTGCCGTTGATCGTGCCGCCAAAGAGCTGCTGACCGAAGGACCAGTTCGTGCGGACGCTGTTGACCTTGCCGTCGATCGTGATATCGAAACCGCCCTCCATGGGCACGATGGTGATCGGGTGATGCTGGCCATCGATGATCGCAACCCAGTCCTGCGGCACCTCACGCTCGCGCCCGGGCAACTGGCCGTCGATACGAGCGGCGCGATCGCGGTAACCGCGCAACATCGAGGCCGCTACCGTGATGGTTACCGTGGGGTCCTCGAGCTCGCCAGCCGACGGATCGAAACCGGCAGGATACTCATCACCGATCATGTTCGTGGAGATGTTGCCGTCGATGAAGCGTTGATGCCGTATCAGCGCAGACAGGAAACCGAGGTTGCTCGATACGCCGCGGATGATGAACTGATCGAGTGCGGTGCCCATGCGCGAACGGGCCTCTTCGCGGTCCGCGCCATACGTGATGAGCTTGGCGATCATCGGGTCGTAGAACATCGATATCTCGCCGCCTTCGTAAACGCCGGTGTCCACGCGGACGTGTTCATCCTCCGCGGGCGGGCGGTAGTACACGAGCCGGCCGGTCGACGGCAGGAAGTTCCGGGCCGGGTCCTCGGCGTAGACGCGGGACTCGATCGCCCAGCCATTGATCGGAACATCCGACTGCTCGACCGGCAGTTTCCCGCCATCCGCCACGCGAATCATCATTTCGACGAGATCGAGTCCGGTAATCAGTTCCGTAACCGGGTGTTCGACCTGCAGCCGGGTATTCATTTCGAGGAAGTAGAAATTCCGGTCTTTGTCGACGATGAACTCGACGGTGCCGGCCGACTCGTAATCCACGGCCTTTGCAAGCGTCACGGCCTGCGTACCCATATCCTTGCGGGTAGCCTCGTCGAGAAACGGGGACGGCGCTTCCTCGATAACTTTCTGGTGCCGGCGTTGCAGCGAGCACTCACGCTCGTTGAGGTATACGGCATTGCCGTGACGGTCGGCCATGACCTGGATCTCGATGTGCCGCGGCTCTTCGATGAATTTCTCCACCAGGATCTGGTCGTTGCCGAAGCTCGAGCGGGCCTCGTTTGCCGCCCGCTCGAAGCCTTCCCGGCATTCGGTGTCATTGCGGGCCACGCGCATACCCTTGCCGCCGCCGCCGGCCGTCGCCTTGAGCATCACCGGGTAGCCGATGTCGTTGGCCACCTCGACGGCGTGGTCGGCGTCTTTCATCGCGTCGGGAAAACCCGGGATCGTATTGACGCCCGCTTCGTCGGCCAGCTTCTTGGACGTGATCTTGTCGCCCATTGCTTCGATCGCGCGGGTGTTCGGGCCGATGAAGACGATGTTCGCCGCATCCAGGGCTGCCCTGAACTCGGCGTTCTCGGAGAGGAAGCCGTAGCCCGGATGCACGGCCTCGGCGCCCGTGTCCAGGCAAGCCTGGACGATCTTGTCCATCATCAAATAGCTTTGCGCCGTGGGTGGCGGGCCGATATTGACCGCCTCGTCGGCCATCTGGACGTGTAACGCGTCACGGTCGGCATCGGAATAGACAGCAACGGTTGCGATTCCCATGCTGCGCGCGCTCTTGATCACTCGGCAGGCGATCTCACCCCTGTTCGCGATCAGGATTTTGTTGAACATCGGCAGACCCCTTACAGCGGAATGTTGTCGTGCTTGCGCCAGGGATTGTCGAGCTTCTTGTTGCGAAGCACGGCAAGCGAGCGGCAGATGCGATTTCGAGTGGTATGAGGCGCTATAACGTCGTCGATGTATCCACGGCTGCCTGCGACAAACGGGTTGGCGAACTTCTGTCGATACTCCTCGGTGCGCCTGGCAATCTTGTCTTCGTCGCCGATATCCTGGCGGAAGATGATCTCCACCGCGCCCTTGGGTCCCATCACGGCGATCTCGGCACTCGGCCAGGCCAGGTTGACGTCACCACGCAGATGCTTGGAGGACATGACGTCATAGGCGCCGCCATAGGCTTTGCGCGTAATGACGGTGACCTTGGGCACCGTGGCTTCGGCGTAGGCGAACAGCAACTTTGCACCGTGCTTGATGATGCCGCCATGCTCCTGCGCCGTTCCGGGCAGGAATCCCGGTACGTCGACAAAAGTCAGGATAGGTATATTGAAAGCGTCGCAGAAACGGACGAAGCGACCGGCCTTGATCGATGATTTGATGTCCAGGCAGCCGGCCAGGACGTCGGGCTGATTGGCGACGACGCCGACCGTGTGACCCTCCATGCGAATGAACCCGATCACGATGTTCCCGGCATGGTCGGGCTGCAGTTCCCAGAACTCGTAGTCGTCCGCGACCTTGTAGATGAGTTCCTTCATGTCGTACGGCATGGCCGGGTTATCCGGCACGAGCGTGTCGAGCGACATCTCCAGCCGATCGACGGGGTCCGGG
This sequence comes from Gammaproteobacteria bacterium, assembly GCA_009937505.1. GTDB lineage: Bacteria > Pseudomonadota > Gammaproteobacteria > Steroidobacterales > Woeseiaceae > UBA1847. The sequence continues at coordinate 14,756 of JAACFJ010000058.1, forward strand.
GTCGGCCGGTGGGGCGCGCTTTCGCGGTTGTTCGACGGCAGGTAATTCACGAACCGCCGCACCATCAACAAGGTCTCCACGTCATTTTCATACGCACGGTCACAGACGCCGGAGACGGTCGAATGAGTCTGCGCGCCACCGAGTTCCTCGGCGGTGACCGTTTCATGAGTCACTGTCTTTACGACTTCAGGCCCCGTGACGAACATGTAAGAGGTGTCTTTCACCATGAAGATGAAGTCGGTCATTGCGGGCGAGTAAACGGCACCACCGGCACAGGGACCCATGATGACCGAGATCTGCGGTATGACACCCGACGCCAGCACGTTGCGCTGGAAGACTTCCGCATAGCCGCCGAGCGACGCCACACCCTCCTGGATGCGGGCGCCGCCGGAGTCGTTGAGCCCGATCACCGGCGCGCCGACTTTCATGGCCTGGTCCATGAGCTTGCAGATCTTTTCGGCATGCGCTTCGGACAGGGAGCCGCCGAAAACGGTGAAATCCTGGCTGAAGACGAAAACGAGCCGGCCGTTGAGCGTGCCGGTGCCGGTGACGACGCCGTCACCCGGAACCTTCTTGTCGGCCATGCCGAAATCGGTACAGCGGTGTTCGACGAACGTGTCCCATTCCTCGAAGCTGTCCTCGTCGAGCAACAGCTCGATGCGTTCGCGTGCGGTCAGCTTGCCGCGGCTGTGTTGAGTGTCGATCCGTTTCTGACCACCCCCAAGTGCGGCCGCCTTGCGTTTCTTTTCGAGTTCTTCGATTACTTCATGCATGTGCCAACCTTCGCTTTTCAATGATATCGAGCACTTCAGCCGCGGCCTCCAGGATATTGGTGCCCGGGGCAAATACCGCGGAAACGCCGCCACCGAGCAAGCCTTCGACATCCTGCGGCGGAATGACGCCACCGCAGATGACCACGATGTCGTTCGCTCCTTCCTTCTCCAGGCCGGCAATCACCTGCGGGACCAGTGTCTTGTGACCAGCGGCCTGGGAGGAGATGCCGATAACGTGCACATCGTTTTCGATCGCTTCGCGAACCGCTTCGTCCGGCGTTTGAAAGAGTGGTCCGATGTCGACGTCGAAACCGATATCGGCGAAGGCCGTCGCGATCACCTTGGCGCCGCGGTCGTGCCCGTCCTGGCCGAGTTTGCAGATCAGCATGCGCGGGCGGCGGCCCTCGCTTTTTTCGAACTCGACGGTCCGCTGTCGTAGCGCAGCAAATTCATCATCATTTTCATACACGGCGCCATAGACTCCCGAAATTGACTGGGTGACGGCGCGATGCCGCCCGTAGATTTTTTCAAGCGCGTCGGAAATCTCGCCAACCGTGGCCCTGGCACGCGCGGCGTCGACGGCGAGCGCGAGCAGGTTGCCGGTCTCCTTCTCCGCTGACTCCGTCAAAGCGAGCAGCGCCTCGTTGCAGGCTGCCTCGTCCCGGCTGCTGCGTACTGTCTCGAGCCTCTGAATCTGGGCCTCTCGCACGGCCGCGTTGTCGATATCGAGGATGTCGATTTCCGTTTCTTCTTCCTGTTGATACTTGTTGACGCCGACGATCGTCTCCTCGCCGCGGTCGATTCGCGCCTGGCGCAGAGTGGCTGACTCCTCGATGCGCAACTTGGGCATGCCGGTTTCGACAGCCCGCGTCATGCCGCCCATCTCCTCGACCTCGTCAATGAGCTTGCGAGCTGCGGCGGCGAGTTCATTCGTGAGGTTTTCGACATAGTAGGAACCCGCCAATGGGTCCACGACCTTCGTGATGCCGGTTTCTTCCTGCAGCACGAGCTGGGTGTTGCGGGCGATGC